>CAUJHN010000029.1 GCA_963204825.1 Pseudomonadota bacterium
CGCCTGTTTCAGCGCGTCGCTGATCGGCACAAGACCGCGCATCATTCGGGCGCAGGCCATCATGGAGTCAGAAAAACCAAGGTCGCGCAGATAGGCGCCGATCAAAGGAATTTTACGAACGAGGCTCGCCGTAGGCCAGTCTGCCTTACCGCGGTTCAGCCAGAAAGAAATCACAGCCCAGATCATAAAGCCGCCGACAGCAAACGCCGAATAAATCAAAATATCCCACGTGAGATCCAGATTGGCGACGACGCGGTTATATTTTTCAAGTTCTTCAGGCTTTTCCGGCGCGTTTCCGTGAAACCACCCGAGGATCATATCCTTTCCCCAGTAAAGCGATTGCACGATCGAGATAAGGTCGAAGCTTAACCACCCCATCGTCCCCATGATGGCCCGTGCGTTCTTCTTTTTTTGCGTGATGGAATGGATAGCATGAGGAATCCCTTCATACAATTTGTTGGCGCGTTCGGATGCCGCAAGAATGGCAAGCGTCCCCTTGTCGAAAACATTGAGCGCTTTGAGGGCGTCAATAACTCCAAGCCCCCTTGCAAGAGCTTCCCGGGCCGGCGCCAAAACGTTCTGACGCATAGGATTGGTCTCTGCCTGGATAATCTTCCAGAAGGCAACGCCGGGTGATGTCGACATGGAGCGGAACATAATCCCGCGCAACAACTGAACCTGCCACCAGCTTGATCTGGCAAACAATCTTTCCAATGGGGATCGTTCATGCGGACGGATAGAAAGAACATAGCCGCCCTTCTTCATTACAGCCGCGCGCACGTCCTCTTCATGTGGAAGATAAAAGGACTCCTGAGCCCTTTTCGGGCCAGAAGTGCTATCGTAAGCAATCTCGGCAACCCATTGTCTCATTTATAAAATCCTGAAATATCAATCTTCGAGGTATGACAGGGCCGCCTTCGGATCCACAAGCCCGCTGCGGATCAGTTCAACCAGACCATCGCGCCGCGTGTGGACGATAACGCCCTCTTCATGAATGATATCATTAACGTTTTTAATTAAAGCTTCGTAAATTTCGTTTCTCTGCGCCGGGCCCAGAGTTATGAGAATAGCATCCAGCAATAACGTTCTTCCGGAAATACCCGTCCTGTTACATAAGTCGCACCCCGCTCCGTTGTGCGTACGAATGCCGACATCCCCTTCCAGGTTGATAGATTCCAGCTCATGGGGCCGGAGAACATCACCCAGCTTTTCATGATGCGCACAGCCCTGGCATAATGTACGGACAAGGCGCTGGTTCAGAATCGCGCGCACCTGCTGCGCGAGAGTAAAGGTAGATGACCGTTCCCGATCAGACGGCATGAGAGATCTTAATCGTTCAAATGTTTGAAGCGCCGTATCCGCGTGAACAGTAGAAATAACCGTGTGGCCGGATTCAGCGGCGCGAAGCGCGGTTTCCACGGTATCGGAATCCCGCATCTCCCCGATGATGATATAGTCCGGATCGTGACGCATAGCGGCGCGGATAAGATCGGCGAATTCCCCGCCGTGCACGCCGGGACGCACCTGCCATTGCGTGGCGTAGCGCAGTTCATATTCGATCGGATCTTCAATCGTAAGAACATGTTTGCGGCGCCTGTCGATCTGCTGCACGCAAGCGTAAAGCGTTGTCGTCTTACCAGAACCCGTAGGTCCGGAGAGCAGGATAAGACCGCCCCCCCCTTTAATTTCCGGAGAAAGCAGGTTGGCGAGATAGTCGCCCACATCAACGTGCCTTCGAAAGAGTTCGTCAAACCCCTTCAGCGCGGCGCGGTCAAGCAGACGAAGCGTTACTTTTTCCCCGTCCTGCCCCTGCGGTCCCGCAGCAACACGAACGTCAACGGCTCGGCCCTGCCAGATAAATCCAAAACGTCCGTCCTTGGGCGTCACACGATCCCCGAAGTTCAAGCCGGCATCCCGTTTCAAAAGAGTGGTCAGACGCGCCATGGCCTCCCCGGGCAGAAGATGCATGGGAATAAGGTCGCCATCGATTCTGTATCGGATCCAGTTCGGCGCATCTGCGCCGCTGTCGTTGACAAGGTGAATATCAGATGCGCGCATCTGCAAGGCTTCCGCCAGCATGTCGCGCTGAAACTGGTTTAACAAAAGACCGTTATCTGTATCTGCGAGCCATAACGCCAAAGTCTTTTCGCACCGGTCTGCCGACAAATCGTGCACTGATCGCAGCGTGTCGAGAAGCTCGGCACGATCCCACATTTCAATATCTACCTTATCGATACGAAAGCCGGAACGGCTTGCCGTGGATATAAGCGCGTCGATCTGACGCTGATTCAATTCATTCAGAGGCGCGATTTTTAAAACGCCATCGCGAAGGCCTATAAGGTGGATCGAAAGCGGCAACCATGCCTGAACAGGCAATACGGATCTGAGCTGGTCCCCGGTCGCCCGGTCACGAATACCCTGCTGCTCTTCCAGTTCGGAAATACCGACGGCGCCCGCCATATCGAGCAATTGTTCCGTCGAGCGGGAAACGCCTTGTTCGATAAACATGGCGCGTTCGCGCTGAACCATGTCCAGATAACGTTCGCGGCCTTCGCTCGCGCGTTGCTTACGCCGGTCGGACCAGCGTCTATCCACGCCACCCGGGGCGCCTGCATTGATTTTACGACGATCCCCGCCCCTGCGCTCCTGAACTGCTTCAGGAGGAAGCCCGTTTGCGGGTGTACCGGGTCCTGTGTCCTGCTCGCTCATACTGACCAATCAGTTATGGAGTGGTTGTTGTCACTGTCGGCGGCGTTGAAACCGCAGGCGGTGTTGTGGATTCTCCACTGCTTGATTCTCCCGTAACAGTATTAACGGAAGATAAAGATTTGTCGAAAAGCAGAAGAACTTTTTGCGTTCCATTTTGGAATTCAATGGCGTTGGGCCGCATTTTAATTTTCCATAGCACCCCACCAATGACAGACTGTTCACCGTCGAATACCACACGGCTGCCGCCCGGACCGGATATGATAGCGCGCTTGGTTGAGTACGATGTGATTGTGTATCCTTCCAAAACACCCCGTACATCGACGACCGGCGAACGGGTCTTTGTTTTCTTTTTGGAAGCGGCGGTCGGCGCGGCAGAATCTCCTTTGTCTTCTTCATCCGAAGCGCCTGCGTCTTCTTTTTTACCCGCCTTGCCGGACTTTTTCACGGTGGCCGCATCGCCAGCTTCGACAACCGTCTCACCGTCATCTTCAATATCGTCAAGCGTCAACGGTTTTATATTTTTCATGTATGTATCATCGCCGATCATGATCGCTTTTGTATCCTTGTTGACGGCCTTGGTCGCGGAACCGCGCAGCGGCATGATCAAAACCCCCCGAGCACCCGTGTGCGATACCTGCACATCATCAACGATGCTGCCTTCGCGAACAGGTTCCCATGTCATAGTCAAAGGACAGGCCTCGAGCGGCGACAAAACGGCCCCGACTACGCAACCCGTCTGCTCGGCACGCACCCCGTTTTCGGAATTGGCCATGCGGATTCCCGTAAGTGTTAAAGGAACGTCCCCAACGTTTACAAGGGAAACGCTAATCGAAGCGCTTTGGGAAACGCCTGAGCCAAAATCTATGTCTTCCATGGAAGAAACCAAAAGACCTTTTCCGGGAATGGCTTCCGGGAATACCTGCGCCGCTTCCGCTACATCCGGATCGTAAGCGCCCTTCAGCTCCACGGTAGATACCCCCGTGGCTCCACTGTGGCGAACGATTATCGTGCCGGTCGAAGGACCTTTTTTCTCAGGAGACCATGTGACGGACGCAACACAAGCCTCCCCCGTTTGCAGTTCGCCGCAATTCGCATTTACGGTGTAACCGGACTGCGAACCGGCTTCGACATCGATGCTGCTGATATTGATAGGTTTCGACGTCTTGTTGCGCAGGACAAGAGCCTTTACCTGGGAGCGGCTTTCGTTAAGCGTGCCGAAATCCATCTCAGATGGAATGGCTTCTATATCACTGACAACGTCCTGACTGTTGTCGCCAGAACTTTCGACAGTGCCGTCAATGGTTGCCGTAATCAGCTTCGTGCGCCCGTCGTGACGGATCAGCATTTCTATTCTGAAATTACCTTTTTGAAGACCCTTGACCTGAACGGAAATCGCACAGACCTCACCCGGCTGAATGGGTTCCTTTGCGCACTGGTTCTCACTGATCGATGCTGAAATGTTCGATGATGGATAAAGATTGATAGCTCTCGCGTTCAATGGCTTGCTGTCATCGTTTCTGAACAGAACCACAACCTGACCTGACGACCCCAGAGAAACGGAGCCTGCGTCTATTTTGCTGGAAACCGCGACAAAATCACCGCCTTGCGACGAACCCGACCGCGCGCCGGGATCATCAAACGCAGATTGCGCCCCCGCCTTCACCGGAACGCCGGCGATGGCAAGAAATAGAAGCACTGCATATGCAAGCCAGGAACGTTTATACATATTATTTCGTTTTGAAAGGCAAGGTGAGAAAGAGGACAGTCGATTTTCGTGAATCATACAGCTAGAGGATATCACAAATATTTGGAGATCATACAATAAATTGAATTATTCACAGAGTTATACACCCCCTGCATCAGGGAAAATGCTATTCCAATGAAAAGTCATCATAAACTTCGTAGTCGGACTCAGGAGCTTGTTCCACCAGTCGCCCTTGAGAAACCGACGGGGTTTTTACAACCGCAGGAATAAGCTGCACAGGCGCATTTGTCGCAACATCGCCGCCGGCAGGCTTGATCGAAGCCAGAGAGACCGCGCCCCCCTCTACCAATTTACCATCGATAACCGCCGCAGCTTTCGTAACCGGAGGCAGAAGCTTAACCGGTTCAGCCGTCGCCAACGGAACGTTGGCAGGTTGCTTGGGCGCAGGCGGCGCGGATGGCGCAGGCTTACTTACAGAGGACATCACAGGTTTCGACGGGGGCGGCATCATAAGCCCCTTTGATGCAACCGGCGATGGAAGATCCTGCTCCATCTCGGCCGAAACAACCGGTTTCAGCACAGGGGCAGGCTGACCGCTTGCAGACGCAGGCCCGACAGGCGGGGCGTTTTCACTATTAGTCTGCGGAACAATCGGAGTCGGCGCCTCCGGAGATACGGGCTTTGATGTTGGGACAGGCGCAGGCGATGACGGCGGCGGCAAAACAGCCTTTGTCACGGGCGCGACGGGCGTTGCAGGCGCGGGCGCCAGGCTGGATGTGGAATCTGCCGGCATCGGCGCAAGAGACTGTTCCGCATCTGCATTCCCAACCGCAGGATGCTCAGAGTTTTCAGCGCCCGGCAATTTGTGTTTTTTCATCGCGAAATCAAGATAACGCTGATCGTTCGGCGCTGTGTATACAACAACCCTTGGACGCAGAAGTATCACAAGCTCAAGGTTCTCTGTCTGTGCTGTACGGCTTTTCGGGATGATCGGCTTCATGAAACCTAAGCCTTCATCATCGTAATTGTCGTTTTCGCGCACCAGACCGGCAATCAAAACGGAGTCGCCGGGGCGAACGCGGATCTGAGTGGTCAACTGACGCTCGGATGTCTGCGGCAATTGGATAACGGTCCTTGAACCATCCTCTCCTTCATCAGCAAAAGCAAAATCGTCAATCTGCTTTACATCTGTCAATTCAATTGCAACATTCGCATAGACCGTGGATTTATCCCAGGAACTGTTGATCGTTAACGTAAAGCCTGTGTCAACCGAGTCAGTGTTCACCGACGTTGTAGATTGCCCCTGATCCAGCGTCGTCGCAATTTGGGAGACATAGTTTCTTGTATCCGCAACCCTTAGCTCCGCCTCAGATCCCGACAACACGGTGATTTGCGGCTGAGAGATTGTTTTGACGGCGCCGAATTGCGACAAGAACTCTATCAGATCCCCTGTTTCCCCATCAAATTCCCGCCCCGTCGTAGGCAAGCCAATGCTGATAGGACTTGTAAAGTCCGCCCCAACAGAACCGTCCAGGGCCAGGCCCGTATTAAATTTGCCGAAACTTGCAAGCTGCGTCCAATCGATACCAACGGAGTTACCAGAGTTAAGCGAAACTTCCCAAATATAGGTTTCAAACACAATCATGGCGGTGTTTGCGCGAAGGCGCTGGAAGTATCTGGTAGCAATATTTGCAGTGCGCTGCGTCGCTGTATAAACGATAGTGCGCGTCGTTCCATCCACAATCGGAGAGCTTCCAGATCCCAAAATAGCCGCCAGCCCCGCAGAAATATCTGTCAAATAATCCCCAGCGTCTTCCGAAGAGCCTAGAGGGGGCAATGTAACGGTGAATGTCTGCGTATCCTTTACGGTAACGGTGCCATCTTCATAAGAACAATATAGGTTTGCCAGCGCGCAAACCTGATGCACAACTTTACCGATATCGCCCTTTAAATTGGCGACCGTGATGCGGCGCGTCAGCCCCTCCTGCGTTTCAAATGCGATGGAAATATCATAATCGGCAAGAATTAACTGCAATGCTCCAGCCAGAGTTTCTCCGCGCAACTCAAACGGCCCGACCATTTCATGCGGGAACTCGTTATCATCCATAACCTCAGGGACCAGAACATCTTCACCAAGAGGGAGATACATCACGCTGTCCGGACGTTCGTTGATAGCTTGCTTTCGAGAGTCCGCCGCTGTTGGCGAGGGTATATTGACATTACGCCCATCAGGCACATCGACAGCAGAACACCCACCGACCAACAACATGGACAGCATGGCTACCAGATTAACCGCGTATGCTATAGGCCCCCTTAGCATCATCCTAATCCGCCTTTTCTCTTATAGGCTTCGATCGTACGCTCTACTGTCTTGACCAGCCTGTCTTTTTGAACGGGCTTGATCATAACGGCGCTAACACCCCATTTTCCCGCCTGTTCGAGCAGGTCCGGATTGTTATCACCGGTCACAAGGATAACTGGCGTATCCATGTCCATGCCACGAATACTCCTAATGAATTCAAAACCATCCACAGGTTCCATGCGCACGTCCACGATGGCCAAAGCCACCGGCTCACGCTTGATATATTGCTCTTTGATGTAGCCCAGAGCCTGATCTCCTTGCGACGCTTCAATAACATCCGCTCCCGTATCTGTGAGGTAGCGAACGATCTGCATTCTGACAAAGTCGTTGTCTTCAACGACAAGTATTTTACTTTTCTCTGGCATGGCTTCCGAATGGAATTTTTCGGCGGGGAATTAAACGGGGGTAAAAAGAATCATATTCGCCAAGAATAAAACATGCATTTTAAATAAGCAATCCTTCCTTGCGAGGTTTCGCAGGAAAGGTTTATCATTACGTATATTTTGCTTTTTAGACATATATCAAGATGCTCGAGATCCTCCCTCTTCTACTCATCATTAACGCGATAGGGCTCTTAATTGCGCTATCCATAATTGATTTAAAACACTGGATTTTACCCGATGAGTTGAATGCAGCGCTCGGCATTTGCGGCATAGCGTTTCACCTTTTCACCGCCTACCGGTTTGTCGACGTTGCGGGCATGTTATGGGGCGCCGCCCTGGGCGCAGGACTGTTATATGTCATTCGTTTTTTTGCAAACCGCCACTACGGCCAGGATTCATTAGGACTTGGCGATGTAAAACTGCTTGGCGCGGCGGGCCTGTGGCTCGGTCTTGATGGCACTCTGCAGGCGATCACGTTCGGCGCACTTGCCGGCTTAATCCACGGCGTTCTTTACGCTTTCTGGCTTTCACGCAAAAACAAAACAGCCTTCACAGTGCATCGTCTTTCTATACCAGCCGGGCCTGGCTTTGCCATCGGCATTGTCATCGCCGGCGGCATTCTTTTGCATTCTTACATAACGGAAATCATCCATGACCTCCTCGCTTGAAAATATCCGTATCCTTGATTTATCGCGCGTGCTCGCGGGGCCAGTCTGCACGCAAATCCTTGGCGATCTCGGCGCGGACATCATCAAGGTTGAAAAACCCGGCGAAGGCGACGATACCCGCAACTGGGGGCCTCCGTTCCTAAAAGACAAAGACGGCAAAGATACGCATGAAAGCGCCTATTATCTCTCATGCAATCGCAACAAACGCTCGGTCACGATAGACATCACGAAACCAGAAGGCCAGGCCCTGATCCACGCGCTTGCGGCGCAGAGCGATATATTGATTCATAATTTCAAGGTGGGCGGCCTCGATAAATACGGGCTCGGCTTCGATGCGATGCATGAAAAGCATCCGCACCTTATATATGTCGCTATTTCCGGGTTCGGTCAGAACGGGCCGCTGGCTTCGGAGCCGGGATACGATCTCGCCTCCCAAGCCATGGGCGGGTTGATGGCTCATACCGGCGCAGTGGACGGCGAACCGATGAAGGCCGGCGTCGCGCTTGTCGATGTGATGACAGGACTGCATGCCGCTATCGGCGCCCTCGCAGCCCTGCATGCGCGGGAGAAAACAGGCAAGGGGCAGATGGTCGACCTCGCGCTTCTGGATGTCACCCTCGCATCCATGACCAATATCGCGCAATATTACCTGACATCAGGCAGGGCGCCCGCACGGTTTGGCAATGCGCATTCGACGATTGTGCCCTACCAATCCTTCGAAGCGCGGGATGGGCATTTCGTAATCGCCGTTGGCAACGATCATCAGTTCCGCAAACTCTGCGCCTATCTGGAGTATCCCGAATGGGCGGACGATGCGCGCTTCGCGCACAACAATGACCGCGTGAAAAACCGGGAGACGCTTGTGCCGCTCATCGCAAATATACTCTGCACCAAAAATGTTGCCGATATCATCGGCGCTCTTCGGGATATCGACATCCCCTGCGCGCCCGTCAACCGGATAGATCAGGTTTTTGCCGAACCGCAGATCGATGCGCGCGGCATGAAGATAGAGATGCGGCATGCGCTGTCACCTGCCCCCGTTTCACTGGTCGGCAGCCCCTTTCATATGTCGGAAACGCCCGTCTCCTACAGGCTCGCCCCGCCCGTCCTGGGACAACACACGCAGGAGGTTTTGTCTTCCCTGCTGAAAATTTCCCCGGCGGAACTTGCTGTTCTGAAAGAAAAAAACATTATCTGACGGGATAAGATCCTGCAAATGCTTGCCATCGGCCCGCTCTGGCTGTAATCATCCCGTTTTGATGAACACGCACAATCTGATCGGTATCGAAGACTTAAGCGCAAGCGAGATCAACAAGATCCTGAACCTTGCAGACACTTACGCCAATAAGCTGAAGAGCGGAAATTTCAAATCCGACCGCTTAAAAGGCAAAGTCATTTTCACGCTCTTCTTCGAAGATTCCACCCGCACCCGCACCTCCTTCGAACTCGCGGCCAAAAGGCTTGGCGCGGATGTCGTCGACTGGGCGCCGGAGAGAAGTTCGCTCAGCAAAGGCGAAACGCTTTCCGATACCATCATGACGCTGAACGCCATGGGACCGGATGCTATCGTCGTTCGCCATAAAGAATATAACGCGCCGCGCTTTATCGCAGGGCTTGCCGATTGTCCTGTCATCAATGCAGGAGATTCCTACCGCGAACATCCGACACAGGCATTGCTGGACGCGCTCACCATGCGCCGCCGCTTTGGGAAGATCGCAGGCCTGCGCGTTGCCATATGCGGCGATATCGCGCATTCGCGCGTTGCCAATTCGAATATGATACTTTTGAGCAAGCTTGGCGCAGAGGTGCATGTTATTGCGCCCGCGGCCTTAAAACCCGAAAAGTTTCCAGCCCCCGGCGTAAAGGCTTTCGATAGCATGAAAGAAGGGCTTGCAGGCTGTGACGTTGTCATGATGCTCCGCAATCAGAAAGAGCGCATGGCATCGGGATTAGTGGAATCGGACGATGCTTTTTTCCGCGATTACGGCTTAACCTATGAGAAGCTGGCTTTCGCAAAACCATCTGCCGCTGTCATGCATCCTGGCCCCATGAATCGCGGCGTCGAAATCGACGGTGATGTTGCGGACGACAAAGAGCGCTCCCTTATTCTGGAACAGGTGCGCAACGGCGTGCCCACGCGCATGGCCGTGATGGATTTATTGTTGAAAGGTAAATTATAATGGAACTCGTTCTGGCAATAATTGGCGGCTATCTTATCGGCTCCGTTCCGTTCGGGCTTATCCTGACGCGCCTTGGCGGCTATGGCGATATCCGCGATATCGGATCGGGCAATATCGGCGCGACGAATGTTTTGCGCACGGGCAACAAAAAACTGGCGCTGGCCACATTGATCCTTGATGCGATCAAGGGCGCGGCCGCCGTCTATACCGCTATGGCGCTTATGAATCATTTCTTTGTCGATTGTTCCGGCGTGGTTTCAGCAACGTTCGATACCAGCCGCTGTCTGTCTCCGTTCACGTTCGAAGTCATACCCTTGGTCGCCGGGCTGTTCGCCATTCTGGGGCATTTGTTTCCGGTATGGTTAAAGTTCAAAGGCGGTAAAGGCGTTGCCACATCGTTCGGTACATTGATAGCTCTGCATCCTCTCGTTGGAATTGCTTCTTGCGGTTTATGGCTTATGACGGCGCTGATCACGCGCTATTCGTCTTTATCCGCCCTCGTCGCCATTGCCGCCGCGCCGGCCATGGCGCATTTCTTGTATGAATCCAATGAATTCACTGCGGCCTGCGGATTGATTGCGACGCTCGTTTTCATCAAACACCGCGAGAATATCCGTCGCCTCGTCAAAGGCCAGGAGCCGAAGATAGGGCAGAAAAAGTGACGATGTTTCCGCACGGCCGCCAATGCAAAGAAGCTTCTCTGGAGGAGAAAGAAAAAATTGCATGGCTGCGTTTGATCAGGACGGAAAACGTTGGCCCCATCACCTTTTACCAACTCATCGACAATTTTGGCACGGCGCAGAAGGCGATTGAAGCGTTGCCCACCCTTTCCCGGAACGGCGGGCGTTTAAAGAACCTTACGCTATACAGCGAAACAGCCGCGATTGCAGAAATGGAAGCATTGCATGCGCTCGGCGGAAAAATGGTATTCGCCGCCGATGCATTATATCCGCTATCGCTTGCCGCAACGGAAGATGCGCCGCCCGTTCTTTCTGTCCTGGGCAACGCGAAACTTCTCAATCTGCCGACCATTGGCGTTGTCGGCGCGCGCAACGCGTCGCTGAATGGCCGTAAATTCGCGGAAAAACTCTCGCGGGATCTTGGCGCCGCCGGGCAAATGGTTTCCTCCGGCCTCGCCCGCGGTATTGATGCCGCCGCGCACGCGGGCGCGCTTCACACAGGGACCATCGCCGCCGTTGCCGGCGGCGTCGATGTTATTTACCCGCCGGAAAACACGGCGCTGTATCATCAGATAAAATCTGAAGGGTGCATCGTTGCCGAAAGTCCGCTGGGCGTCGAACCTCTCGCCCGCCATTTCCCAAAACGCAACCGCATCATCTCCGGCCTGTCTTCCGGCGTTGTCGTGATCGAAGCCACGCTCAAATCCGGATCCCTTATCACAGCGCGCATGGCCGCCGAACAGGGGCGAGATGTTTACGCCATACCTGGTCACCCGTTCGATCCACGCGCAGCCGGCCCTAATAAATTAATTCAGGACGGCGCCATTCTCGTACAAGAGGCAAACGACATATTGGAAAATATAAACGCCTTTACCGGAGCAAAACCCGCTCTACATGAGACACATCAAACCAGATGGGAACCGGAAGATTTGAGCGAAGCGGACGCCGAAACCATCCGCGATCTTATTTTGCAGAATATATCCATGATGCCCGTAACAGTTGACGAACTGGTCAGAAACTGTCATCTGACTATCCCGGCCGTGCAGATGGCGCTGCTGGAACTGGAGCTGGCAGGCCGCATTCAACGCCTTCCGGCCAACCGGATCGTACTGATTAACTAATTGATAACGATTGAGGATTATAGAGTAATGGCGGACACCCATCCTCATCCGCTGTTTTTCTCAACCATGGATAGTAAATGACCGACAACCTCGTCATCGTCGAATCCCCTGCTAAGGCCAAGACTATTAATAAGTATCTTGGTCCGGATTATTACGTGCTCGCTTCGTACGGGCATGTGCGGGATCTCGTGGGCAAGGATGGATCGGTCCTCCCCGATGACGATTTCGCAATGAAATGGGAACTGGGCGAGCGGGCAGACAAGAATGTCCGCGATATCAAAAAGGCGGTTAAGGCCGCCAAGAAAGTGTTCCTCGCGACCGACCCTGACAGGGAAGGTGAAGCGATTTCATGGCACGTGAAGGAAATTCTGAATGAAGAAGGCCTGACCAAAGGCAAGGAAGTCCGCCGCGTCACCTTTAATGAAATTACAAAGAAAGCCGTGCAGGACGCATTTTCCCATGCGCGTGAGCTGGACCAGGATCTGATCGATGCCTACCTCGCCCGCCGGGCATTGGATTATCTGGTTGGATTCAACCTTTCACCTATTTTGTGGCGCAAGCTTCCGGGATCCAAGTCCGCGGGCCGCGTCCAATCCGTTGCTCTGCGCCTGATTTGCGAGCGCGAAGCGGAAATTGAAAAATTCATCACCCAGGAATACTGGAGCCTAGAAGCGCTGCTGCACAATGCGGAAGGAGCGCCCTTCACGGCACGCCTTACGCATCTTGCGGGAAACAAGCTCGATAAGCTCGACATCCCGAATGCAGAACTGGCGAAGGCCGCAGCGGAGCGCATCCGTTCCAAAACCCTGTCGGTACAGAAAATTGAAAAGAAACAGGTTCGCAGAAACCCTTACCCGCCTTTTATTACATCGTCGCTGCAGATTGATGCGTCCCGCCGTTTGGGATTATCCGCAGCGCAGACAATGCGTATCGCGCAAAGTTTATATGAGGCCGGATTCATTACTTATATGAGAACGGATGGAACCACGCTATCCGAAGATGCCGTTGCGCAGGCCCGCTCGCTAATTAAGAAGAATTACGGCGATAAATATCTACCAAGCGCGCCACGTCTTTACAAATCTAAAGCCAAGAACGCGCAGGAAGCGCACGAAGCCATCCGCCCGACCGACCTTTCCGTTATACCGGGGCGCAGCGGCGGCCCGGACGATGAGCAGCAACGCAGACTGTATGAACTCATCTGGAAACGCACGATGGCCTCCCAGATGGAAAACGCGGTTCTGGATCAGGTGTCCGCCGATATTTCGGATGGCACGGACGACGTCGTTCTCCGCGCTACAGGCTCCACCGTTACCTTCGATGGATTCCTGACGCTCTATCAGGAAACAAAGGAAGACGATGAGGAAGACGATGAAAACCGCCGCCTTCCAAACCTGAATGAAGGCGACAAGACGAAATTGATCGATGTGCGCCAGAACCAGCATTTCACGCAGCCTCCGCCGCGTTATTCCGAAGCAACGCTGGTCAAGCGTCTGGAAGAGCTTGGCATTGGGCGCCCTTCCACCTATGCATCCATCCTGCAAGTTCTGCGTGACCGCAAATATGTGGTGATGGACAAGAAACGCTTCATTCCGGAAGATCGCGGGCGTTTGGTCACCGCGTTCCTGCAGCGTTTCTTTACCCGTTACGTCGATTACGATTTCACGGCCAATCTGGAAGAAGAGCTGGATGCCATCGCCGGCGGCCATGTCGAATGGAAGGAAGCCCTGCGCCAATTCTGGATCGATTTTAATAAGGTTATCGATGAAACCAAAGGATTGAAAATATCCGAAGTCATCGACCATCTCGATGAAGAGCTTGGCCCGCACTTTTTCCCGAACGGAGAAGCGGACAGGAAATGCCCTGCGTGCGGAACAGGCCGCCTGTCGTTGAAATTCGGAAAGTTCGGCGCGTTTATCGGCTGCGTCAATTATCCGGAATGCAAATTCACAAAGCCGTTGGAAATCGCCACGCCGGAAGGCGAAAGTGACGATGCCGCCGCGCTCGCCAATGAACCGAAAATTCTGGGCGAAGAGCCAGGCACAGGTCGCACGGTTTCCATGCGCCGCGGTCCTTACGGCCCGTATGTGCAGATCGATCTGCCGCCGGAAAGCAAAGATAAACCCAAGCGCCAGGGCATTCCAAAAGGCGTCGATATCGCGTCGTTCGATCTGGCCGCCGCGTTAAAGCTTCTGGCCCTGCCCCGCGAAGTGGGAACGCACCCGGAAGACGGAAAGAAGATCGAAGCCGGTATTGGCCGTTTTGGTCCTTACCTCAAGCACAACGGACGTTTCAAATCGCTCAAGAAAGATGACGACGTCATGACCATCGGCATGAACCGCGCCGTGGAATTGCTGGCGGAACCCGTCAAGGAAACATGGCGGACCAAAAAGAAAGCAGAAATGCTGGCGAAAAAAGAAGCGGAAAAAGCCGCGAAAGCCGCAGAAAAAGCAGCCAAGGCCGCTGCCAAGAAGCCCGCTGCGAAAAAGAAGCCGGCAGCAAAGAAGAAACCCGCCGCGAAGAAAGCAGAATAGCCTATCGTGCGGGGCCGTTCCCTAGGTTATAAAAGTCTCTATACCATGCCACGAAATCGCGGAGGCCTTTTTCCAGCGGTGTGTTCGGTTTAAACCCTGTTACATCGGATAAGGATTTTACATCGGCGTATGTCGCATAGACATCGCCCGGCTGCATCGGCATCTTTTCGATCTTCGCCTTGATGCCGATTTCTTTTTCCAGCGTGCCGATAAAATGCATTAAGTCTGCGGGTGAATTATTGCCGATATTGTAAAGGCGGTACGGCGCTTTGCTGGTCGCAGGATCGGGCGCATCGCCCGACCATTCAGAATTTGGCGCTGCAGGAATTTGAATGAGGCGTGTAACGCCTTCGATGATATCGTCGATATGAGTGAAATCACGTTTCATATCGCCGTTGTTGAACACCTGTATCGGCGCGCCTTCGTAAATGGATTTCGTGAATTTGAAATAGGCCATATCCGGGCGTCCCCACGATCCATACACGGTAAAGAAGCGCAGGCCCGTGCAGGGAAGGCCGTAAAGATGCGCATAAGAATGCGCCATAAGTTCATTCGCCTTTTTCGTCGCGGCGTACAGACTCACGGGGTGGTCTACATTGTCGTTCACGGAAAAAGGCAGCTTCGTGTTCGCGCCATACACGGATGATGACGATGCAAAGACAAGATGTTTTACGTTGTTATGGCGGCACGCCTCCAGAACATTCATAAATCCCGTTATGTTACTGGAGACATAGGCCTGCGGATTTTGCAGCGAATAACGTACGCCCGCCTGCGCCGCCAGATTGACCACCGCATCGGGTTTGAAATCCACAACCGCCTTCGATATCACGGCGGAATCTTCCAGGTCTGCCTTTATAAAAGAAAAGCCTGGCAGCGATTTTAAACCTGCAAGGCGCGCCTCTTTCAGCGACACATCGTAATAATCATTCAGATTGTCGATACCGAGGACTTCGCGCCCGTCAGCGCACAAACGGCGGCTTAAATGATAGCCAATAAACCCTGCCGCCCCGGTAACCAGTATCTTTTGCATCTTAATAAAAAGCCTTTCCGTATAGTCTTTTAGAGGCAAAGCACTATATAATCAAGGACATGACAAAAGATACGCCCCATGGGCCCGATAAAAACACCATCCTCCGCCTGATTGCGGAGAGCCCTTCCCCCCTATCCAAACGTGATATTGTGCAGGCCTTTGGCATACGCGGCGACGACCGGCGCGATATCAAGGACGCTCTACGCGAACTGGAAGA
>CAUJHN010000030.1 GCA_963204825.1 Pseudomonadota bacterium
CTGATTTTTACCTCCGCCAATGCCGTACGGGCGCTGGCGGCCAAAACATCGGTGCGGAGCAATCCCGTCTATACCGTCGGCCGGAATACGGCGGACGAGGCGAGACAGCAAGGCTTTACCAATATCGAAACGGCAGCCGGAAAAGTGGAAGATCTGGCTGAAATGCTCAAAAATCCGGTTAAATCAGCGTTAATTTCGCCAATATATGTACGTGGAGAGCAAATTTCACAGGATTTGGCTAAAATTTTAGGGGAAAATGGCCTGAAATGCCGGGAAGTTGTCATTTACAGGACAAAATCGGCCGAAAGCCTGTCCGTTAATCTTCTTCAAGGGCTGGATAACCGTGAAATTGCTGCGGTTATGCTGTTTTCCTCAAAGGGTGCCGAAGTTTTTACCGGCCTCGTCGAACAGTATGGGCGTGAGAGCCGTTTAAGACAGACAAAGGCCTTGTGTATCAGTGAGGTCGTGGTAAAGTTCGTTTCCGTATTGCCGTTCCGGGAAATACTGGTTTCCGATAAGCCAGACCGCTATGGTATGATGAAACTGCTGGAAAAATTTCCGTAAGTGAGGAATAGGTTACATGAGCCTTGATGACGTCGACGCACTGAAGAATGCATCCCTGATTATTGAACGTTTCGGGGGCATACGGCCGATGGCCGCGAAAGTGGGGGCTCCCGTTACAACGGTTCAGGGCTGGAAAAAGCGGGATGTTATCCCAGGATCACGCCGGGATGATGTGCTTCGCGCCGCAAATGAAAATCATATTGACCTTGGTGATGTGCTGAAAGACAAGGGGCCATCGGGTATGCCGGTATCCGCCGAGAAAAACGCGGAGGTTGATATGCCAGATGAGACAGATACCGATGTTCGCAGCGAGGAAGATATAAAAATCACCGTGGAGCCGTTGAAGCGTCCGCCCCTTAAACCTCTGCCATCTTCTTTTTCCACGACTGTAGACACAACACATGAAGATTTAATGGCCGCTATCGCCCAAGGTCAGAAGAAAGCAGCGAGAAACAGCTTTGTTACGATGTTGTGTTTTGCGCTGGTGCTGGGTGGCGCCGGTACGTTGCTGTTATTGCCCAGTGCAAAGAAAATCGAGCAGCACGAGGGACAAATCGCCGCGCTGGAGGGCAAAGTTGAAGCATTGGATGAAAGCAGTATCGTGCCCGAGGATATGCGCAAGACGCTCAGCGATCTTAAAGCCCAGGCAAACGACATCAAAAACAATGTCATGTCCGGCGATACGCACGCTATCACCGATCGCCTGTCCGTTTTAGAGGCCAAGCTTGATGCCGTGCAGGGCGGTCAGGCCTTGAAAGATCTGACGGCGCGCATACGGGGACTTGAAGTATCGGTTTCCGGTCAGCAGCAGCTGAGCGATTCCATCGACGAGCTGAAAAAGATCGTCGACTCTCTCGACGGGCAGATGAACGATATGGATGACCGGCTGGCAATCATACAAAAAACGCCTGGAAGTGCACTCGGTGAAACGCTGGAAGGTGTGTCCAATAGTGATATGAAAGCAGCAGCGCTCTTGATCGCCTTCTCGCAACTTCGCGAATCCATCAACAGAAACGAACCATTCGAAGATGATCTGGTTCTTCTGCAAAAATTGGTCGGGAATGACGATCCGACGTTGCAGGCCGCTTTGGTCAAGCTCGCGCCGCAGGCCGAAAAAGGCGGCGTATTGACCACGGAAGGCCTAAAGGAAGAATTTAAAGACCTCGCGGGCGATATAGTATTTTCTTCCCTGAAAGGGGAAGACGTTTCCGTTTCGGAAAAGGCGAAAGTAAGACTGACGCAAATCCTCAATGTTAAAAAAGACGGTGAACTGGTAGGCGGAACGCCCACGCAAAAGACCGTTGCAAAGGCGCAAGATCAGCTGAACAAGGGTGATGTGCAGGGTGCTATCGCAACTTTGAAGACCCTTGATGGTGAAGCTAAGACAACAGCAGAGCCATTTATAGACCAAGCGCAGGCAACGCTGCTGGCTGATCAGGTGCAGACCATGCTTCGCCAGATGATTGTCGCAAATGTCGGAAAAAATATGGGCGTTTCAACGGGCGGCGGATTAAGTGGCGTTGCCACGAAGATCCAGAATGCATTGCCGGGTTCCGGTGTCGTAAAGGATGAAGAGTCCGGTTTTGCCATCTTGCCGGCGCCCAAAGGATTTAAAGGGTTTTCTTCCGGCCCGTCGGAGTGATATCATGGGGGCGCTGCCGCTCCCCCTGATGTAACAAAGATAAAGGCTTCTTTCCGTGCTTCGTGCCCTGTGGTTTTTCTTTCAGCTTGCCGTCGTCGCTTGCGCAGCGATCTGGATCTCCATGCAAAAAGGGGCAGTGGATGTCGTTTGGAACGATTACACGATTTCCCTCAACTTGGGTGTTTTCCTTTTAGGCTTAACGGTATTTACGCTGGTCGCGGTAGCTCTTTTTCGCATGATCGGCGCAATTGTATCCACCCCGCAGACATTGGCCCGCAAACGTCGTGAGCGGGCAAGGACAAAAGGCTTTAAATCCCTTACGCGCGGCTTCGTAGCGATTGCTGCGGGAGATGCAAAAAGAGCCACGCAGCTTGCAAAGGAAGTGCGTCAGCTTTTACCTGACGAACGGGGGCTACCGTTGCTTCTGGAAGCGCAAGCGGCCCGTCTGCGCGGAGAAGAGGGGACAGCGAGGTTGTCTTTTGAAAAATTACTGGAAGACAAGGACGCCGCATTCTTTGGCATTCGGGGGCTTTTAAAATCATCGCTTGATGAGGGGGATGCTGCGAAAGCCTTAGGTTATGCACTGACGGCGCTGGAGCAGAACCCAAAACAGCCCTGGATTTTGAAATCCGTTTACGATCTGGAATTACAGAACCAGCGATGGACGGACGCGATGGGAACGCTCGCCCGCATTAAAAAAGCGAAGGCTATGGATGAGGCGCAGATCCAAAAAGACGAAGTGGCGCTGCTATTGCTTTTTGCCGAGCAGGAGCAGATCGCGGGAAATGATCAGGCGGCCTTGAAGAAGATAGAGCAGGCCGTGAAGATTGACCCTCTTTTTGTTCCTGCTGTTGTACGTATGGCCGAGCGGCACCTGGCCAACAATAAAACAGGCAAGGTTGCGGCGCTGATTGAGCGCGCCTGGAAAGTGCACCCGCATCCGGATCTTGCCGTATTATGGGACCGCATTGCGCCCGCGCCCAAAGCATCCGATCCGCTGCGCCGCGTGCGGTGGTTTGAAAAGCTGGTCGCATTGAATCCAGACAGCGCGGATGGGCATATAGCGGCCGCAAAAATCGCGATGGAAAGCAATCTTAACGGAGAGGCAAGAACGCATCTTGTCATGGCCGAAAACTTGCGGCCCAGCGCGCAGGTATATCGTCTGCGCGCGAATCTGGAAGAGGAAGCGACGCATAATGCCGTGCTGGTGCGCGAATTGCTGGACAAAGCTGCGGGCGCTGTGCCTGATCCTGTATGGTATTGCACGCGGACAGGCCATATTTATGAGCGCTGGTCGCCCGTTGCACAGCCGCACGGTAGCTTTAATACGATTGAGTGGGGCAGCCCGCTGGACGGTTTATACGCGCGGCAGGAACCTGTGTTATCGGGATGGAAAGATCCTCTGTTGATAGAGCACGCCTAAATTTTCATCAGTTTCAGCACCAGGAAGCCGCCAAGGAAACCACCTACGTGGGCAGCCCAGGCGATGGCGCTTCCATCAGGCGCGCCCATCATGCCAAAGCCTATGGACAAGGCTATCCAGAGCAATGCAAAGGGCAGGATTCCTATGCGTCCGCCCATTTCCCTCTGTCCCTTGTTGATCATGACGATGGACGCTGCGAAAAGGCCGGAAAGGCCTCCGCTAGCCCCTATCATCGGATAAGCAGACGCCGTGTTGAGAATATAATGGGCAGCGACCCCCAGAAGGCCCGAAGCAAAAAAGAGAATGAGCATACGGCGTGATCCCAGCCATTTCTCCACCCCGCTGCCAAAGGCTGCCAGCATAAACAAGTTCATTACGACGTGCATCCATCCGCCATGCAAAAACATGTGTGTTATGAGGCTGGACAATGCATAAATATCTATGTTTCCATCGTGAAACTTTTCCGGGGTGAAGCCAAAATGTTCGATAACCCAAGTGCCTTGTTCCGGGTTAAGAGCGACGCCCACCAGAATATGGATGGCAAGGATAAAGCCGATTAGCCATTTTGTGATCGGCGGTATGTTGATCATGGGTTCTGACGCGCTGTTGCGCGCGCGTTCCAGTTTTTCCTTTTCACGGCGCATCCGGTCGCGCTCCGCAAGCGTCGGCATGGCAATGACGTTGGGATCCATACCGTTTTTACGATTGTCGTTATCGCCCTGACTGGTTTTCATGACAGCGTTACCTACCCTCAATCCGCTTATATCATATAATTATCATGAGCAAAATCAGAGGCTTTTTTATGGCGGCACCTGAATTGTAAGCCAAAAAAATCCCCCGAAAGCGGGGGATTTTCGTGATCTATCATCAGGAGGGCGTCAGGCCGCCAAACATGGCTGCGGTCTTTTCCGCATCGTATTTGTATTTGATCGTTTCATCGCCGCGTGCGGCCAGACCGCCGCCCGGCGTCGCTTTGTGAATAATGTTACCAACATCTTTCATCAGATCCATAACCATAAGCTTGGTTTGCGCCAATTGATGACGCAGATTTTCAAAAGCCTGTTCGTAAGCTTCCTTTGCTATTTCCTTGCCCATGACGACAAATTTTTTGATTTCCCCTAAGGTGGAAACGGCGCCTTCAGCACGGAGACTAAAGGCTGAAAGGCTGCTCAAACCTGTCTCTTCCGGATTGCGTTTCGGGGGCTTCTTGCCGCCTCCGCCGCCGCTGGATTTACCGCGAGAAGATTCGTCTTCCTTATCCTTATTGTCGTTTTCGCCCTTCATTTCGATATCCACATATGTTCTAGCCTGAAAGCTGACGGGATACTGACGGAGTTCTTTGGGGTCCAGTGTGGAACCCGTGATGCCGGCCTTTAGCTCGAGATGGGCTGTATTGTCGTGCCATTCGAATACCGCACAATGGCTCTTGTGGTCGCCGGGCTGCGGGTATCTTTTGACCACGCGCTTGCCTTCATAGAAGGGCTGGTCTTTTAGCCCCATGCTCTCTAGGAGATCCTTGATATCAACCTTCATGGCGTTACTCCTTGCGTCTTACGTAGAATTAACCTTAGTATCTGCTATTATTTTCCGAAATTGCAAATTCATCATGGGTTCAAAGCTTTAAAGAAGCGTTAATTTGGAGCTCTTTTGGGTGCGTTATCGCAATATTTTTCCTGAGGGGCTTGAAACTGAAGTTTTTGTCTTGGAAGCCCGGATTGTGATAGAGTGTTCAAGTAGAGGAGATTGATAAAATGCGGGTTAAGTTGTCTGTGGCGATGTTGGGAATTCTGGCTATGATTCCAGTGCCTGTGTGTGCGCAGCAGCAAATGCAAACCTATTCCGCGCCCAGCTATCAATTCCAGGGGCAGCAGCCATCAACGCCTGTTTACAACGCGGGCAACAATGCACAGCCTTATTATTACGGTGGGCAGCAGAACACCGGTTCCTATGGCGGTGTGACGCCTTATGGATTTAATAACGGCGCCGGAGCCGATCCGCTGGCCGGGGTAACCTCTATTGGTGCCCTATCTCCGGAACAGGCGGCCTATGTCCGCGCGCAAAGGGATGCTGCGGCGCAAGCGTATCAGCAGCAGTATTTTTCCGGCCAGCAGCAACAGCAAGGCGCCGGGATGTCAATTTATCAGAACGCGTTTGGCAATAATTCGTTTTTCGGGCAGCCGGAAAAAAAGCCGCCTGTGAAGCGCCGTGTTGTTTACAACCAAAAAGCCAATCCGTTGAGCACGCCGCCGCGCCTGTTCAATCCTGATCAGTAATCCGCGCTTGCTGTTTTCGTATATTTCTGATGCTCTGTCTTTATGCAGAGCGTAGCCACCCGGTACAGCCTTCCGCTTTTCAGCCTTTTCTTGTTTGCTGCGATCATATTTTATGCCTTTTTCGGGTCGCCGACCCCCGATGATCCCGGAAGCGTAGAAGCCATTATCGGCGGCTTGTTGGTACTGTCTATAGGTGCAGCAGGATTGTCCCGGTCCGTTGATTTATCCATAGGACGCAACCCGTTTTTAACCGCGCTGCAGGTTTTCTTCTTAACGGGGCTTTTTCTTCCCACAATAGCAGGGATCTATTTCGGCAATGATCACATGTTGATTCTGCGGGATGTTTTGGCATTTGCGTTTTTGGGGCTGCCGTTGTTTTTGAGCGAACGACTTGCAGAACATGAAAAGGCAATAAAAACTTTAAATTTCTTATTGGTGCTGGCAGGCATCGCATTTTCACTGCGGACTTTGATGCCCGCCTTCAATATATGGATTCCCCAAGGCGAGCTCTTATACCTATCCAATTCGCCACTTACTCTGTTTGCGGGTGTATTTCTTGCGGGAACTTTATGGACCGCTTTGCCGGGCATCAAAAGCGGAGCGGGTTTCCTGAAGGTTGCCGGCGCAACCTTGGGGATCGCCGTATTGACTGGCGCAATGCTTCTGGATGTGCAACGTGCGACCGTGGGCGCGATTGTCATTACGGTATTATTTCTAGCGGTAATGGACTTTATTCGTGCGCCCAAAAAGGTCGTATTGCCCTTCATCATTATAGGAGCGTCAGGTTTTCTTGTCTTTCCCATGCTCGGCGATGCGCTGCAGGCGATTGCACACAAAACCGCACAGGTGGGGATGAATATGCGTGTACAGGAGGCGCAGGCCGTTTATGAAGCGCTTGCCGTTAAACCGGCTACATTTTTCATCGGTAAGGGATGGGGGGCTGTTTTTGCTTCGCCTGCCGTTGGCGGCCTTGATGTCAATTATACCCACAGCCTTTTGACGACTATGGCTTTGAAGGGGGGTGTCATGTTGCTGCTTCCGGCCTTGTTTGTTGTTTTGACCGCCCTTTATCAAATTTTTCTTATATATCAGCGGGACAGAGTCCAGGGGATGGCGCTTTTCTGGCCGCTTGTTATTCCTGTCCTCTTGTATGCTTCACATAAGTCTCTCGATTTTGGGTTGATTTTATTGCTGATAGGGGTGTGGAGTATTCGGGCAGAAGTGTTGCAAGAAAGCCACACCTCGTGTAATCAGAAAGACTATTCTAACGAGCAGAAAACGGGAAACAAGCAAGCGTGATGCCGGGTGCAAAGCCGTCTGTCCTATTGATCAACCGTGTCTACCCACCCACAAAGGGAGCCAGCGGACGGGTTCTGCGCGACCTCGCCAAGGAAATGACGCGAGCCGGGTGGACCGTGTCTGTTTTGACGACGGGCGATAAAACATTTACGGAAAAAGACGGAGGCATTACGATTCACCGTATTAAAGCCCCGATGAATCCGAAGGGTGTCGTGTCTTATAGTCTTATCCTATGGAAACTTTTGCGGGCGGCTATGAAGCAGGCGCGCCACGATCTGGTTATTACGCTGACCGATCCGCCTCTGCTTGTAACTGTTGGCCGTCGTTACGCGAAAAAGAAGCGGTGCAGTCACATGCACTGGTGCCAGGATCTTTACCCGGATCTATTCCCATCTATTGGCGTAAAAATGCCAGATTTTATTTTGAAAGCTTTGAGCCGCTCCGCCCGCCGTTCTATGAACAAAAGCGGAAAGGTCATCGCTATCGGTCGCTGCATGGCGCGCTATCTGGCGCATACGGGGGTTGAGACAGGACGCATTGTCACGGTGCCGAACTGGGCCGATGTTGAGCTGGTGGAATCCACCCGCAAGCCCCGCCGAAATGACGTTCGTATTAAGGAAAACGTGCCCATGGCGCGTCCGGCGGATGAATTGCTGCGCGATGATTCACCGCGGTTTCGCATTCTATATGCCGGAACGATTGGGCGCGCGCATCCCATGAAAACCATTCTGGAAGCGGCCGAGCATTTATCAATCTATCCAGAAATAGAGTTTGTATTCGTGGGCGAAGGGCCGAGCCATGACAGGCTCGCCGTGGAACGCGCGCGCAGAGGGTTGCAGAATATAAAACTTCTTCCTTATCAGCCGGCGAGCTGCCTGAAGGATCTGATGGAAAGCGGGGATCTGCACTTGATCAGTATGCGGGACGATGCCGCTGGATTGCTGGTTCCCTGCAAATTCTATTCAGCCATCGCGGCGGCGCGTCCTACTGTTTATGTAGGCCCAGCGGACACGGAAATCGGCCGCATGATCCGCGATTACGGGTGCGGTGCGATTGTACCGCAAGGTGACGGCGTTACCTTGGCGCAGGCTATCTTATATTTCCGTACCGATTCCAACGCGTGGTTCCATGCGCAGCAGGGTGCAGAACAGGCTGCTGCAGATTCCAGGCCCGTTAAGTCCATTCTTTCGATTATGAAGGAAGCCGAAAATACCATTATGACCCGTGTTGCATAGGGTAATCGGGGCGGGGGATGCAGCAGGAAAAGACGCTCGCTGAACTTTTCGCTGATGTCTGGGCCGCGCGCTTATCTATCTGCTTATTTTCCGGTCTTTCTGTTGTTATCGCCTTTTCCATCATTATTTTTTGCACGCCGCTTTATAAGGCCAGCATGATTATTGCGCCGGCCGACGGTTATGCGCTTGGCGATTACGCCTCTTCGATTTCGGACGGGGAAGCTTTGAATCTTCCATTCTGGCGGCCCCATGATCAGGAAGGCGTTTCGACGGATTTCTATCGTTTCGTTTATACGATGCAGGGAACGTCTGTTGCCTCGATTTTATTAAAGGACAGTACGGTATTAAACGGCATCAACCAGGATATTAAAAAATCTGATACATTGACTCCCGAAGATCTGGCGCTTTATCTCAACCGTAATGTTAAAATTGAGCATTTGGGGACGACGCCCTTGCGCCGGATTACTTACAATCATCCCGATCCGGTTTTCGCTGCCGCATTTCTACGCAAGATCCATCTGGTATCGGATCAGTTAATTCGTCGTGACCGCCGCAGACAGTCGGAAAGCCGTATCAAATATCTGGAATCGACTTTGCAAAAGACATCCAATCCTGATCACCGCAAAGGCATCGTCAATCTCTTGATGCAGCAAGAACATGTGCAGATGCTTGCCAATCTGGATGAGCCTTATGCCGCTATCGTCGTGGAGCCGCCTGCAAGCACGCCAAAGCCCGTCTGGCCGGATAAGGCGCTGCTATTTGCCGTCTTCATGGTTCTGGGGGCAGGGGGGGGATATCTTATCCATGGGGCCAGACGTGGCAGATAAAATTCCCGTATCCGTTTTAATCGTTACCAGGAACGAAGAAAAAAATCTGGCGAGATGCCTGGCGTCACTGGAACGGTTTGACGAGATTCTGGTCGTTGATTCTAACAGTGTCGATAAGACAGCAGAAATTGCGCGGTCTTTCAACGTTCCGGTAATCAACTTTTCCTGGAACGGGGCTTACCCCAAAAAGCGGCAGTGGTGTTTGGATACTCTGCCCTTAAAACATGACTGGGTGTTTTTTATCGATGCGGATGAGGAAGCGACTGGAGCGCTTTGCGATGAAATCGCCGCTTTGGATTTTAGAGCGGCCGGGTATTTTATCAAAGGGCTTTATGTCGTAGGCGGCGAAGTGTTGCGGTATGGCGCCAGTAATAACAAATTATGTCTGATTGATCGGCGCAGAATATGTTTCCCCGTCGTAGACGATCTGGATATTCCTGGTATGGGGGAGATAGAAGGACATTACCAGCCTGTTTTAAAAAGCGGTGTGCAGGCAAAGTTTGCAAAGCTAAAGCATGCTGTGCTGCACCATGCATTGGATGACGAAGAAAGATATGCACAGCGTCATGAAGGATACGCTCTGTGGCTGAAAGGCATGAATGAAAAAAACGCCTTTCCGCAAGATCCTGTTTTATCACGGCATTTTTTGAAGAAATTATTTTATAAGATGCCCGCTCAAAGAACGATTTATTGGCTTTATGCATATGTTTTTAAACTTGGGTTTTTGAATCATACAAAATCCGTTGATTTTTTAATAAGAAAATCCTTATACTTTCAGGGCACGGGGCGTTCGATTGAATAATAAGCACGGTGAATGATATGGCGGACTGGCGAAATTCCTGGTTCTGGCTTAGCTTTCAGAGCGCGCAAGGAAGTGCATTTCATCAAGAAGATAAAAACCCCAGGGCAGGGATTGTTGTTATCGTAGGGGCATCTGTTGCCTTTTGGGGGGCCATCTATTACGCTCCTAGTGCGGCCTCAGCAGTGACGGATGTTGTGGATTCCATTGTTGACTGCATTGCCGATGATCCGCCAAGCGAAGAGAGGCCTGCCTGCCCCTGGGGGCCTTAATTTTGTTTACCAACGGGCAACGAGCGAAGCGCATAATACGCAGCTGGCGCTTTTTGTTTTAAAAACGCAGCGGTCGATTGCCCCATATAAATCAGAATATTATAGAGCGTATTAACGCCAGAGCCTCGGCGCACGGAAAATTGTTCAATTCGGCCTTCTTTCTGGTTTTGTTCCGAAACGCCGCCCTTTTCAAAGAGGCAAAGCGGAGCGGGTAGATAGTATATTTTTTCTGAATTGCGTAAGAAGCGGGCGGTGAAGCCGTAATCCGCGGCAATTTTCAAGGACGTGTCGTAACGCATTTTTTTAATTTTATCGCGGCGGTACACCATCGCCTGATGATGCGTAATCATCCCCCAGGCGATTTTTTTATGGCTGATAGCCCTTTTGTAATAGCCTTCGCCTTCAAGCGCATCGCCATACAGAAAGTCAGGATGATTTTCTTCGAGAGCCTTGGCGATCGTGCTTAATACAAACCTATCGCCAAAGACGTCGCCCGCGTTCATGAAAATGAGATAGTCGCCGGTTGCGGCGTCTATGCCTTTGTTCATAGCGTCGTATATGCCATCGTCCTTGCCGCGTATAATGCGGGCGCCTTCGAGGGTTTCCAGATATTCCGCCGTGCCGTCTTTAGACAGGCCATCGACGATAATCCATTCGTAATCTTTGAATGTTTGTACCTGTATGTTTTTGGCGGTGCGGGTAAGTCCTGTCAGATTGTCTTTTGTTATTGTTATAATAGATATTAAAGGCACATTTTTAGTCACTATCATCACCAAGATCGTCTAGATAAAAGCCAGTGAGCGCGATGTTGGCCAAGATGGTCGTGACCGTTTCCGCGCTCTCAAGAAAGTCGAACGGCTTTGGATCTCGGGGGACGATAATGGTTGATCCCGGCGGTATCATCGTTATGCCCTGTTTCCACGCGCTGACCGATAAAGGTTTTGCGCTGCCGTCGGGGTACACCACAAAGGCGCGATCCCGATCGGCATAGTACGTGGTGCCTCCGGCTTCGTCTATATAATCTTCGGCGCTTTTGCCTTTTCTGAATTGCAGCGAGGCAGGGGAAAGAACTTCTCCGCCGACCCGGACATTTAACGGTCTGCGCGGGATGTAGATTTTATCGCCGCCTTCAAGAAGAATATCTTGCTCATGGTCTGTTGTGAGAATGCTGGGGTCCGCTTCCACGGTGATACGGCCTACGGCTTTCGCTTCTTTTAGTTGCGCAATGAGCGCCTGCGCCGCGCTGACCTGCGTCATATCGGGCTTTTTATCTTTATCGGTTTCGCGCATGACGTCGGCGAGCTTCATTTCGAGATCGCGGGCTTGCGCCTTATATCGGGATTCTTCCTGGCTTCTTTCTGATGCGCGGGAGAAGATAACGCCGTC
>CAUJHN010000031.1 GCA_963204825.1 Pseudomonadota bacterium
TTCTATTCGGCGCAGATTTTCGACGGCAGCGACGAGGAAGGTCCGATCGAGATCAACACCTTCATCGGCAAGCCCACCGAAGCCAAGAAATCGCTGCTCGAAAACCCGAAAATCGATAAGGATTTGCTCGCCGGCAAGGCGTGGAACGTCCGCATGGCCGTGTTTCCGGTAAAGGATCAGGAAGAAGAATCGGACTATGAAATGAGCATGCTGTTCCACGAAAACGGCATTATTTCAGATATGTTAATCGAATATGACGATTTTTCGGTCAAACAGACGCTGGTGGCGCTGGAAAAGCTTCCCGCGGACAACTGCGCGGCGGGGGAAATTGAAATCCCCAAAAAGCCGTAGATTTTTAGAATCTTAACAATTTGGTAACCAATTAGCTGTTAGCATTTTCTAATGAAAAACGGGTGACCGAAACAAGGGTTAAGGGCTTCAAATCATGACAAAAACCGTTCTGATCGTTGAGGACAACGAACTGAACATGAAGCTATTCAGGGATCTGCTGGAAGCACATGGAATCGGCACAATCGAAACACGCAACGGCATGGAGGTTCTGGATATTGCCAGAAACCAGAAGCCAGACCTCATATTGATGGATATTCAACTCCCGGAGGTATCGGGTCTGGACGTCACAAAATGGCTGAAAGGCGACGAAGCGCTGAAGAATATTCCCGTTATCGCCGTGACCGCGTTTGCCATGAAAGGCGATGAAGAAAAAATTAGGGAAGGAGGATGTGAGGACTATATCTCCAAGCCCATTTCCGTTTCACGTTTTCTGGAAGTAATTCAGACATATTTGAATAAAGAACAGGTGCAGGAACAAAGCGCCGTGAAGGAGGAAGGCGATCTTCCTGCATTCGAAATCCGCGACGGCGGAGATGCAGAAGACGATGCCAACGATATCGCCGGAATAGATGACGAAGACGATGACGTCATAGGCCAGGTAAAATAGAGGAAGTGGTGTAATAAAATGTCGGCGCGTGTGCTGGTAGTTGATGATATTTTGCCCAACGTCAAATTGCTCGAGGCGAAGCTTTCGAGCGAGTATTATGACGTTCTGACGGCGACGAACGGCGCGGAGGCATTGGATAAGGTCATTTCTCAAAGCCCGGATATCGTTCTGCTGGATGTTATGATGCCGGGTATGGACGGGTTCGAGGTATGCCGCCGTATCAAGGAAAATCCTGCCACAGCGCATATTCCTGTTGTTATTGTTACCGCCCTGACGGATCCTGCGGACCGCATTAAGGGATTGGAAGCAGGGGCCGACGACTTTCTTTCCAAGCCGTTAAATGATATCGCTCTTATGTCACGTGTGCGTTCACTGGTGCGTTTGAAAATGACGGTCGATGAGTGGCGCATTCGTGAAAACACGGCAACGCAGTTAGGCGTCGTCGACAGCGCCGCGAATGCAATGAACGAGCCAGTCGAACGTGCGCGCATTCTGGTCATCGAAGATCAGAGTTTTGAAAGCAAGAAATTTACAGACGCCTTGCAGGTGGATGACGATATTGTGATCGTTTCCGAAACGGGCGCTGACGCGATGGCAAAAGTCACGGAAGCGGAGTATGACCTCCTGGCGGTCAGTTTGAACTTAAAAAACGAAGACGGCCTGCGGCTGTGTTCACATCTGCGTTCCAGCGACAAAACAAGATCCATTCCCATTTTGATGGTGGCCAGCGAAGAAGACATGCCGCGTATCGCACACGGACTGGAAATTGGCGCACATGATTATATTTTACGCCCCGTTGACCGCAATGAACTGCTGGCGCGCGTAAGAACGCAAGTGCGCAGAAAACGTTTTCAGCAGCGTCTTCGCTCAAACTTTGAGCTTAGTCTTTCCATGGCTTTGACGGATCCTCTCACAGGACTTTATAACCGCCGTTATTTTGAAGTTCACTTGCAAAAGCTGCTCGATAAAAACAAGCAGAGCAAGAAATCCATGGCCGTTATGATGCTCGATGTGGACCACTTCCGAAATTTTAACAACACATACGGGCATGCGATCGGCGATGTCGTCTTAAAGATATTTGCAGAGCGCGTGCAGGATTCTCTGCGGAGTTTTGACCTTGTCGCGCGTCTGGGCGGTGAAGAGTTCGTGGTCATCTTGCCGGACGTATCGACGGAGATGGCATATTTTATCGGCGAGCGTCTGCGCCGTTCCATTGGCGAAGTGCCGTTTGAATGTAATGTTGAAGGGGGATTTGTTTCCGTCACGACATCCATCGGCGGCGCGATTATTGACGGCGGGACCAGCACGATGGAACAAGTATTAAAGCGGGCGGATGATTGTCTGTATGCCGCGAAAGAAGGCGGCCGCAATCAGGTTGTTTTTGAAGGGAAGGGTAAACTGGATCCTGCCCAGTATATGAAAGAAGCGCGAAATTTCCTCGAATAGATTTTACCAATAAAAAACCCCGGCTCTGACCGGGGTTTAAAATTCTTAGTTCTTTTTGCTCGGCGGCATTTTCTTTTCTTCGAATTCGACATGCATGCCGCGCTTGCCCGTTTCGGCATTCGTCGCCCAAGGGTCATATTTCTTGAGTTTCAGCTTCTCGGTCGCTTTCGCGCCTTTTTTTGTGTAGTAACGGAAGCCGGTTCCTGCCGTGCTTTCCAAGCGGACTTTCGTTGCGCCGCCACCTTTTTTAGCCATTGTTCCAGCCCTTTATCGTAAAATTAGACCCGCATATTGCGGTTTTTAGAGGGAAAGTCAAGGAGAAGTTAAGATATCTCTTCGGTGTGTCGCAAGAATAGCGTTAACCCCATGTATTAGCGGTGTTTTTTGCCCTTCTTGCCACCCTTGCCGTGCTTTTTTGAAAAGCCGCCGCGCCGGTCGTCTTTGCGGTCTTTGCCTCTGCGCCCCTGTGGTTTTCCGCGCCCGAAATCGCGGGATGGCTTGAAGTTTACGCCTATAAGATCCGCGCTGGCGTCGTTCGCCAGTTCGAAAACCGAGCTTCCGGTGAAGCCGTCCGCTTCCATGATCCGCACGCTCACTTTCGCACCGAGGCGATAGATACGTTTTGATCTTTGCCCGATCAGCGCATGCTGCTGTTCATCGTGGCTGTAATATTCATTGCCGGGCAGGGTCCGTATAGGAACGAGGCCGTCTGCCCCGTTTTCATCCAGCGTGACGAACAGGCCAAATCGCGTAACGCCGTTGATACGGCCTGTAAATTCGCTTCCGATGCGCTGCGACATCCATTTCGCCGTGAAACGGTCGACGGAGGCGCGCTCGGCCTCCGCAGATGTGCGCTCTGTCTGCGAGATATGGTCGCATTTTTCTTCCAGCGTGACTTCCTCTTCTTCGCTCAATCCGCCAGGGCCCAGGTCATAGGCCTTGATTAAGGAACGATGCACCAGCAAATCCGCGTAACGACGGATCGGCGATGTAAAATGCGCGTATTTCTTTAAGGCCAGTCCGAAATGCCCGATATTTTCGGGGTTATAAATCGCCTGGCTTTGCGAACGCAGCAAAACTTCGCTGACCAGATGGGAATAGGGGGATTCTTTCGCTTTATGCAGTAGAAGATTAATTTGTCCCGGCGAAATGCTCCCGCCCTTGGGAAGCGATAATCCGAACGCGTCCAGAAATTCACGCGCCGCATCCAGTTTTTCGGCGGACGGGCGGTCATGCACGCGGTACACGCACGGCGCCTTTCTTGCCTCCAGGGCGGATGCCGCGGCGACATTGGCAAGAATCATGAATTCTTCGATCAGCTTGTGAGAGTCGTATCGCGCCCGGTTTTTTACGCCCGTCATATTCCCGTCTTTATCGATCAAAATCTGCCGCTCCGGTAAATCCAGATCGAGCGCGCCGCGCTTCTGTCGCGCCTTGTCCAGAATTTCATACGCTTCATATAACGGATTGATAACTTTTTCCATCAATGGTCCGGTTAAATCGGATTCCTCGCCGTCCTTCGCCGCCTGCACCTGATCATACGTCAGTCTTGCTTCGGAGCGCATCAAGCCGCGCACGATTTTGTATTTTTGCAAACCCCCGTCCGCATCGATCCACATATGGAATGCCATGCAGGCGCGGTTCTCTTTTGGCTGCAACGAACACAGATCGTTCGATAATGCCTCTGGCAGCATAGGCACAACGCGGTCCGGGAAATATGTGGAATTACCGCGGCGCAACGCTTCTCTGTCCAGGGGCGTTCCGGGGCGCACATAATAGGCGACATCCGCAATCGCGACGATCAAATGATATCCGCCGTCTTCTATTTTCTCCGCAAACACCGCGTCGTCGAAATCCCGCGCATCCGCGCCATCGATGGTAACAAGCGGGTAGGGGCGTAAATCTTCCCGGCCTTTTAAATCAGGCACGGTCATGCCTTCGGTCGCGGCCAGAACATCCGCAGGGAAATGCTCCGACAATCCGGATTCATATAGGGCAATCAGCGAAATCGCCTTCGGATCGTCTCTCCGCCCGATGACTTTCGTAATGCGTACCTTCTTCCGGTGCAGTCCGCGCGCCGGTTGAATTTCCCCTACAACCAGATCTCCATCCTGCGCCCCGTTCAGTTCATTTTGCGGCACGTCGAAATCATGCTTCGCGCGCTTGCTTGCGGGCTGCAGAACAAAGCCGTTTTTTTGCCGCACCAGCATGCCCATCACCTGACCGCGGGGATCATCGAGACGGCGAATGACTTTTGCTTCGTATAATTTATCGGAAAAACGGCGAAGCGATGCGAGCGCACGATCACCTACTTTTAATGTCGGGTGTCCTTTTTTATGTTCGGGAACAACTTCTATTTTCGGCGCCGGGCCCTGCAGTTCCACATTCCATTCGCCGGGTTTTGCTATCACGTCGCCGTCGATATCTATTTCCACGACTTCGATAATCGCGACGGCAGGCAGGCCTTTC
>CAUJHN010000032.1 GCA_963204825.1 Pseudomonadota bacterium
GTGACATGCTTTTTGGCCAGCGCTGCAATCAAATGGGTTGGAATTTGCGATGCGTCCGCGAACGGCTCGTCGAACATCTCGGGAAGCTTCGGAACAACCGCCAGCGCATCCTTATCGCCCACGCGGAATTCATGGTGGTCGCATCCCAGATGCGCGGCTATTCGCGCGGCGGCCTTTGATTCATCGTACGCGTCATCCTCAAACCCGATGGAAAACGTCTTTACCGGGATCGATGCATTTTTCTGCATCAACGCCACGACTGTGCTGGAATCAATCCCGCCCGATAAGAACGCGCCAAGCGGCACGTCCGATACCATCCGCTGCTTCACCGCGTGGTTCAATCTCTGCTCAAACTCACGGATAACCGTTCCTTCGTCTTCATTGATCAAATGCGCGCGCGCATCTTCCACCGCATGGCGCAAAGACCAGTATAATTCCATGCGCGGAACCAAATCGCCTGTCTGCTCCCGCGCAGGACTAAACGCAATCCGCCCGCCTGGAAGCAATTGCCAGACATTTTTGAAAATCGCATGGGGCGCGCACACATACCCAAAGCGCATGTACAAATTGAGCACATTGCCGTCAAGCTCCGGCGTAAAGGCGGGATGCGCATGAAAGGCCTTTAATTCAGAAGCGAAGAGCAGCGTGCGCCCGGCCCAGCCGATATAAAGCGGCTTTTTCCCAAATCGATCGCGCACAAGATGCAGCATTTTTTCTTTGCGGTCCCAAAGAGCAAACGCAAACATGCCGTTGATTTTCTGCAAAGCCTGATTAAGCCCCCAATGCTCGATGGCGGTCAGGAGAACTTCCGTATCGGATCTTCCGTTAAATACATGGCCGAGCGCTTCGAGCTGCGCCATCAAATCCGGAAAGTTATAAATCTCACCGTTATAGGCGATCATGTATCGCCCGGAATGCGAAGGCATGGGCTGCAGCCCTTTTTCCGACAAATCGATGATCGCAAGCCGGCCCTGCGCCAGGACAACGGGCAGGTCCGGGTCCTGCCACACATCGTTGGCGTCCGGTCCCCGGTGGGCGATGGCGCGGTTCATGGCCGTGGCAATGGCGTGCATTTCCCGCCGGTCCCGGCCGCCATCAAGGGTAAAAAATCCCGCTATTCCGCACATAAAGGCCCTGTTTGTCTTTGCTTTCCCGCTTTTGATAGACTATTTCATGAAAGGTGAAAAGGATATCCTTGCCCCATGAATATTGACCTCTTCCTCACAGGACAAAGCGAAGCGGCCCTCGTTTGCAACGGGGTCTTTCCTGAACCCGTGCAGGGGATCATTCTGGACGCCCAGACGCGGGAGCTCACACTGGAATTCGCCGAAGGCGCAACCTTCCACCTCAATATTCCCATGGAAGATGCGTATAAGGAAAAGCTGCTTTTCGCGCACCGTATGTATGTGGGCTATCTGGAGGGCGGCCTTTTGATGGATGCGTTCGAAGCGCCGCTGCTTTACTTGAATGATCCGTACGGCAGCCGCTTTGGCGACGCTTCCCCTTTGGCCAAGGCCGCACGCTCGGTTACGGCCTTCGAACAATTCATGAAACGCTGCTCCTTCGCGCAGGCCGTCCACCGCGATAATTTGGGTGACGAAATGACCGCGCGTTCTATCTTAAACGGCGTCGATCCAAAGAGACTTACTCTCTCCCCGGCCCTGCAACGGCAAATACAGCTTGGCATCACCGCGGCCCCGAAAGTTTCCGCCGGTCCCCAGGCCCCCGGGCTCGGCAGTGGTTCGTCCCCGCATAGAAACATCACTCCAAAGCCACCCAAAACACAGGAGGATGAATAATCTCTTCCTTTATTGTGCCGGATGCCGCGCCAATAAACTGCGCAACATCCGTTCACAAATTATACCAGGGTGTATGAAGCTCTATATTCATCCGGTTGGATGCCATAGACATCGCCTTTGCCACCATTGACAAGAACTCCGCCCTTAGCAATGCGCATATCTTCACCCCATGGAGCAGTAAATGCAACATCCTGATCAAGTCCAAGAACTTTTCTTGGGGCAGGCTTGGGCGCGAAAATCCCATCCGTTTCAGTAGTATCGTAAAGTTTCTCAAACTTTACCGGATCTACCAGATATTGTTCGCCCGTCTGCGCAGTCACGCGGTATCCGCCATCTGGGCCTGCTGTCTTACTGGTTTCATGAAGACCATTTGCCAGGATGGTGTCCACAACCGTTCCAGGAGCAACCTTTTCGGCTTTGACGCGGGCAGTTTTTTGCGCAACCTGAAACCTAGTCCAATCAACATCTCGCATAGGATCGATAACCTTGAATAACCTGCCGCCATCCGCCGCAACATATAACTTCGCATTGAAATCTAGTGGAAGATCGTTCGGTGTAGAACGTAATCCCTGTTGCGTTTCTTCTAGCGCACGCACGGCCGTATGATATTCTCTTTCGGCAAGTGTATCGCCCTCTTCGAGCGCGGCTTTTTCACGCGCCTGAACATCAGACAATGTTAAAAGTTCATAATGTCCCGCAGCGGCAGAAGCTGAGTCCTGAATCGGCGTAATGCCCAATGCACCAACCAAAAAGGCTGCCTTCCATGCTTTTTTAAGTGAATCAAAACGATAACCGACCAAGTCGGTGACTCTGTCTACCATGCAATACTCCCTGTTGTTTTTTTATTAATTATTTGTTGAGAATAACAGAATTTGTGGACTTTTCAATAATTTTTTCTATCTTGGGTGAAATAGACGGCATTAGCCAACAATTTAACATGTATGAATTTAATTACCTGCGCGGATCTTCCGCCACCGCGCCACGTTGCTGTTATGCTCCGCGAGCGTTCTCGCAAACACATGACCGCCCGTGCCATCGGCGACAAAGTAAATATAATCATGCTCTTCGGGGTGCAGCACGGCCTCTATGGAAGCACGGCCCGGATTGGCGATCGGCCCTGGCGGCAATCCCGGATGCAGGTATGTGTTGTACGGCGATTCCGTCTCCAGATCCTTCGTCAGAAGGCGCCGCCCCAACGGCCCCTGTCCGGCGTTCTGTATCTCCCCTTTCGTGATGCCGTAAATCACGGTTGGGTCGCTCTGCAAAGGAATCCCCCGGCGCAGTCGATTGATGAAGACGCCGGCGACCTTGGCCCGTTCCGCCGCGACGCCCGTCTCCTTTTCGACGATGGAGGCAAGGGTAAGGGCTTCTTGTTCCGTATTCACCGGCAACCCCGGCGCGCGGTTCGGCCATAATTCCGCAACCGTCTTGTCCATCGCCTCTTTCATCTTGCCCAAAAGCGCGGCGCGGTCGTCGTTCTTGATGTAATGATAGGTTTCAGGCAGAAGCGTCCCATCGGCCGGAACATCCGTAACCTCTCCCGACATATCGGCAAGCGCCTTCACGGCCTCCACGATCTGCCAGGACGTCATCCCTTCGGGCAGCGTGATCTTGCGGTCATACACGCGTCCGTCCTGCATCATTTTCAACGCATCGTTCATGGCGATATTCGGGGTGAATTCATATTCTCCCGCTTTAAGCGGCCGCTTGTCATCGCTCAGCTTGGCGGCAATTTTAAAGATCAGCGGCGATGCAATAACGCCTTCGTCCTTCAATCTCTGGGCAATGGAAGACACGCCCATCCCCCGCTCTATTAAAATGATTTTCGTTTCAGGCAATGGCCCGGGCGCTTTCGTGTTGCGCATGGCGGAAAAAAACCAGGCGCCAAGCCCCAATCCGCAAATCAGTAAGATGCAAAGAGACAGGATAAGAAATTTTTTCACGGATGTTTTGGCCTGACGTATTTTTCTGCAGGTTCAATAAGAAACGCAAAACGCAATAAAAGCAAAAAATATTTTTTAAGAATGTATGGAACATCACAGGCAGCACGCCGTTGGCAGGGCATCCCCAACAAAAAAGGAGAAAAATTATGGCTAACAACAACAGAGGACAAAATCTGACGCCGGAAGCACGCAGCAAGGGCGGGCAAAACAGCCCCGGCAACTTTAAAAACGACCCGCAGCGGGCGGCGGAAGCCGGACGTAAAGGCGGCGAAGCCTCCCGCGGCAGACGCGGATCGACGTCGGAAGAATAGGTGTACAGATAAATATATACTCGAAGCGGGCTGGTATCAGTCCGCTTTGCTGCGTTTAGACGGCCTTTAGAATGACAGAGGCGTTGGTTCCGCCAAAGCCGAAGGAATTCGACAAGGCGATGTTGACCTTCTTGTTCTTCGCGACCTTCGGAACCAGATCGATGCCTTTGCAAGGCTCCGAAACATTTTCCAGGTTCAGGGTCGGCGGCAGAACGCCTGTCTCAATCGCCTTGATGGAATAAATCGCTTCCACCGCGCCGGCTGCGCCCAGCAAATGCCCGATCGCCGATTTCGTCGAGGACATGGAAAGCGTATCCAGCGTGTTGCCGAATAGTCTTTTCACCGCCGTGCACTCAATCCCGTCGCCGACGGGCGTCGATGTGCCGTGCGCGTTGATATAATCCACCTGCTCAGGGTTTATCTTCGCGCTCTTAAGCGCCGCCTGCATCGCGCGGAAACCGCCGTCGCCGTTTTCGGCCGGAGATGTGATGTGATACGCATCGCCCGACATGCCATAGCCGATGATTTCAGCGTAAATTTTCGCACCGCGCTTTTTCGCGTGCTCATATTCTTCCAGAACGACGACGCCCGATCCCTCGGCGATAACAAACCCATCGCGCCCTTCGTCGAACGGGCGGGACGCTTCCTGCGGACGATCGTTGTAGGACGTGGACAGCGCGCGCGCCGCGGCAAATCCGCCAACGCCGAGCGGCGTCACGGCGGCTTCCGCGCCTCCCGCCACCATGACATCGGCATCGCCCAGCATAATCATGCGCGCAGAATCGCCAATCGCGTGCGTGCCTGTGGCGCATGCGGTGACAACGGAATGGTTGGGGCCTTTAAATCCGTACTTGATAGATACGTGGCCGGACGCGAGGTTGATCAGCATCGCCGGAATGCAGAAAGGCGACATGCGTTTTGGCCCGCGTTCGATCAATGTTTTGGATGATTCGAACATCGTGCCCAAACCGCCGATACCGGATCCGATCAAGACACCGGTGCGGCATCGATCTTCTTCCGTTTCGGGTTTCCATCCGGAATCTTCAATCGCTTCCTGCGCCGCCGCCATACCGAATTCGATAAAACGGTCGATCTTCTTCTGCTCTTTGACGGGAACGAACAGATTGACGTTGAATGCGCCGTCCGTCGGATTTTCATCCGTGGTTTTGGGAACGACGCCCGCGACATGGGATGCCATGTCCGTCAGATCGAACTCGTCGATCTTGCGAATCCCGCTTTTCCCGGCGGTGATGGAATTCCAGTTGCGCTCCACGCCCACGCCCAGCGGCGAAACCATACCCATGCCTGTGACAACAACGCGTCTCATTTCTAACCTCTTATAAGTCCATGAAAAACGGCGGCCTAACTATAACAATAGTGGAAGCCGCCGTCATTTCAATATTTCGTAAATCGTGTTTTCCGATTATTCGCCGGAATTCGCTTTGATGAAGCTTACAGCATCGCCAACCGTCTGGATTTTTTCGGCGGCGTCATCAGGAATTTCAACTTTGAATTCTTCTTCGAACGCCATGACGTGTTCGACGGTGTCCAGGGAATCCGCACCCAGATCATCGATGAAGCTGGCGCCTTCCGTGACTTTCCCGGCATCAACGCCAAGATGTTCGACAACAATTTTCTTTACGCGGTCTGCAATATCACTCATTGCGGTCCCTTACCCTTTATCTAAGTGTTAATGTCAAAATCGATGGGGACTTTACCAATCCGCCAAAGCTTTGCAAGCTCTTTCATGCTGCATAGCAGGCTGTTCAATATTTTTCCAGTTTTATCAAAGACCTAGCTGGTCCTGTATGTGGATAAGACGGGGAAAAACCGCATGGGCACCCGCGGAAAGCAGGGCCTGTTCCTGTTTTTCTGGATCATGCGCGGACCCGGAAAAGCCCCAGACCGTCATGCCGGCCGAAACACCGGCCATCACGCCTGCCGCGCTGTCTTCGATAACCAGGCAACGCGACGGCTCCGTCCCCATTTTTTCGGCGGCAAATAAAAACAGATCCGGATACGGCTTCGGGTTTTTCACCTGAATTTTTGTGAAAACATTGTCGGGCGTGAAATTTCCATCCATCAATCCCGTTATTTCCAGAGACGTTAGAACATTCGTGCGCTCCCCGTTGGACGCAACGCAGATTTTAAATTTCTTTCCCGCCCTGGAAACCAGCGATGCCGCGCCCCCCACTGCAACAAGGCCCGTCTGCTGCAGCTCCGCAACCCTTCTTGCGTACCGCCTGATAAAATCTTCGGGAACCATGCGCCCAGTTTCCATCTGAATCATCAGGATGATCTTCGACATCGTATAACCGATCCATTTGCCATGCGAATTTTCGGTCGTGTATTCGGTAAAGCCGCATTCGTGCAAAATTTCGATGGTCGCGCGGTTGTTTAACGCCTCGGAATCCGTCAACGTGCCGTCGCAATCGAAAATAATCAGGTCAAAGCTATCCATGGGCTCAAGCCTATAGGGGGGATGGTGCGCGAATGCAATGGGGATTATGCGGCGTACTGTAAGGCCTGGTTATAATTGCCCGCAGGCTGCACCATATCCTGCAATTCCTCGGTATGATCCTTTCCGACCCTGTGATAGACACAGGCTGCCAGGCTATCATCGTCGATGACGCTCGTTACTCCCATGACGCACTCCCCTAAAAAGGCCCTCATCTTTTTAAAAAAGATAGCCGCTTATAAGGAAAGCGCTTGGTGAAAAGCAAGCTTTTAATTGTGATTTCTTTGTGACGATGACCTTAAATCATCGCCATACCGCCATTGACGTGAATGGTGGATCCCGTCACATATCCTGCCTCTTCGGACGCCAGATAGGCGACCGCCGCCGCGATATCTTCGGAAGATCCCATCTTCCCTGCGGGGATGGTGGAATTGATCTTGGCCTTTTGATCGTCCGTTAGCACTTCCGTCATCGCCGTCGCTATGAAGCCCGGCGCCACACAGTTCACCGTGATATTGCGGCTCGCGATTTCTGCCGCCATCGCCTTGGACCATCCGATCATCCCGGCCTTGGAGGCCACATAATTGCACTGCCCAGGGTTGCCCGTCACGCCAACGACCGACGCGATATTGATGATGCGCCCCCAGCGGCGCTTCATCATCCCGCGCTGACAGGCCTGCGCCAGTTTGAAGGTCGCAGACATGTTGACATCGATCACCTGCTGCCAGTCTTCATCCTTCATGCGCATCGAAAGCCCGTCTTTTGTAAGACCCGCATTGTTCACAAGTATATCAACCTGCCCCATTTTCTCTTCGGCCATTTTCACCAAAGCTTCGGCGGCCTCTTTCGAAGAAAGATCGGCCGGCAGAACGAACACGCGGTCTTTCAACTCGCCCGCAAGTTCATTGAGCTTGCCTTCATTGCGCCCCGAAATACCAACCGTCGCGCCTTGCGCGTGCAACGCCTTCGCAATCGCCCCGCCGATTCCGCCCGTAGCGCCCGTAACCAGCGCCGTTTTTCCTTGCAGTGAGAACATGTTTTTATCCTTTCCCGTCCGTCATTGCTTCGTCGTTGCGCTTCTCGCAATGACGATAGACATTTTTATACTGAAGTAATTACTTCAACTTCCCAATAAGCGCCTCAATCCCCTCCGGCGTGCCGACGCTTTCGCAGGCGATGTCTTTTTCAATCCGGCGCACAAGCCCGCTGAGCACTTTCCCCGCGCCAAGCTCCACCATTTCGGTCACGCCTTGCGCTTTCATGAACTGCACGCTCTCACGCCATCTCACCATGCCCGTGATCTGATCGACGAGCAGACGGCGGATATCGGATGGTTCCGTCACAGCTTTGGCCGTCACGTTGGAAACGATCGGCACGAACGGCGGGCGGATGACCGTATCGGCCAGCGCGTACGCCATTTCCTGGGCAGCGGGCGCCATCAGCGAACAATGGAACGGCGCGGATACGGGCAACAAAATCGCCTTCTTCGCGCCTGCTTCCGTTGCGTAATTGATGGCAAGCTGCACCGCGCCCGCATGGCCGCTGACCACAACCTGACCATCGGAATTATCATTCGCCGCCTGACACACGACTTCCTTGTTCGTGCCTTCCGTGGCTTTCTTTACGACATTCTGCACATCGGGCAGATCGAGTCCCAAAATCGCGGCCATCGCGCCGACGCCCACCGGTACCGCTTTTTGCATCGCCTTGCCGCGGGTTTTCAAAAGCTTCGCCGTGATCGCAAGCTCCAACCCGCCCGCCGCCGTCAGCGCGGAATACTCACCCAAGGAATGCCCCGCCATGAAGCTGCAGACTTCCTCGAATTTTATCCCGCCCTGTTTGCGAATGATCTTGGCCACCGCCAGAGAGTGCGCCATCAGCGCGGGCTGCGTGTTTTCGGTGAGGTTCAATTCGCTTTCCGGCCCTTCGAACATCAGCTTCGAAAGCTTCTGCGAGAGCGCATCGTCCACTTCCTGAAATACTTCCCGGGCCTCCACGAAGGCGTCGGCAAGATCCTTGCCCATACCCACGTATTGCGACCCCTGCCCCGGAAAAATAAATGCGCGGCTCATAATTTCTCTCACCCTTATTTTTGTTTATTAGAAACCTGGGGGCATCCTTGCAAGGACGGGGAACTTTCGTCAAGGACTGTCTTCTCTTCGGGTTTGCATATGAACAGTTGCTGATAATGCGCCGCGCAAAAGAAAATTATACCTTTTTTGCGGGTTTTGATATATAAGTACAACTATAGGGACATAACGCGAAAAGCGACCAGGGAGAGGCCCAACACCAAGAAACGGACCCATAAAGGCCATACTATTGTCCCATAAAACGTAGACACTGAACGTGTAAGTGATTCGAGGGGGAATAATAAAAGCGGGGGTCAACATCCGCGGCACGGTACGGACGATAGAGGACTCATAGGAAAACATAACCTTAACAAGGAGGTATGCCATGAGCTCCAAACTCGAAAGCAAAGAAGTAATCCACCAGGTACTCGAGGAAACCAGCTACGCCTACAGGTTGTCCCATACGTCGGGCCACCACAACGCCGACTATGCCGAATATGCCAGCTCGCAGTCTTTGGCTGATTTCCGGCGCGCGTTCGGCAACCCTGAACTGACCTATGAACAGCTCTGCCGGATATTAAGAAGCGCCTCCAACAAGGAACGCCGCCGCCAGTGCAAAACCCCATGGGCGATGTTCATGGCGAATTACATAGAACGGAACGACAATACGGGCGGCAGGGCCACCCATTAACGAACCCTTTGTAATAGCCGGATTTTTTTCATTCTCACTCCTTCGGCCCCGCCTTTTGCGACGAACCCCGCAAAAGGCGGCGGTTTTTAGGGCAGTTTCTCCTTGCAATCCGGCCTGTTCCCCCGCTATAACCCCGTCAACTGAAACCTCGCTGGCCTACAGGCATTAATGGCCGGCTTTATATCCGAGAGGAGAAAATCATGCCCATATACGAAACCGTGTTTATCGCACGGCAGGATTTGAGCGATGCGCAAGTGAAAGCCATCTCCGAATCTGCTGAAAAAATCATCAAGGACGCCAAAGGCAAAGTATCCAAGACCGAAAACTGGGGTCTTCGCACGCTGGCGTACAAGATCAACAAAAACCGCAAAGGCCACTATGTGCTGATCGAATGCGACGCGCCTGCAACGGCCGTGCTCGAAGTCGAACGCACGCTGCGCCTGAACGAAGACGTTCTGCGTTACATGACGATCCGCCTGGACGAAGCTTCCAAGGGTCCGTCTAAAATCATCGACAAAAACACATCCGACGATTTCGATGGCGAAGGCCGTCCGGAACGCGGCAATAAATTTGAGAAGGATGCAGCATAATGGCTTACGATAAATCAGAGCGCGGCGAAGGCCGCGGTGAAGGTCGCGATGGCGCAGCCGGAGGCAAGAAAACTTTCTTCCGCCGCCGCAAGACATGCCCGTTCTCGGGTCCGAAGGCTCCGACGATCGACTGGAAAGACGTTCGTCTTCTGGGTCGTTTTGTTTACGAGCGCGGCAAGATGATGCCATCCCGCATCACGGCCGTATCGCAAAAGAAACAACGTGAACTGGCGCAAGCCATCAAACGCGCGCGTTACATGGCCCTGATGCCATATGTCCGTAACGAGAGCGAAAGCCGCTAAGGTTAGAAAGGAATATTACAATGCCTACACAAGTGATTTTGCTGGAGCGTGTTGAAAATCTGGGCGCTATGGGTGACGTTGTCTCCGTGAAGCCGGGTTACGCCCGCAACTACCTGTTGCCGCAAGCCAAAGCCCTGCGCGCAACGAAAGAAAACGTGGCTTACTACGAAGCGCAAAAAGCGCATCTGCAAAAAGCCAACGCCGAAAAGAAAAGCGAAGCCGAAAAACTGGCCAAGAAGATCGAAGGCACGAAAGTGGTGATGATCCGTCAGGCCTCCGAAGGCGGACAGCTTTACGGATCGGTTACTTCCCGTGACATCGCAGAAGCGCTGTCGGAAGCATCCAAAGTTGCGGTTACACGCGGCCAGGTTGCCCTGAACCAGAACTTCAAGACGATCGGCCTCTTCCCGATGGATGTGGTCCTTCACCCCGAAGTGAAAGTGAAGATCACGATCAACGTGGCGCGCACGCCGGACGAAGCCGAAATTCAGGCAAAAACCGGCAAGGCCGTGATCGCGGATACACGCGGCGGCAAACAGGCGCCTGCAGCGGATGCGAAAGCATCGATGCTGGAAGACAGCGCGTTGGCCAATGAACAGGCCGAAGCCGATGAAGAGGCAAAAGAAGCAGCCGCTTCCGCTGAAAAAGCCGCCAAGAAAGCCGCGAAAAAGCCTAAAAAGGCCGATGGCGCCGAAGGCGACGCAGAAGAAACAGCCGCATAATTTCCCGGCGTTTCATACCCAATCAAAAATCCCCGCTACATCAGCGGGGATTTTTTCAGTCCGTCATTGCGAGGCGCAGCCGAAGCAATAAGATTCATTCAGACCTCAACGACCTGAAGAGACACTCTGTCTCCCCTATAGATTTGCGGCAACGAATAACCCGCCGCTTCAAGCGCATTACTTAAAATGTGCTGCGGATATTTGAATGAGTTGTCATAGGAAAAAATATCTCCCTTGGCGTAATTCACTGGAACGCCGTCCAGTTCAAAACCGCCGTCACATTGTGCAACAAGGGCGTGCACAAATTGATAGCTTTTCTCTATCCATATCGGGTTGTAACGGAAGTTTGCAGGATCAAAATGCCTTGATACCCGCAGTTCCCGCTGTATGCGGTGAAGAATGCTTTCGGAAAACGCGGCGTGATAACGGTGAGAATAAGATGCTATGAGACTGCCGGGATTGTTATTCTGATCCAATCCTATAACAAGCGCGCCATCATCCCCTATATTTTGCTTATAATTCTTGAGATTTGAGACAAGCGCATCGAACGGCAAAGGGTCGTCCGGAAAAGATTCGATATTGGAAAGCGTGGATCCGAACTGGCAAACAACCTTTTTCCCCGTCGGCAATTGCATGTCTTTGTTGTTAAAATCTCCAAGCCGCACATCGGTTTTGATGCCCGTTTCTTTTTCAACGATGGCGCAAACAAGCGCTGCGGATTCTTCCGACCAGTCGCAACCAATATACAGTTTGGGCATAATCGCCTTAACAAAGGGCAGTGTTTTTTGATACCCCGACTTGATCCCGCCTGTTCCCAATTCTACAACAGTCGCCTGGCCGTACTTTTTTGCGATCTGTTCCGCATATGTTTGAATCAACGCCGCTTCTTCGTCAAAAAGATAATATTCTTTTGAATGGCGCGTGAAGGCTTCCCAATACTCCAGGGCCTTCCCAGAATAATAATGGCGGATCATATGGCCGGAACGGCGGCGTAAAAACCAGTCCTCGACGTCCTGCGCAAAACTGCTTTTGGGATTTGGCTTAAGAAGAGCAATCATGTTGCGATCCTGTTCCAATGCCCTTCGAACATAACTTTAAAACAGGCGGCGACACGCCGGTTATCAATAACGCGCACCGTTACATCGCTCTCTTCAAACTCAATAATCGCCAATTTCGATGCGTATACATAAACAGACGTGTCTTCGAAAAACATATCTTCCGGCACGGCGCGGTATTCGGCGTGTTCTGCGATAAGCTTTGTGTCGCCTTCTTTCACAAGGATTTGCGCCTGCACGCCTCTTAAGGTTGCCGTCTTATCTCTAATTTTTTGGGACTCTTCTTCGCCGAGCCATTTAAGCCAGTTTTCTTCGTTCACGTTGGTAACGCAGTACGTGCCCGGCTCGCGCTTCATTGTTTCGTACACATCCCACATGAATGCTTTGAAGCCTTCGCGCCCGCGATAAATGATTTCCGCTTCCTTGCGTTTGACACCGTCTGGAGAAATAAACTCAAGGCCGCATCCTTCGAAAAAGCTCTGCAGTTTTCTCGCCGTTTCTGCGCTGGGCTGGGTTACATCGCCTTCGATGCCGGAAATCGTGGTCATGCCTACGCCGGCCCCCTCCGAGGCTTCTTTTTGCGATAATCCTAATAAGGCCCGGGCGGCTCGTATCTGCGCTGAACTGATCATTTTTTTCATTACCCTGAAAATTTTTTACAGATTTAACCTCTTCTTAACTTTTTGTCTATAAAAATCCTCTTGTCGCCACACACGACATGGTTGTTTGAAAAATAGAGAAGGGCATCAAAAATGGTTAATATTCTGGACTGGGGCGTAGAATTGCTTGGAATTTCAAAGGTTTTCATCCACAAAGCGCCCAAAAAGGATATTACGTTCTTTGACGTAAAAGAGCTTTACAACCTGGCCTATGCGGAAAAAGCCCAGGCCCGGAACGCCCTGCGCCGCTACCGCCGGATGGCCGCCAAGGCGCAGGCGATGGACGAAGCCTACCGCGCGCAACTTGGCCTCGCTCGCCGCGCCGCATAAATTCTACCCCGCACACACAGCGAAAATCCCGCCGCCCTGCCCCACACAGGCGGCGGGACTTTTTATCCTTAATCTCCCCGTTATCCACAGGGCGGTCCTATAGGCTTGGCCGCGGAATCCGTGCTACGCTTTGCAAATCATGAATGAAGCCGTGCCTTTGAAAGTCGTCGACAACAACGACCCGTTCGCCCATCGCACCCTGCCCCATAACCTGGAGGCGGAGCAGGGGTTGCTCGGCATGCTGCTGATCGACAATAAAAACCTGGAGAAGGTGAATGATCTGATCAAACCGGATCATTTCTCCCACCCCACGCACGGTAAAATTTACGAAACCATCGTGCGGATGATCGACAAGGGATTGGAAGCAAAAGCCACCACGCTCAAAGATTATTTCGAAAAAGACGAAGGGCTCGCCGCTGTCGGCGGTACGCGCTATCTCGTGGAACTTGCGACCGAAGTGCCGCTGCTCAACGACATCAAGGATTACGCGCAGACGATTTATGACCGGCACCTGCGCCGTGAAATCATCCGCTTCAACCAGGATGTTTCAAACATGGCGTTCAATTTCGCCATCGATCAGGATGCGGATAATATTATCGCCGAAGCCGAGAGTCGCCTTTTCAAACTCGCCGAAACAGGGCAGAGCGGACAGACGGGCTTTGTGACATTGCGCGATTCCGTCAAGATCGCGATCGAACACGCGGAAATCGCCTATAAATCGGATACGCATGTAACGGGCGTGACGACCGGATTGACCGATCTCGACCAGAAACTCGGCGGCCTGCATAATTCCGACCTTCTCATTCTTGCGGCACGCCCTTCGATGGGTAAATCCTCGCTCGCCGTCAATATCGCTTTCAACGCGGCCAAAGCCTTTGCGGAAAATAAGCCCGGCGGCGCGCGCGTCGCGTTCTTCTCTCTTGAGATGAGTTCCGATCAGCTGGCGACGCGTATCTTATCTGATCAATCCGGAATCTCCGGCGATGCGATCAGAAAAGGCAACATCAAAGAAGCCGAATTCATCCGCTTCGTCCAGGCGGCACAAACCCTCTCCCATATCCCGCTTTTCCTGGACGATACGCCGGCGCTGACGATAGGGCAGGTGCGCACCCGCGCGCGGCGTTTAAAACGTCAGCACGGGCTCGAGCTTCTTATCATCGACTATCTGCAATTGCTGCAAGGCTCAGGTTCGCGCCAAAGCGAAGGCAACCGCGTGCTAGAAATCTCCGAAATTACGCGTGGCCTCAAAGCCATCGCGAAAGAACTGCAAATTCCCGTCATCGCGCTCTCACAGCT
>CAUJHN010000033.1 GCA_963204825.1 Pseudomonadota bacterium
AGCGTCGCTGTACAAGCCGCGGAAGAAGAAAATAAGTCCGCCTGATAACGGGGTAAGCCCATGAGCGATACGCTTGATCCCCTTTCCGCCAAGGAAAGGACGCAGGAAAGCACAGCCGAGCTGCTGGAAGAAGTCACGGAAGACGGCTTCTCGCTAAGCGACGAGCTGATCGCGGAAATTCGCCTTGCGCTTTCAGAAGAAGACACGGAAACGCTCAAAACCCTTCTCTACGATCTCAGCGAAGCCGATATCGCCGAAATGTTCCAAAAGCTGGACAAGCAGGACCGGCATGAATTTTTGGAAAAACATAGCGATATTATCGACCCGCATGTTTATGCGCATATGGATTATCAGCTGCGCGAAGAAATCCTTTCGGATATGCCAGCGGCCGCGGTCGCGAAGATCGTTTCCGAACTGGAATCCGATGACGCGCTGGATTTGATCGAGGACCTTGACCCCCTTTTCCAAAAGGACATCCTTAAACGACTGTCAGCGAAAGACAGGATCGTTCTGGAAGAAGGTTTGAATTACCCGGAAGATTCCGCCGGCCGTCTGATGCAGCGGGAATATGTGGCGATTCCACAATTCTGGACAGTGGGTAAAACCATCGATTACATGCGCGCCGCCGCCGAAGAATTGCCCGAAGATTTTTACGATTTGATCGTGGTCGACCCCTATTACCACGTCGTCGGCGAAATTCCTCTGGGCCGCCTCGTCCGCGCGAAACGATCAGAAAAGATCAAGGATCTAGTTCTGGAAGACATACACATCATTCCGGCCACGATGGACCAGGAGGAAGTCACCCACCTTTTCCGCCGGGAGGATTTGGGTTCCGCGCCGGTTGTGGACGAAGACGGGCGTTTGGTCGGGGTTATTACTATCGACGACGTTATCGACGTCATCGACGAAGAGGCGCAGGAAGACATCCTGAAACTCGCCGGGGTGGAAGAAAGCGACCTTTATCAAGCCGTGGTTTCGACAAGCCTGTCGCGCTCCCGCTGGCTGCTGCTCAATCTATTGACCGCCTTTATGGCGGCCGGCGTCGTTTCTCTCTTCGGGGCGACGATTGAAAAAGTCGTGGCGCTCGCCGCCCTTATGCCTATTGTCGCCGGCATGGGCGGAAACGCGGGAACACAGGCGCTCGCCGTCGCCGTTCGCGCCATCGCCATGCGGGAATTGTCCGGGGTAAACGCACGGCAGGCCATCATTAAGGAAGGGCTGGTGGGTTTCCTGAATGGCTGCTTCTTTGCCATTCTTGTGGGATTAATCGCGGCCTTCTGGTTTCACAATATTATACTGGGCGGCGTGATTGCGATGGCGCTCGTCATCAATCTCGTGTCCGCAGGGATTTTCGGTGCGGGCATCCCTATTGCCCTGAACAAATTCGATCTGGACCCCGCCATATCCTCTTCAATATTTCTGACCACCATAACGGATACGGTAGGTTTTTTTGCTTTCCTTGGCCTTGCCTCCATTTTCCTCGTCTAGCCCCGAAAGCCATTGAGAAAAAGGCGTTTTTCGGCTAAATCTCATCACATCGTCATTTTTCCACCATTTTCCGGTAATAGATCCTATGGCCAGAGCGACCAAGAAAAGTAAGAAAAGCGAGCAAGGCGGCATGGGTCAGTTTATCGGCGGCGTTATAAAATGGCTATTCGTCCTTGGCCTGTGGGCGGCGCTTGGACTTGGTTTGACCCTGGCCTGGTTCGCCCGCGAACTGCCTGACATTACAGAGCAGATGATTTTTGAGCGCAGGCCAACCATCACCATCCTCGCAAATGACGGAACGGTGATAGACCGGTATGGCGATATAAAAGGTGAAACGGTCAATGTCAAAGAACTCCCCCCCCACGTTGGGAACGCGATTCTGGCCATTGAAGACAGGCGCTTTTATTACCATTTCGGGATAGACCCGCTCGGGATTATCCGCGCATTCGGCGTAAACATACTCCATGGCGGGTTCGTGCAGGGAGGATCGACGATCACCCAGCAGCTGGCGAAAAACCTGTTTTTGTCTCGTGAGCGCACGTTAAAACGCAAAGTGCAGGAAGCGATGCTGGCGATCTGGCTCGAAACAAAACTTTCCAAGGATGAAATTCTGAGCGCGTATTTAAACCGTGTTTATCTTGGGTCCGGCGCTTATGGCATTGATGCCGCCGCGCGCGTCTATTTCAACAAGCCCGCCAAGGAACTGACGGTGCGCGAAGCCGCAACGATCGCCGGCCTTTTAAAGGCTCCATCGCGATATTCGCCCTCTTCAAACCCGAGCCTGTCGGCGCAAAGGACACGCGTCGTTCTAAAGGCGATGGAAGAAGCCGGATTCCTGAACGAAGCGGAGTATAAAAAGCTCGACAAGCTTCCCCCCTCTCCGCCGCGCAAGCCTTCGTCTGGCGATACAATCCGGTATTATACGGACTACATCGTAACCCAGGTTGAGAGCGTAATGGGGCTTCCCGAAGAAGACATCATCGTTCAGACAACGCTGGATCGGGACATTCAGGCCACAGCCGAAAGAGCCATCACGAAAGCCGTACTGACTTATGGCCCGTCTTATAAATTATCGCAGGGCGCTGCTGTTGTCCTGGGACTTGATGGCGCCATAGTCGCTATGGTCGGCGGCCGCGATTATGATTTAAGCGAATACAACCGGGTCACGAATGCCCTGCGCTCCCCCGGTTCATCCTTTAAGCCGATTGTGTATTTGAGCGCACTGGAACATGGATGGAACCCGAATTCGACCATCATGGACGCGCCGATTTCCATCAACGGATATACGCCGAAAAACTATGGCGGGGAATATTACGGTGAAGTGACATTGACGCAGGCATTGACCCGCTCCCTCAACACAGTGTCCGTGCAATTGATGCAAGATATCGGGCCGCAGGAAGTGATAGGCCTCGCGCGGCGCCTTGGCATTACGGCAGAACTTGAACCGAATTTGAGCCTTGCGCTCGGTGCATCCGGGGTTCCGATGATAGAGATGGCGACAGCCTATGCCACTATCGGACGCGGCGGTGTGGCCGTTGAGCCGTTCGCCATCATCGACATTAAAAAGGCAAAGGACGGCGAAGTTTTGTATGAAGCGCCGAAAGAACGCGCGGCGCGGCAAGTTATTCCGCGCGGTTATGTTTATCAAATCACCGGCATGATGCAATCGGTCGTGCAGTATGGGACGGGTCAGGCGGCACAGGGCCCTTATGTCGCCGCCGGTAAAACGGGAACGTCGCAGGACTTCCGCGATGCTTGGTTCATTGGCTTCACCAATTCCTATGCCGCCGCCGTATGGTTTGGCAATGACGACAATTCCCCGATGAAGCGCGTCACGGGCGGCATGGTCCCCGCCCCCGTCTGGCGCGAGATCATGACGACCGCCGTATCAAAACCCGCCAAGAAATATTACGACGTCATGAGCGTGTCATCCGATTTCAGCTTCCAGGATCTTCTGGGCCGTATTATCGGCGGCGGCAGTGAAACACAGGAGCCTCTCCTGAACCCGCAAATCCCGCAGGATAAACATCCCGTCGATAAGGATCGTTATCAGCTGCAGTATAACGATTGATTATGTATCGTTATACGCGGACAGGTTCTGTCGCACGCGGATAGTCTTTTTTGAACGCCGCGAATTTGTCTTCGCCGATATCGTCCCAGAAACGCTTCATGTCCACCGATGACGCGCATGGTCCGCCGACATCCCAGCCGGAACGCATCAGGGAACGGTCCACATGGTCCAGATAGGATTCCGGGAACGCCCTTCTCGGCGCGCGCAGCCCCATGTCGGCCAGAATCTTCGCCACCAGCGCATCGCTCATATCCATCATGTCCGACGTGAATTGAATGGCAGAAAGAATCTTTATATCGATATGGCTGTTCGGCACCATGCGGAAGTGGCGCATGAACCTTGCGTAGATTTCCAGTTCCATGCTTTCCATACCGCCGAGCGGCGGCAACGGCAGAAAAACATTTCCGTAGGTTTCGTGCGTTTTATTATCGTTGGATTTCAGTTCGTTTGGCATGACAAACCTCCTTGTTCGCATCACCAATTGTGACAGCAAACCTTAACGGAAGCTTAAAAGTTCCCACGTGCCGTTGTGCATAACCTGTGAGGAAATATTGCTAAGCTTTTGGAATCGCGGCCACTGCCAACTTATCCACACGCTCGTTTTCGATGTGGCCGTCATGCCCTCGCACCCATATAAATTCTATGTCATGGGAGGCCATCGATTCGTCGATTCGAAGCCAGAGGTCCTGATTTTTAATGCGCGCCGGCCAGCCTTTTGCCTTCCATCCGGTCATCCATTCCGTGACGCCTTTCTGTACATACTGGCTGTCTGTGTAGAGCTTTACGCG
>CAUJHN010000034.1 GCA_963204825.1 Pseudomonadota bacterium
ACTCTGCCAGCATATTTTTGCATAACCAAAATTATACTTAAGGAATTGTTTTTCATGGCCAAAAAGCACGGCCCCAACAAGGAAAACCTTGAAGCGACAAGGCGCGCTTTTCTTGCTATCGCGCGCAAGGAGTTTTCCGAAGTTGGCTATTACAAGGCATCTACAGCCAAGATCGTAGCAGAAAGCGGGATGGCGCGAGGATCGCTATACTATCACTTCGGCGACAAAAAAGGATTGTTTCGCGCCGTTTATGAAGAAATCGCCTATGAATCGCAAAAGGCCGTGAAATCCAGAATAGTGAACAGCGGGAATACATGGGATGGCCTGATGGCAGGCTGTCTTTCGTGCCTGGATTTTTGTACAAGCCAAGATTCACGACGCATTATCGTCGATGTGTATACGGCCCTTTCCTACAAGGAGAGAATGGAAATCCTGAAACGCACCGTGCTTCACGATTTGCAGCAACAGCTGAAAGCCGCTTTGGCTCAGGGCTATTTCAAAGGCCACGACCTGGAGCCGCTCAGCATTATTCTTCTTGGCTTTCTCAGCGAGGCCGGACGCAGTTTTGAATTGAGTGATGACGTCCTAAAAGCCCGTGAAGATATCGGAAGAAATTTTGTTATGCTGATGGAAAAAGCGCGTGCTTGATATTATTCCGCCGCAAAAACTGATACCTATGGATGTTTTTTGCGGCGCAGAGCCAATCGCTATCGATGTCGTCTATGCAAGACCGGAACACCCTGAAAATATTTTCGGCATTGCCGCTTATGATCCAAAGGCGCGGATGATCCTTCATAGGGATCTGGCGCGCGTGGTTATTCTCGCCGCGCGGTTGTTGCAGGAACGTCACGACTGGATTCTGATTTTAAAGGACGGACTGCGCCCTGTCGAAGCGCAGGAGCGCCTGATGAACACGGATATAGTCCGTAAAAACCCGCAGTGGCTGAAAGAACCGCGACTGCTGTCTTCGCCCGGTCTGGGCGCCCATCCGCGCGGCATGGCGATCGACGTATCGGTGGAAGACGTAGACATGGGCACGGTTTTTGATGCCATGGTTCCAGAATCCGCGCGCGGGTATAAGGGCTTTTCGCCGGACATCCTTGAAAACAGGAAAAAGCTGGAAAGCGCGTTTACAGATGCGGGAGAACAATGCGGTACCCCTATCTACGCCCTGCCTTCCGAATGGTGGGATTTCCGGATAGCGGCCGATATCGTAAAGCGGTTCGAACCCATTCTTGATGCCGATCTTCCGCCCGCCCTCAAAGTCTGCACCCAAGCGACTCCCGATGCGAAATGGGAAGAACAGTTCGCCGATCTTGCCAAATCCATCGTCATGTCCTTATAAAGCGGGATGGAACTTTACACGAATATACGGGGAATCCCTGCAGGCAATATCATCGCCATAGGCAATTTCGATGGCGTGCATAAAGGCCACCGCGCCCTGCTTGCACATGGAAAAAACATGGCGGACGCCAAAGGGTTGAAGTTCGGCGTTCTGACGTTCGAACCGCACCCGCGCAAATTGTTCCGCCCTGACGACCCGCCGTTCCGCATAACGCCGCCTGCCCTCAAATACCTGTTACTGGAAGAATGCGGCGCTGATTTTATCGTATCCCTGCCCTTCAACTGGGATTTCGCAAGCCAGTCGGCAGAGGACTTTGTTGCGAACGTTCTTGTGCAAGGATTGAATCCCGCGCACGTCATCACGGGGGCCGATTTCCGTTTTGGACAGCTGCGCAAGGGATCTGTCGAGACGATTAAATCCGCAGGGATAGAGGTTACGCCCTTCGGCCAGGTTAATGATGTGTCCGGTGAAAAATACGCCTCCACCGAAGTGCGGGAAGCTTTAAGCGCCGGCGACATCGAAACAGCTAATAATATTCTGGGCTGGAAGTGGGAAATAGAAGGCACCATCTTCCGCGGCGACCGGCGGGGCCACGAACTTGGCTATCCCACCGCCAATATACTGATGGGCGATATTCTGCATCCGGCCTACGGGATTTACGCCACGATGGTGCAGATCGAGGGCGAAGACGAATGGCGCATGGCGGCCACCAATATCGGCATACGCCCGATGTTTGAAGTCAAGGAAGGCCAGGTCGAAGCCCATATACTCGGGTTTCCAGACCGTGACATGTATGGCCAAAAACTGCGTGTCCGGCCCGTTCAGCGCCTGCGCGGAGAAGCAAAGTTCTCCTCCCTTGAAGCCCTGATTTCCCAAATAAAACAAGACTGTAGCCAAGCGCAGCAAATACTTTCCACAGCCTGTGGATAATTTCTTGACTCATTTGCAGTAATCTGGCCTTATCCGCGCGAAAACAAAGACTTAGCGATGGATGGCCATTATGAACGCGGTAAACCCTGGATTTGCAACAGATCAATTCGCTGTTTTGGGCGGGATTTCGTATGGCGACAACCGTCCCTTGCGTGCAATACAGTTTAATCTGCAATTAGCAATGCAACTGGCCGCCCAAAAAGGTGGGCCTGATAGCACTGGCCATGTAACACCGCAGCAACAGCAGCCGAATAGCTTTTGCCCACTAAGAGCTGCGCAAGCCCGTCTTACCACCGGGTTGGATATTTAGCTAAAAACCGCTATATTCCCTTTCATGATCCCGCAAAAAGCAATTATCCGAATTATTGCCCCGGTTCTTGTTTAAGAGCCGGGTTTCGCCGCGAATTTCCTTTGTCCTTAAATCATTAATTTTGTAGGGTAGCCTTCTCCTAGAAGGTGATGTGATACATGAGCAACGATAACAATACGGCCGCCGCCGACAAGTACCGCGATACGGTCTTTCTTCCGAAAACTGAATTCCCCATGCGGGGCGAACTGCCCAAGCGCGAGCCGGAAATGGTCCGCCGCTGGCAGGATATGGATCTTTATTCCAAAATCCGCAAAGTGTCGAAGGGCAATAAGAAATGGGTGCTGCACTGGGGGCCCCCCTACGCCAACGGTCATGCGCACATGGGCCATGCCTTTACAAAATCCCTGAAAGACCTCGTCAATAAATGCTGGCAAATGTCGGGCTATGATGCCCCGATGGTTCCCGGATGGGACTGTCACGGTCTTCCCATCGAATGGAAGATCGAAGAGCAGTACCGTGAAAAAAATAAGAATAAGGATGATGTCGATCCCATCACTTTCCGCGCCGAGTGCCGCACCTTCGCGCAAAAATGGGCGGATATCCAAAGCGAAGATTTTCAGCGCCTTGGCGTGATCGGCGATTTTAAAAATCCGTACCTGACCATGACCAACCATGCGGAAGCACGTATCGCGGGAGAGATCCATAAATTCCTTATGAGCGGATCATTATACCGCGGCGTCAAGCCCGTTATGTGGTCCTGCGTGGAACAAACCGCGCTCGCAGAAGCCGAAGTGGAATATAAGGAACATAAATCCATCACGGCGTGGGTGAAATTCCCGATCAAGGAAACGCCGGTCGAAAAATTAAAAGACGCTTCCATTGTCATCTGGACAACGACGCCATGGACTTTGCCGTCCAATCGCGCCGTCGCTTATGGCGATGATATCGAATACGCGCTCTATAAAATCGAAAAGGTTTTGGAAGATTCCAAAGTGAAGCCCGGCGATCAAATCGTTATCGCTAAATCGCTGGCCGCCGACGTGAAAGAAAAAGCGAAGGTAGAGCAATGGTGGGAATACGAAGGTTTCAAAGGCTCCGCACTTGCCGGCACGATCTGCAAACATCCGCTGAACGGCAAAGGCTATGATTTCGATGTGCCCGCACTTTCGGGCGATTTCGTAACAGCGGATGCCGGAACCGGTTTCGTTCACATTGCGCCAAGCCATGGCGCCGACGACTTTTATCTGGGACAGGCGCACAAGCTGGAAACACCGGACAATATCACAGACGATGGAAAATTCCGTGACCATGTGCCGATGTTCGCAGGCCTTGAAATCATGACGCAGAAAGGCGAAATGGGCGAAGGCAACTTCGCCGTGCTGAAAGCGATGGAAGAAGCCGGAGCACTGGTTGCCAAAGGCTCTTTGCGCCACGAATACCCGCATAGCTGGAGATCGAAAGCGCCGCTCATTTTCCGCACGACGCCGCAATGGTTCATTGCGCTGGATGATGAAAACAACCTGCGGGATGTCGCGCTGCAGGCTATCAAGGAAACGCGCTGGGTGCCCGCCGCTGGACAAAACCGCATCACCGCCATGATAGAACAACGCCCCGACTGGTGCATTTCGCGCCAGCGCGCCTGGGGTGTACCTATCGCTCTCTTCGTGAATAAAAAGACGGGCGAGCCGTTGGAAGACGAAGCTGTTTTAAAGCGTATTATCGATGCCTTCGAAGCCGAAGGATCGGATGCGTGGTGGTCGAAAAATCCGCGGCAATTCCTGGGCGACAATTACAAGGTAGAAGACTACGAACAGATTTTCGACATCGTGGATGTCTGGTTTGAATCGGGTTCGACCCACACATTCGTGGTTGATGACCGCGAAGAGCTCGCCGTACGGCAGGCGGACTTATATCTGGAAGGCTCCGACCAGCACCGCGGATGGTTCCATTCATCCCTATTGGAATCCTGCGGAACAAAAGGTTATGCGCCGTACAAAAACGTACTGACGCACGGCTTCGTGCTCGATGAAAAAGGCTATAAAATGTCGAAATCATTGGGCAACGTTGTTGATCCAGCGGATATTATGAAAGAACACGGCGCGGATATTCTGCGCCTGTGGACCGTGACATCGGATTTCTCCGATGACATCCGGATCGGAAAAGACACGTTGAAAAACACGGGCGATCTTTATCGCCGCATCCGCAACACGCTGCGCTTCCTTCTGGGCGCTCTGGACGGGTTTACGGGATCGGAACGCATCCCTGCAGCACAATTTACAGAGATGCCGGAGCTGGAGCAGTATATCCTGTCCCGCATGGCGGAAATCAGCGGCGCGATGAAAAAATCCATCGAAGACTATGATTTCAACAGCGTGATACAGATGCTCTATCACTTCTGCAATTCGGATTTGTCGTCTTTCTATTTCGATATCAGAAAAGACCGCCTGTATTGCGATGCGCCGGATTCCTTCGAACGCAAAGCCTGCCGCACGGTTATGGCGGAATTGTATGACTTCCTTGTCACCCGCCTCGCCCCGTTCTTATCCTTCACCTGCGAAGAAGCCTGGGATCACCGCCCCAAAGGCGTGTTTGAAGAGGCAGAAAGCATACATATGCGCAACTTCTCTTCCGCACCACAGGAATGGCGCAACCCCATACTCGAAAAGAAATGGGAAATGGTATTGAAGGCGCGCACCGTCGTTATGGGCGCTCTGGAACCGCAGCGTGCGCAAAAAGTCATAGGATCATCCCTGGAAGCCCACCCGCAGATCTACGTAAATGAAGATTTCGGGCTTGCTCTGGAAGGCGTGGATATGGCCGAGATCTGCATCACATCACAAGCGAGCGTAAAAAAGGCCGAGGCTCCAGCCGATGCCTTTAAGGATGCAAAAATCGAAGGTATTGCCGTCGTGTTTGCAAAGGCCGAAGGCAATAAATGCGCGCGCAGCTGGAAAATCCTCCCCGAAGTCGGCGTCGACGCCGAATATCCGGATTTAACGCTGCGCGATGCCAAGGCCGTGCGCTGGTATCAAAAGCACAAGGAAGCTGCATAATATGGATTTGGCGCGATTGAACACGTCAAAGACGGCCATGGGTTTCCTGCTGGCGGCCGATATATTCATCATGGATCAGGTGAGCAAATGGCTGATCCTGGAATATATACTGAAAAACCAGGTACAGCCGAACGGCATCCGCCTCGGGCTATGGGAATGGCTGATGAAAACCCCGCCCCGCCTGCCCTTTGCGTCTGTCGAAATTCTGCCTTTTTTCAACCTTACGATGGTCTGGAACGAAGGGATCAGTTTTGGCCTGTTCCACGGCAGCGGCATATACATTCTCGTCGGACTCGCGCTTGTTATCACGGTTCTGTTTTCCGTGTGGCTGACAAGGGTGCAGGGGTGGATGCAGATGATCGCCCTCTCCTTTGTAATAGGCGGCGCTCTCGGGAATGTGTTCGACCGGTTACGGTTCGGGGCTGTCGCTGATTTCTTCGATTTCCACGTCATGGGCTGGCATTATCCCGCCTTTAATATCGCCGATTGCGGTATCGTTGTGGGGATTGCCTTGCTGGTATTCGATGGGATAGTCTTGGAACCGAAGCGTCAGAAAGTTGGAACGCCATGAAGCATATTCTGTGTACCACCCTTGGCATCGCGGCGATCATCGCCGTGGCGGGGTGTGCGAAAACCAAAGAACAATTCGATTTTTCGAAAAAGGCGCCGGATGAATTCGCGGTGATACGCCGCGCACCGCTGGAAATGCCGCCGGATTATTCGCTTCCCGCTCCGCGCCCGGGCGCCACGCGGCCACAGGAGGAAGCCGCGGATCAAATGGCGCGTCAGGCTGTTCTTGGCACGGCCTCTTCCATTGAAATAAACAGCGCCGCCGGTACGAGTACAGGCGAAGCCACGCTCTTGCAAAAGGCTGGCGCCGCGAATGCATCTCCCTCCATCCGCGCAAAGGTGGACCAAGAAACCGATGAAATCATCAAAGACGAAACACCCGGCATAGACACGTTGCGCAAAATGGTGGGACAAACGCCACCTGAACCTGCAACCGAACTGGTAGATCCCGTTGCCGAAGCCAACCGTATCAAGCAGAACAGAGCGCAGGGCAAACCCATTACGACGGGCAAAACGCCTATTCTGGATGAATAGGCATAACCGGGTCCAGCCCAGTTTACGAACAGGTTAAAACGGCCTATATCTAGGGCATGAAAACCTTCCTCTTTTTGCTGCTCTTTTTCCTTCCTTTGCCAGCGTTCGCGCAGACTTTCGGCGCGGAAGAATTCACGCTGGAAAACGGGCTTCAGGTCGTTGTTATTCCTAATCACCGTGCGCCTGTCGTCACAACCATGCTCTGGATCAAGGCGGGCCGCGCGGATGAAAAACCGGGCCTTTCCGGTATGGCGCATTATCTGGAACATTTGATGTTCAAGGGCACAAAGAAACTGGCACCCGGCGAATTTTCAAAAACGGTAAAAACGCTCGGCGGCAACGACAACGCCTTTACGTCGCAAGATTACACGGCGTTCTTTGCATCCGTATCCGTCGATAATCTTCCCAGAATAATGGAGATGGATGCAGACCGGCTCGTTAATTTAAACCCGCCGGAAGACCATTATAAATCGGAAAAGGCCGTTGTTTTAGAAGAACGCCGGCAAAGGACGGACAATGATCCAAGAGCGATGTTCGCGGAGCAAATGAGCAGCATGCTGTTCATCAATCATCCCTATGGCATGCCTGTTATCGGCTGGATGAAGGAAATCGAAAGCTACGAATGGGCCGACGTAAAATCCTTCTATGACACATGGTATGCGCCGAACAACGCCATTCTGGTCGTCAGCGGCGATATAACGGCAGCCCAGCTGAAGCCGCTTGCAGAAAAATATTATGGTCCTATCGCCCGCAAAACCATTCCGCAAAGAACGCGCCCCGCCATTCCGCCCGCGCCCGCGTCGGCTGTTTTAACGCTTCGCGATCCCAGCATTCACCAAAGCGCGTATCAGAAAATGTATCCCGGTCCGTCCGAACATTCCAACCGTGCCGATGCCCTCGCCCTCGA
>CAUJHN010000035.1 GCA_963204825.1 Pseudomonadota bacterium
ATAAAAAGCGAAGAGGCAGGAACAGGCCGTCATCATAGCGGCGGCGATGAGGACTTTACGGCGGTCGAACTTATCGGACGCCCAGCCGATCGGAAATTGCATCACGACCCCGCCGATGATGACGAGGGCCATTAGCGTGGCGATTTCCGGAATGGAGAACCCCACCTGCGCGGCGTAAACGGGCGTAATAGAAAAAAGCACTGAGGCCGCCATACCGGAGGCAAAGACGCCATACATGCCCAGCGGGGAAGATTTGAACAGTTCTTTTATGGATACTTTTACGTGTGTTGTGAAGTGTGGCGCGGGGCGCGATGAAAGTGAAATCGGCAGGACAGCAATGGTGATGAAGATGGATGTAATGACAAACAGATCCATGTCCTTTGGATCTGCGAGTGTCAGAAGATACTGCCCTATTGCCATGGAAGAAAAAAGAATGACCAAATAGGTCGCCGTCATTTTGCCGCGAGTCTTGTTCGTGGCGGCATTGCTGAGCCAGCTTTCTATGACAATGTAAAGGCCGGCATAGCTGAACCCGGTAACAGCCCGGATTACGGACCAGGCGAATTCGTTGGGAAACAGGCCATGGAACAGCACGGTTGTAGAGGCAACGGAAGCGAGGGCCGCGAAAACCCGGATGTGCCCGACACCGCGAATGAGCATCGGAACGTAATGTGAGCCCAGCATGAAACCGACGAAGTACATGGACATGATCATGCCGATGGCATAGGTGGGAAAATGTTCCAGCGTTGCACGCACGCCCAAAAGCGTGTTTTGCAGACCGCTTCCGACCATAATCATGGAAATGCCGAAAAACAGGGGCCAGGCGGATAGGAGGGTTTTGCGCATAAATAAACTCTATTAATGTTTAGGCAGTATAATTTGATGTAGATTTGGCTTGCAAGCGCGGTTTTGGCGCATCTTCCATGCAAGAAAAATAAAAGGGTGTTTTCGATGATCTTGTTCTTTCCCCAGTATCAGGCGGGGTATGTGCCGAGCCATATTCCCTTGGGGACCTCCTTTTTACGTGCGTTGTGGCAGGGGGCGCCGGGGTTTGCCGAAGTCCCCGTGCAGCCGACCGATCCCGGTGCGCCGGATACAGACCGGAATGTGCGTTTCCGTGCGATTTTAAAGCGCCAGATGATGGACGCCATGGATATCGTTAAGAAGGCGCAGCCGGACTTTATCCTTACCACGGGCGGGGATTGCGGGGCGTCTTTTGCCTCGATCGCCTACATGAATGAAAAATATAACGGAAAAATCGGCGTCGTATGGGTGGATGCGCATGCGGATATTCACACGCCGTCTTCATCCCCGTCCGGAAATTATCATGGGATGGTCTTGCGTCATCTGATGGGGGATGTGGAGTTCGAAATACAGCCGCCTTTGCCACTCAAAGCCGGACAGATAGCCTATCTTGGTTTGCGCGATACAGAAGAAGCAGAAGACCAGGTCATCGCGCGGTATGCCATTCCACGGTTCGATGCGCTTTGCGTCATGCGTGGCAATTCACCAATGGATGCCGTCATTGATCATTTCAAAAAAAATGGCGTAACGCATCTGTATCTGCATATTGATTGCGATGTTCTGGACGAAAAGGCTTTTCCGCATGTGCATGTGCCGGAGCCCGATGGGTTGTCCGTGGAGCGGCTTTTGGAACTTCTCCAATATATGCGCAGTAAAATGCCCATGGCAGGATGCTGCCTCACCGAATACGCGCCAGAAACGCCGGGCGCCGGGCTTGATATTGTAAAGCGCATCTATAGCGAAGGGCTCGGCTTAAAGCTGCCTTAGGCTTTCTTTTTCTTCTTCCCGTTTTTGTGACGTTCCGTGAAGAAATGCTTATCGATTCCTTTGTCGTTCAGGAATTCTTCGTGCAGATTGACGCTGGCCTTTTCGCCAATATTGTCGAAATGCTGATCCAGCCAGATTTTCATGCCTTCGCGTCCCGAATCCTTGAGCGATGTTAAAAAATCCCAATCCGTGTCGAACTTGCTGGTTATAGAATATTCTTTCATCATATCGTCGGCGCGTACGGAATGAACCAGGACGTCCTTATACATATGCTTGTATTCGTCACGGATCATGTCGTGCTCAATCAGTTTTTTTACAAAAGCAATGGCGCGCAATTCCTTCAGCAGGGAATCGTTGAAGGAAATTTCATTGATACGGTTCATTATGGCGGGTGCGGTCGTTGGTATTTCTTCACGATACAATGGATTTAAATGAATGATGATAATATCGCTGGTATCCGTCTGGTAAAATAATGGGTAAAGCGCAGGATTGGCCGTGTAGCCGCCATCCCAGAAGTAATCGTTGTCTATCTCAACGGCCTTGAAAAGAAAGGGAAGGCATGTCGACGCCAGCGCAACGTCCAGTGAAACTTCTTCTTTCCTGAATACTTTAACCTTGCCAGTGCGTACATTTGTCGCACTGATGAACAGTTTCATTTTGTCGCAGGCGCGTATTTTTTCAAAATCGAAGGAGCGTTCGATCACGTCTTTCAGCGGGTTGATGTCAAAAGGATTGAATTGATACGGGGAAAACAGGCGCGTCATCGTATCGAACATGAAATACGCGTATGGATTTTCCCCGGAACCGATGCCCAGAACCCGTTCAAAAGGGTTGCCGTGGACAGGGGAAAATACAGCGCCGGCCTTGGACGTTTCCCACCAGAAATCATGAAGCTTCTGCCGGGCGCCGTCGCGTCCCCCTTCGTGCAAACCCTGCGCGACAGCCAGCGCATTCATAGTGCCCGCGCTGGAGGCCGAAAAGCCTTCAATTTCTATGCGCCCATCTTCAAGAATTGCGTCAAGGATGCCCCAGGCAAGCGCCCCATGCGCCCCGCCGCCCTGCAGGGCGATATTGACCTGTTTTGTCGTGGGCTTTTTGGGCATCGATTACGCGGCCGTCCAGCCGCCATCGATGGGGAGAACGGAACCGGTGATGTTCTTTGCCGCGTCGGAGCAGAGGAATACAGCAAGCGCGCCGATGTCTTCAACCGTGGTGAATTGTTTGGTTGGCTGCGCGCCCAGAATGACATTCTTCACGACGTCTTCTTCGGAAATACCGCGCGCTTTCGCCTGATCGCCGATCTGCTTGTCGACGAGCGGGGTTTTGACATAGCCGGGGCAGATGGCGTTCACAGTGATGTTCTGCTGCGCCACTTCAAGCGCGACAGACTTGGTCATGCCTGCGAGGCCGTGTTTGGCCGCGACATAAGCGGATTTATAAGGAGAGGCGACGAGGGCATGCGCGGAGGCGAGGTTAATCACGCGGCCCCATCCGGCGGCCTTCATCAATGGCAGGGTGAGGCGCGTCATATAGAAGGCGGATGTCAGATTGATCGCTATAATCTGGTCCCATTTTTCAGGTGGGAATTCATCGATGGCGGCGACGTGCTGCACGCCCGCGTTGTTGACAATGATATCGACTGAGCCGAATTTGGCTTTGGTTTCTTTTATCATCGCTTCGATCTGGTCGGGTTTTGTCATGTCCGCGCCGTTGAAGAGGATTTTGGAGCCTGTGTCTTTTTCCATTTTTACGCGTTCGGCTTCGATTTGCGCGGCATCACCAAGGCCGTTCAGCATGACATTGCAGCCAGCATTCGCGAGGGCGAGGGCCATGCCCTGTCCGATGCCGCTGGTCGATCCGGTTACGATGGCTGTTTTTCCTTTGAGCATGGGGATATCCTCTTTGTGTATTTCTTCAACGCACAAAGAATATGATCCGCTTAGGCGCGAAGATCAAGCTGGGTCCCGCGAATAGCTTCAAAGGGGGATGGATGGGCTGAAGGTTCGGAATTTCCCGCCGTCAGAATGAAATTGTCTTTAACGGCGTAATCGGGTGTGATGGTGGTCGCTGTTTCACCCGTGCCATCCTGAAAGCGCTGCGTTCTTCGAAAGTTTCCCCCGTCTTCGCGGTCGAGAATCTCTTCATAAACCGAAATGCTGCCAGATGGATTTTGCTGCACCACGGTTTTACGGGAGCCGCGTTCTGTAAAGGCGAATTCTTCGACTTTGGTAAATTTTCGCCCGTCATCTTTTTCAAAGGTGCGGGTTAGGCGGTAGCCGTTATTCTGCAAATCCTCGCGCGTTTCGCTCAGAAGTCGCGTTCCGGGGCTTTTGCCTTTTGGTCCTGTTTCTATAACAGCGGGAAGATTGTCGTTTTGTGGGGCTTCCGGGGTTGGCGTAAGCTTTTCAGGCGCACGAACATACCGCGCTGTGTGAAGTGCGGCAGCATCGTAGAGGTTATTCGTAAGGGAAAAATCCATTAAAGGCGTACTCTGACCCAATTTTATGGTAAGGATATACGCCGTAAATACATGGGATTACCTGAAGTTGTCCCATTCTTAATAAAATACTCCGCCATTCTCAAGCAGGTTTTAAAGGTCATCCACCCATTTCTTCTTGCCAAGCGGGGTGGGGGTTTTTACATTTCATGACAATGGATCGCATCAAAGCCAAAAAGATTTTTTCTTATATCACCTGGCCGTTTCTTTTGGCGGCTTGTATTTCGGCGACTGTCTTCGGCTTTCAAAGCACGCACCCGATCCTTGCTTTTAATCTAGTTTATCTCTGTCTGATAACAAGCTTGTTTTTCCTCGAAAGATTTATGCCGCATGAAATGAAGTGGCGGGAAAGCGACGGGCAGCTGTTTGCGGATCTTGCCCACACGCTGTTATCCAAGGGCGTCGTGCAGGCTCTGGTGGCGTTTGCGGGCATTTTCGGTCTGACCAAGCTGATAACGCCTTTGACGGACGACGGTTACGGAATCTGGCCCCGGGACTGGCCATTGTGGATACAGGTGATCATGGGGATGGTGGCTGCGGAATTCGGGCTGTACTGGGCGCACCGCCTGTCCCACGAATTCCACCCGCTGTGGCGGTTCCATGCCGTGCATCATTCGGTAACGAAGCTTTGGATCGTAAACACGGGGCGGTTCCATTTCATCAATTCATTGGTGAGCATCCTGCTTGGCACCGGTGTTTTGATTGCGCTCGGCGCGCCGCTGGAAGTCGTGCTATGGCTTTCTGCAATCACGGCTTATATAGGCGTCCTAACGCATTGTAATGTAGAGATGAATTTTATCTGGCCCCTGTCTTACATTTTCAATACGCCGGAACTTCACCGCTGGCACCATTCCAAACGGCTGCGGGAAGGGAATAAGAATTACAGTGAAAATATAATGATTTGGGATCATGTCTTCCGAAGCTTCTTTATCGATACGCCCCGCCGCCCGCCGGTGAATATAGGCATCACCCAGCAGATGCCCGATTCGTTCTGGGCACAGCTGGTCTGGCCGTTTAAGGATTTGAGCCTGAGATTTAAGGTTTACGATAAAAAGCCTGTAAACCCGCCATCTGCCTAGGGTCCGGGGCGCCACATTTTTGCCCAAATTTGCAAAGCAACCGAATTTTTTCATAAAATTTTAATAGGGGAGCAGTAGTGTAAGAAGGCCGGAATAGGCTTTCTCGGGCTCCCTATCGCAGTCTGGGCAAAAGAGGATCTTTTCTATGAAAGAGAACACGGTGACAGGTTGTCGTTTCCTAGAAGGGGAAACAGGTATCATGCTGGTGGCGCTGGCTGGAAAACTGCCCGACGAGCCCAGCCCCTATACGCTGCGCGCGACCGACCAGGAGCTGGTCTTCAAGGCAGGTTCCTTGGAGATCGCCCGTTTTCCATTTTCAAACCGTGATGTATTTGATCGCTTGACCCATCTTTCCACGATTGGCGTTATTGAGTGCCCGCCGGATCAGCCTTTTCCGGGCGAGCTCACGAATGTCATGTATGTGCAGACAATGAGGAGGCAGGCATGAGCTTTATCACCCCTCATACACCTGCCGGCGTGGCCCTTGGCGATAGTTTCACGGTTCTCGGCGGTGCTGGCGCGGAGCCTCATAACCTGATGCCGGGGCTTGCACGCGCGGGATTGACGCAAATGGACTCAGCTCCTACTCCTGTGGCAGACAATGGTTTTGAGTCAGTGCTCAAAACTGCCCCGTCCATTACGCCTTCTCCTTTTAAGCTGGGATAGGTCCTTATTGACCAAATACTTGGTTGATGTCATACATAAGCATGACAACCTTGGCGCGTGGAGTCTTCCGTGTCGCGTAAAACAGCTCTTATTACAGGTATAACAGGACAGGACGGGGCCGTTCTGGCGTCCATTCTGCTGGAAAAAGGCTATCGCGTGTGTGGTACGCGCCCTTATCTGCCGGTCGATGATATGGAGCGGTTGCATCCGCTTCTGCCCGATATTGAATGTTTCCATGCAGATTTGGGCGATATGGCAAGCATTGCGCGCGTTTTAGAGAGTATTTCCCCGGAGGAAATCTATAACCTTGCCGCGATGAGCCATGTGCAGGTGAGTTTTGCCATGCCCGAGCTGACGGGGAATATCAATGCGCTGGGCGTGGGCCGCGTTTTAGAAGCGATGCGGATGACGGGGTTTTCGAAATCCGCGCGGTTTTATCAGGCGTCTTCATCGGAAATGTTCGGCAATGCGCCCGCGCCGCAATCTGAATCCACACCGTTCGAACCGTGCAGCCCGTATGGGATTTCCAAACTCCATGCTTATTGGACAACGCGGATGTATCGGGATGCCTATGGGTTCCACGCCAGCAACGGCATTTTGTTCAACCATGAAAGCCCATTGCGCGGGGAACAGTTCGTCACCCGCAAAATCACGCGAGCGGTCGGTGAATTCGGTATGGGGCGGAAAGAGCCGCTGACGCTCGGCAATCTTGATGCGCGGCGCGACTGGGGCCATGCGCATGATTATATGCGCGGCGCGTGGATGATGTTGCAGCAGGATGTGCCGGGCGATTACGTTCTCGCGACCGGTGAGACGCACAGCGTGCGCGAATTTGTTGAACGGGCCTTCGCGCACAGCGGCCGGACGGTTGTGTGGGATGGTGAAGGCGTTAAGGAGACGGGCCGGGATAAATTCACGGGCGCGGTTCTGGTATCCGTGGATGCGGCATTGTTCAGGCCCACCGAAATTCATTGCCTGATCGGCGACCCCGCGAAGGCGCGGCAAATGCTGGGATGGAAGCCGGAGATTTCTTTTGAAAATTTGGTCGCGGAAATGGTGGAGGCGGATTCACCGGCACGGGCATTAAAGCGCATTTATGGCTGAGCGCATTTTTCCATTGGAAGGAAAACGGATATGGGTTGCCGGTGAAACGGGGATGGTCGGGCGCGTCCTGACGCGGGCTTTATCCGGCATGGATGTGGAGCTGCTGTCCGCCCCGCGTAGCGTTGTAGATTTGACGGTTCAGCGGGCGACATATGAATGGATTGCGCAGCATAGCCCCGATGTAATTTTCATGGCGGCGGCGAAGGTCGGGGGGATCGGCGCGAACGCCGCGTATCCCGCCGATTTTATCCGGGACAATCTTTCCATCGCGCAGAATGTGATTGAAGGGGCGCACAGGGCGGATGTGCCGCGCCTGATTTTCCTGGGCTCGTCGTGCATTTATCCCAAACACGCGCCGCAGCCGATTATCGAAGAATCTCTTCTGACAGGGCCGCTGGAAGAAACCAACGAAGCCTATGCGATTGCAAAAATAGCAGGCCTGAAATTATGCCAGTTTTACGGGAAGCAATATGGGCGCCGGTATGTTTCTGCGATGCCGACGAATTTATACGGGCCGCACGACCGGTTCGATGCGCAGAATGCGCATGTTTTGCCCGCCATGCTGATGAAGTTCGATGCCGCCATGCGGGAAGGGGCGGAGCGCGTGGTGCTTTGGGGAACGGGGATGCCTTTGCGGGAATTTTTGCATGTCGATGATCTGGCGGCGGCGCTCCTTTGCCTTGCGGAACGGTATGAAGGCGATGCGCCGGTCAATATCGGCAGCGGGGAGGAGATCAGCATTGGGGCGCTGGCGCGGCTTGTGCAGGGCGTAACGGGGTTTCAGGGTGAGATTATGTTCGATCGGTCCAAGCCCGACGGCACGCCGCGCAAATTTTTGAATTCTTCCAGAATGCGGGCGTTGGGCTGGATGCCGTCGGTGGCGTTGGGGGACGGGGTGGCGCGGACGTATGAATGGTACAAATCCTGTCATTCTGAGCCGCAAGCGAAGAATCTCAGGGATCCTTCGCGTCGCTCAGGATGATATCAAGACAGCGGGCCGATTTTGCGCATCGTCAGGAAGGTTAGATCCTTGCCATAGGCGATCTGCCCTGACATCTGGATGCGGTCATCTTTCCGGGCGAGTTTCAGGATGGTTTTGTAGGTGACGGGTTCGCGCGTGGGCGATCCATCGGGACGCAGCAGCAGGAAATCGACCTGCGCTTCGGCGGGATCCGCCACGGAAACCATTTCCACTTCGGTATCGCTGATGATGGTGAAAGTGCTGGTCCACAGGCAGTTTGCCTTATCATACCGGCGCGTCTGCCCATCCCGGATTTCCGTTTCCCCATCGCTCTTCTTTTCCAGCGGACCTTTATAGTCCGAAGTGGAGGTAACGTTATATTTTCCGTCGAGAGGGTGGGGCATGGGTGGTTTTCTTCCTTATGGAGGATCTTTGAAATGCCCCTACTAGAAGTTTACGGTTGCAGCAATGAAAGATCCGGGCTTCTAGTCGCGCGAGCAACCATTAGTTTACGAGTACCATGCCCGAAGAAAGAAAAGTCATCAAGTCCAGCTGCTTTACCAATGCTACGCCAATCTTCAGAATCCCACTTGTGCGAAAGTGTTATGCAAATCTTTTGATTTCTTGCTATCTGAAATTGGCTATCTTCTGTCACAAGACTATGTGCTCTTTTTGCTTGAGCTATTAATTCAACAGCACGTTCCGCTTCATTGAATTCTGTAACTAGTTTCCAATTCCGGAAAACATCATAAGGTTTTTTAATGATGCCTTCATGAACTGCGCGTGGAAATGCACCAAGAATAAATGCTTCAAAAGAACGTGTAGGTTTGTAGTCCGCTAATAGTGCTTTTTTATCGGATTGAGTGTCTATAGTTAGAATAACCCGAGTTCCATCACCATGCTGACTTACAAGCTGCGCGAGATATTGCGCGGCTTTTTGCTTGGAAGACATCGCGGCATCACGAGATGCATTTGCAAAGGGTCCACCAAATGCGGCAATTACAGAAGTGCCTACTTTGGCCCCAAGAAGAAGGGTGCCTTCCATAAAGTCCCCTTGGACGGCTGAGGAAGCTTTATTGTATCTTTCATTTGCTGCCTGAGCAAATGCCGTAGCATAGCGGTTGTTAATATCAACTGCATTCAAAGATTCTAAATTATGTGCTGGGCTGGCTTCGATAGCATCAAGAAGTTGAAAATCCTTCTTCTGTATAGCAATTAATTCGCCCGGCCCATAGGAATAGTAAGTTATGCGTGCAGGAAGATGCTTAATAAGTCCTTTGCTAAGGGCTGTACGAATAACCTCTTCATCTCCCTCAGCAAAACTATATCCTGGTGTTTTTGCATTCGCCAGCTTTGTGCTTTCAGCTATATGAGCGTCCCAGCCCGGGGCACCGTATGGTACATTATCTTCTGATCCCCATGCTGATTTATAGTTAGCCACGCCACCTTCAGAGGATTCGGGGGGGTCGTAAAAAAGATAGGGTGACAAACCGCCTTGGGTTGTTCCGTTTAGAGTAGCATAAAACGCAGCTTTAAACGCCTCTCTATCAGGACTGCTGTGGTTTCCATTATTGCCACCACCGGACATTTTTGCAACAGGCCAGAACTGGGCAACAGGTCGCGACGCATACTTATGCCCTGTATGACCTAAATGACCTATATCGCCTTGAAATGCATTCATATTAACACACTCTTAGTCATTTCTTTTCTGCTGCATTGACTGGCGGAACAACAGAGTTGTTCCATATGCCCATAAACTGATTTCTGTATGCTTCAGCAATTGCCCCATATTTAATTAAAATTACAGTGGGTTCTGCACTGAATAGCAAAATCGCTAATTTTTTGCCGTATACATAGAAGGGCACTGTCGATGAAAACATATCCTTAGGTGTCCATCTATATTCTGCGTAATCTGGTGTTGCTACTAAGTGGGTGTCTCCTTCTTTAACGAGGATTTTATAGGACACACCTTTCGTTGTACGCATGCGCGTAACGTGTTTCGAAAAGTTTTCGGGGTCTATCCATTTCTCGAATAAACGCTCATCAGCGTTACTGACGAGTATTTCTCCCGGATCTTCCTTAATTGTCGAATAAATGTCCTCGTAAAAATCCCAAAATCCACTTCTTCCTTGAAAAATCCTTACATCTCCAGTTCGCAATCTTACGCCGTCTAAACCGATAAACTCAATGCCGCCATTTTCTAACGTTTTTCTAATCGTCGTAAGCGTACTCTCTCGCGGCGTCGTCTGGCCGTTTTCGATGCTGCCAATCGACGTCGCGGAAATACCGGTACGCTGTGCCAGATCTTGTTGGCTCCAGTTTAAAATCCCTCTCGCGCCGCGTATTTGTGCCGTTGTTATCGTCATTTTCTATAATGTTTTCAAGCGTCTGCAACTGCTTGTAGCTATTCTCAAGCTTAACTTGGGAATTTTATTACTCCAATCTGTAAAATGTTGCAAGCGAAATTCATGCAAACCGCCTAAAAATTTTGTTGACAAAGAGCCTGTAATTTACGATTGTCCCAACTGCTTCTTGGTTTTTGGCCAAGTTGTGTTGTCCGAAAGCCGATGTTGGTTCCCCACTCGCAGGGCTTTTGGACAAGGGTGTATACTAAACGGCAGTAAAAAGAGGGGGGGCTAACCCCCCACACACACGGCGGAGCGCTTTGGGCAACCAAAGCCTCCGTTTCTGTTTCAGGTGTGTGGCTTTTGCCAAATTAACCTTTTGCCTTTAACAACCCTTCGCGGCGGAGCAGGGCATCCGGGTCTGCATCGCGACCGCGGAAATTCTTGTAAAGGATGGAAGGATGCTCGCTGCCACCTTTCGCCAGAATTTCATTTTTGTATCGTTGCGCGGTGTCCGCATCGTACAAACCTTTTTCCAGGAATAATTCGAACGTGTCCGCGTCCAGAACTTCCGCCCATTTATAACTATAATACCCGGCTGAATATCCGCCGCCGAAAATATGCGTGAACGATGTGGATGTCGGTCCTGCATAGCGGGGAAACAAAGTGGACTCTCTTATGGCCTGATCCTCGAACGCCGCGACGTCGGAAATGGTTCCTGGGTCCGCCGTGTGCCATGCCATGTCGAGCAGGCCGAGGTTGGCCTGGCGCAGGCCGGTCCAGCCGACAAAGAAATTCCGCGCATCGATGACTTTTTGTATAAGTTCAGCTGGAATGGCTTCACCTGTTTTGTAATGACGTGCGAAAAGGTCTAGCGTTTCTTTTTCATACGCCCAGTTTTCCTGCACTTGTGAGGGCAACTCCACGAAATCCCAAAGTACGGCCGTGCCTGCGTGCGAGCTATACGTGACGTTGGATAACATCATATGCATCGCGTGTCCCATTTCATGGAAGAGCGTGAGCACTTCGTCATGTGTGAGCAGGGACGGTGCGTCCTTCGTCGGCTTCGTGAAGTTGCAGACGATGGAAACGAACGGGCGTTTCATGCCGTCCGTGAACATGCCCTGTTCGCGGTAAGAGGTCATCCACGCGCCGGGTTTTTTGCCTTTGCGGGGGTAGAAGTCGGCGTAGAGGATGCCGACGAATTCACCTGTTTTTTTATCGGTGACGTCATAGGCGGTGACGTCTTCATGCCATACGGGGTATTTGGCGGGCGTGAAGACGATGCCGAACAATTTGGAAAAATGTTCGAACGTGCCTTTAAGAACGGGTTCGAGCGGGAAATAAGGGCGTAAATCTTCGGAGGAGAACGCGAAAAGTTTTTCTTTCATCTTTTCGCTGTAATAGCCGACATCCCATGGTTTGAGATCGTCTGTGAAACCCAGTCCTTTTGCGAATTCTTTAAGATCGGCGAGATCCTTTTCGGCGGAAGGCTTGTAAGTCGCCAGAAGTTTTTTCAAGAACGCCATGACGTTTTCCGGCGTTTTGGACATGCGTTGTTCTAGAACAAATTCCGCATGATTTTTATAGCCGAGGATTTGCGCGCGTTCGTTTTTCAGCGTGACGATTTTTAAAATATTCGCGCAGTTATCGTATTCGTCTTTGTATGCGCGCGATGCAAAAGCACGCCACATTTGTTCGCGTAACGCGCGGTTGTCAGCATAGGTGATGAAAGGGCCGTAGCTGGGGTAATCCAGCGTGAAGACCCATTTGCCTTTTAAGTCCCGCTCTTCCGCTTCTTCGGCGGCGGCGGTTATGGCCGTTTCAGGCAGGCCTTTCAGATCGTCCTTATTTTCAATGACGAGTGTGAAGGCTTCCGATGATTTCTTTGTGTTCTTGGCGAATTCGGGGCCGAGGACGGATAGCTGTTCATTGATTTCGCGAAGGCGCTGTTTGCCCTTTTCATCGAGAAGCGCGCCGCCGCGCACAAAGCCCTTGTAACAATCATCCAGAACGGTTGCCTGTTCCGCCGTCAAATTCAGTTTCATTCGCTGGTCGTAAACGGCTTTGACGCGCTTGAACAAATCCTGGTCCATGATGACGTCGCTGGAAAAATTTGACGACAACGGGCCGATGTCCTGGGCGAGCGCTTCCAGCGGGTCCGTCCCGGCGGCGGATAACTGGTTGTAAAAAATCCCCGACGTCATGCCGAGCTTTTCGGAGGCAAGTTCCAATGCCGCGACCGTGTTTTCAAAAGTGGGGTTTTCGGGACTGGATTTGATTTTCTCTATATTCGCCCGCGCTTCTTCAATCCCGGCGCGCACGGCGGGAAGATAATGTTCTTCTTTGATCTGGTCGAAAGGCGGCGCGTTGTTTGGCGTGGTGAAATCGGAAAGAAGGGGGTTTTTAGAGGCCATTGTTACTACTCAAATCCTTTTCATTTTTTAAAGACTTCATTTATATGGTGCGCATGGGTGACGCGCCAAGATCGGAACTATTCGACGATGTGTATTTTTCCGCCGACGACGGGCCGGGGGAAACGGCGCATGTCTTTTTGGACGGTAACAACTTGCCTGCCCGCTGGCAAGGGCGGGATCGGTTCGTCATCGGCGAAACAGGGTTTGGCACGGGGCTGAATTTCCTGCTGGCATGGGACTTATTCGAGCGCACGGCGGATAAGGGCGCGTTCCTGGATTTTGTGTCGGTGGAAAAATTTCCATTGAGCGTGGAGGAAATCCGCAAGGGGTTGTCACCGTGGTCTGCGCTGCTTTCGCCGTATCTGGATAAAATGCTGGCGCAATATCCGATCCGTGTTCCGGGGTTTCACCGGATCGTGTTTGATAATCGCGTTGTGCTGACATTGATTTTTGGGGATGCGAATGACGTGTTGCCGGAGATAGAGGCAAATATCGATGCATGGTTCCTGGATGGATTCACGCCCGCGAAAAATCCCGATATGTGGACGGATAAGGTTTTCACCGAAATGGCGCGGCTTTCCAATGCGGGTGCAACATTTGCCACCTTTACATCGGCGGGCTTCGTAAAACGGGGCCTGCAGGCGGCGGGTTTTTCTGTCGAAAAGAAAAAAGGGTTTGGACGCAAGCGGGATATGCTGGCTGGATTTATTCAGGGCCCACAAAGCACGGTTGCGCGCCCTCGAAGAAAAATAGCGATTGCGGGCGCCGGTCTTGCCGGGTGCGCGGCGGCGTGGGTGTTGACGCAATATGGGTTTGATCCTGTTTTATATGATCCGAACGGCATTGCGTCCGGCGCTTCGGGAAATCCTGTCGGTATTATAAACCCGCGCTTTCAGGCGTTTCGCGATGCCCAGTCGGATTTTTATACAGCGGCGTTCGCGCAGACGGTGCGGACGTTTTCAAGGTTCGATGATATTGGTTATACGCGCTGCGGTTCGCTTCATCTCGTTACGGACGAAGAAAAAGAAAAGCGTTTTACGCGCTCGGTGGAAAACTGGGGATGGCATGATGCGCATATGCGGTATCTACCCAAAGAAGAAGCATCGGAGATAGCAGGCGTAACGATTGATAAAGCTGCGCTTTATTTGCCTGATTCAGGGCAAGTAAACCCATCCGCCTTATGCCGCGCCTACGCAAAAGATATTCCGTTGATCGAAGAAAAGTATAGTGGTGATGGTCCTGTCATTATGGCGACGGCGATAGCGGAAGGTTTGCAGGCGCATACTGTGCGCGGACAGATCACGATTGTTAAGGCCAATGAAAAAAGCGCCGCCCTTAAAACCAATATATGTTACGGCGGGTATATGTCCCCATCCTTTACGGGGGTTCACGTGATTGGTTCCACTTTTCAAAAATGGTTGTCAGATACCACTGTAAGGGCAGAAGACGATCGGGATAACCTGGCAAAAATGGCTGAAAATATCCCGGGTATCGGCGCGCTCGAGATTATAGGACAGCGGGCTGCGCTGCGTGCCGCTTCGCAGGATAGGTTTCCGATTGTGGGGGAATTAAATGGAAAAATTTATTCTATAGCACACGGATCGCACGGGATAGGCACAACGCTGGCGGCGGCGCATCTTCTGGCGGATTTTTTGCGCGGAGGGCCATTCAGTCTTGGTAAATCAACGGTAAACGCTTTGTCTCCGGCTCGTTTTTCTGCGCGCGCGGCAAAAAAGCATTAGGGGTTTGATCCTTTTTCTTGGTAAAATAGCACAAGGAAAAGGGGAGAAATGCTAAGAGACTGGCTGCGGAATGAAAGCGGTGCGACCGCTATAGAATACTCCCTGATTGCCGCTGCGATTTCTTTGGCGATTGCCGGATTCATTTTTGCCTTCGGGGAAGAGCTTTATGCCTTTTTCGACAGTTTGACAGGATCGCTTGACGGGTCCGCCTGACACGCTTTTCCAGAAATATCTATTGCCTGTCGCGGGGCCTGACGTTAAAAAGGGCCGTCTTGTTTCCAGCTGTCAGGGGATGTTCTTGTCCGCCATTTTTGCCTTTGCCACGTTCGCTGCTACGGTCTTTGCTCTCTGGGCAGGGCGCAGGCTGGCTTTGCGCTATGGGTTTGCGGATAAACCCGGCGGCAGAAAGAGGCATGACAATCCCGTGCCCCCGATCGGCGGCCTTGCAATAATGCCAATGTTTCTCCTTTTCTCCTGGATGGCGGGGCTGCAGGAAATCGTGCCGTGGCCCTTGGCGGCCGGTATACTGGCTGTGCTTGTGATGGGCGCCATCGATGATGCTATCGGCATAAAACCGGCCGTTAAATTCGCCATTATGGTCTGGACGGCCTGCTTCGTTGTAATTTTCGGTCAGGCGCAAATTGGCAATCTGGGCAATCTATTCGGATTTGGTACGGTGGAACTTGGCTTTGCGTCAAAGGCGTTTACTGTCATGTGCCTTGTTCTTTTAATGAACGCCGTGAATATGCTCGATGGTGTGGATGGGCTTTCCGGCGGATTTTGCGCGCTCGTCGTGTTCTGGTTCCTGGTGGTGTGCGCGGGGGCCGGGCAGTGGGCGGCTTTTTCCGCTCTTGCAATCCTGCTTGCCTGCCTGTTGGCGTTCCTGATGTTCAACATGCGGGGGCCGTGGCGTAAATCCGCATCGGTTTTTATGGGGGATTCCGGCACATTGTGTCTAGGGCTTCTGCTCGGCTGGTTTTCTATTCGTTTAACGCAGGGAATGGATGCGCCGCTGGAACCCGTCACGGTTATCTGGATCATCGCGCTGCCTGTTATGGACGCCTTCGCCTTGTTCATCGCGCGGAGCATACGCGGCTTGCATCCTTTCAACGCGGATCGCCGTCACTTGCATCACCGCTTTATCGATGCTGGTATTTCTCCCGCGAAGACCACGGCTCTTTTGCTTTCTATTGTGGCATTCATGGCCATGGTCGGTTTTATCGCGGAGGCGCATCATACGCCCCCCGTCATCCTCTTTGTCCTTTGGATGGTCATATTCGTTATGCATACCGTCGGCATCGTACATCCCAAGGGATATACGCTCTTGTCGCGCTTTATAAAGGTGCGATCACGGAGCAGATCATAATCCCTGTGAATAAGAGATTTTCCATGCGTTCACGGCCTTGACGCATTCCTGTCCGCTTCTACCATGGTCTTGCCCAATTTTTAACGCCAAAGGATGGCTTCATGCGGAATGTCAGTGTGATCAAAGGTTTGTTGATTTCTATATCCATCATTACGCTTGCCGCGTGTTCGTCGGATAATTCGGCCCCGCCTTCCCCTAAAACCGCAGCGCCGATGCCGCCCATCACTGAAATGGATATGGCAATGGAAAAACCGGCACCGAAACCTTTGCCGCTTGCGCAGTCCGATACCGTTACGCCGATTGAAAAGGCTGCGGCTGCGCCCGCAAATCCTTTGGCGCCTTCGTCCAGTCTGGAAGAGCGTATGGCCCGCCTGGAGCAAAATGTCGGAGCGCTGCAATCGGATTACAACAGGATTATGCCGGCCTTTGCGACCTTGAATACAACCAATGAGCGTATTCAGACTCTGCTGGATGAAATTGAAAAGGAAACGGGCAAGCGTCCCGTCATTGTCGAAGCCAGCGATGCAGAAGTTGCGCCTGCGGAAGCTCCTAAGCCGGCTGTTGCCGCGGAGCGGCCCTCGCTATCAATGCCTCCCATGGCCGGGCTGAAGGCTGAGCCGGAGCCGCCCAAGCCCGCTTCTGCGGCCCCTGTCGCCGCAGCCAAACCGGCAGAAGCGCAAACCGCGGCGGCTGTAAAACCCGCAGCCGCGCCAACAACCACCGCCGTCACGGCTTCCAGCACGGTTACGGGGGTCAGGATCGGAGAGCATGGTGATAAAACGCGCATTGTGTTCGATTTAACGGCAAAGGCGAAACCAGACTTCAATTATGATCTTGATAATGCGGAAAAGCTGCTTCTTATAAACTTGCCGGCTTCGGCGTGGGCTGGGGCTGAAAGCGGCAAGGCTTCTGCGGCTGCACCGCTCATTCAGGGATGGACCGTACAAAAAGAAGCCGCAGGCTCTACGCTGGCGATTCAATTGAAAAAAGGTGCGCGGGTCCTGTCCACGGAATATCTGAAGGCTGAAGGCAAAGACGGGCCTCGCCTGGTCGTGGACATCGCAAGCAACTGATTTTCCAGAGTTTCAAAGAGTGCTATAAAAAATGCGAAGGGTTTTTGCGAACCTTTCGTATAAATTCATGACTGAACCAACCAACCCCGAAAAGAGGATTAAGACCATGAAGAAATTTCTCCTGCTCGGCGCGGCATTTCTTGCGCTTCAGGCTGTGCCTGCACTTGCTGAAGAAGGCTCTGCGCCAAAACCGGGCGGCAAGAATCACGGAATGATGTTTGATATGCAGGATTCCAACAAAGACGGCGTTGTTTCCGAAGAAGAGTTCCTTGCGTTCGGCAAATCGAAGTTCGCCGAAATGGATGCAGATCATGACGGGAAGCTTACGAAAGACGAAGCAAAGGCCCATCGTGAAGCGATGCGCGCAAAGTACAAGGCTATGAAGGAACAGGGCGGCAAGGAGTCTGCGCCACCTGCAGGTGAAGCGCCTCCGGCGGCTGAATAACGGAGACCAGGTGGCATGAAGGCCCCCATGGCCTCTACCGAAGACAGCGACGAAAGCCTGATGCGCCTGATCCGTCAGGGAAGTCATCAGGCTTTCGCCATTCTTGTCCGTCGCCACACGGACCGCTTTTTCGCGGCTGCGTTCCGGATGGCCGGGAATAGCAGCATGGCGGAAGACATGGTGCAGGATGCGTTCCTTAAGATCTGGAACAAGCCGGATCAGTGGAAGGACGATACGAGCGCGACAATTACGACGTGGTTTTAACGCATCCTGACGAACCAGAAT
>CAUJHN010000036.1 GCA_963204825.1 Pseudomonadota bacterium
GCCACCTGAGCATTACAAGGCCGTCGCGGAAATCATCTCCTACGTCTTCAGACTGAAAGGGAAATTGAAGTAGTTTTTTTCTGTAAAACTGTAATTCCCCCGCGATTCTATAATTCTTTTTCCTTTTAAATCATGGCATTATTACCGAACCATGAGCCTTGACCATTCAGATTTCGTTGCGCGGCATGCGCCCGGCCAGAAAGACCTGGATTCTGGACGTAAACGTCTGCGCAAAATTTTAATATCCGTCGCGTTTATGTTCTTGTATCTTGTGGCGTGCCTGTCATTGGCCGTTGTTCTGGACATCGATGAAACAACGATGGTGATCGCGGGGCTGGTTTTTATTGGCACGACGTTGATTGCCTTCTTTTTCCAAAGATTTGTACATAACCTCACCACGCACGAAAAAGAGCGTCTTCTGATCCGGCAGGTGATTGAAGGCAGCCGCGGCGCGCGCCTGATTACGGACGGCGCGGAAAATACAGTTTATACGAATCAAAAATTTGATGAGCTTTGTGAGGATCAGGGGGCTTCGGATTTAAAGGCTCTGGCAGGGCTTTTTTTCGATAACCCTGAAGCCATGAGCCATTTTCGCGCGCTGGCGGAGCAGGCGCAACGCGGCCTTTCGGATTCTATCGAGTTGAAGTCGGTGCAGGGTGAACGCGAACGCTGGTTCATCGTGTCTGCGCAGCCTGTTGCCGGCTGGGCGGGGTATGTGCACTGGCGTGTGGACGATGTATCGCGGCAGCGGGAACTGGACCGCAGCATTCGTGAAGAACGTGAAAAACTGATCGACTTTACGGACAATGCACCCGTTGGATTCTTTTCTTTGGATGAATCCGGGCGGTTCGTGTTTGCCAATGCGACATTGGCGCGGTGGCTCGGGGAAGATCTTGAAACGCTCTTACGGGGTGGCGTCCTGCACGCCTATATGGAGAACGTCCCCCCAAACGGTGCGCCCTATGATGTCGCGGAAAAAGGCGGCACGCGGCAAGTCGCAAAAATTATGATGAAGGGCGCATATGGCCGTTCCTTCCTTGCTTCCGTCAACCAGACAGTTGTGTTTGAAGATGATGGGCGCGTCCGTACGCGCGGCGTCATGCATGATTTGACGTCTGAAATAAAAGCGGAAGAAGCGCTGAAGGCGTCCGAAGACCGGTTCCAGAAATTCTTCGAAGAAGCGCCGTTGGGTATAGCGCTCGTGGACGCAAAAGGCGTGGTGCAGGATTGCAACGCTGCGCTGGCCGCGATGCTGGGCAGTCCCGTTGAAGCTCTGGACGGGAAGAACTTGAAAATGCTTCTGGCGGATGAAGGGCGTGAAAGCGTGCTGGCCGCGCTTGCCAAAATAGGGCAGGGCGAACAACTGCTGGAACCTATCGAAATTGTCTTGAAAGGCAATAAAAATGTACCGGCGCAGATGCATGCGCGCCGAATTAAGGACAGTGAAAACATTGTTCTGCACTTCATCAACCTCGCCGAACAAAAACGTCTGGAAGCGCAATTCGTCCAATCGCAGAAAATGCAGGCCATCGGCCAGCTCGCAGGCGGTGTTGCGCATGACTTCAACAACCTTCTCACCGCTATTATCGGTTTCTGCGATCTTTTGCTGTTGCGTCACAAACCGGGGGACCCTTCGTTCGGCGATATTATGCAGATTAAGCAGAACTCCAACCGCGCTGCCAACCTCGTCCGGCAGCTTTTGGCGTTTTCGCGTCAGCAGACCCTGCGTCCGAAGGTGCAGGATGTCACCGATATTCTTACCGAAGTTTCGCACCTGTTGCGTCGTCTGATCGGCGCGAATATAGAGCTTGATTTGCATCACGGCGTCGATCTTGGCCTTGTAAAGGTGGATGTGGGGCAGATGGAACAAGTGCTCATCAATCTTGCCGTCAATGCCCGCGATGCGATGGAACAGGGCGGTAAGCTTTCCATTACCACCAAAAATCATGTGAATGATCTGCCGCAAAAGTGCTGTGATGATGAAATGCCGGCGGGGCAATGGGTCGCGATCGAAGTTGCCGATACGGGCTGTGGCATTTCCAAAGAAAACATGTCCCGCATTCTGGAACCCTTCTTCACGACCAAAGATGTGGGGCAGGGGACGGGGCTTGGCCTTGCCACGGTGTACGGCATTATCCGGCAAACGGGCGGTTACCTCGCCATCGATTCCACTGTGGGCATTGGCACGACCTTCACTATTTATCTGCCACGCCTGTCCGAAGCCGAAGCGAAGATAGAAGAAACTTCGCCAAAGACGGAAGAAGTCACTGGTGATTTAACGGGCAGTGCGCGTATCTTATTGGTAGAAGATGAAGACGCCGTGCGGTCTTTCAGCACACGGGCCCTTTCAAATAAAGGCTATCAGGTACTGGGCGCGGAAAGTGCAGAAGCCGCGCTGGCGTTGCTGGAAAAAGAAGACATAAAATCCATCGATCTTCTGATTACAGATGTGATGATGCCTGGCATGGACGGCCCGACCATGGCCAAAAAAATCCGTGAACGCAGTACCGATTTAAAAATCATCTTCATTTCGGGGTACACGGAAGACAAATTAAAAGATCAGCTTGGAGCAAACATTTATTTTTTACCAAAACCATTTACCCTCAAACAACTCGCCGAAAAAGTGAAAGAAGCTATGGAGAATTAAAACATGAAGAAATTTTTTATTTTATCTGCGGCCGCATTGCTTGCCTGCGTATCCTGTTCTTCTCCCGGCAGCGCCGGAAATCCCAACACGCCGCCTGCGGCTAATTCAAACCCAAGCCGGGGTGCAAATGACGTAAATCACATCAATACGGCTGGATGGGCGGATTCTCCGTACATATCTCTGGACGGGAAAAGCCTGTATTTCATGTATTCACGCTATAATTTCTTTCCGGCGATATTGAATGAAGGCGCTCCGACCGTCACAGGGCCGACTTTCCCCGGCCACCATAAAAACGATGTTAACCCCTTTTGGGATTCGGACATCTATGTCAGCCACAGGAAACCGGACGGAAGCTGGGGTGCGCCTGAAAATATGCCGGGCGTTAATGACGACAAGGATAATTGCTGTGCCATGGTCGTTTCTACGCCGCCCGCACGGATTTACTATCAGAAGGAAACCGGCAAACCCAATGACATTGATATTGCCTATAGAGATTTAACGCCGAATGGGGCGGGGCCTTTGCAATTCTTCCCACAAGAAGTCAATTCTCCTTATATGGATGACAATCCGCACGTGTCGGCTGATCACCGCCGCGTTTATTTTTCTTCCACCCGTCCAGGCGGCGCAGGGGATAAGGACATCTGGTTTTCCTATAAGGATGAACAGGGACATTGGTCAAAAGCAATCAATCTTGGCCCTATGATCAACACGGATGTGGAAGAAGATCAGTATTGGATGTCCGAAACGCCGGACGCATCCGGCCGGTATGAAGTCTATTTCAACCGCAAGGATGTGGGCATCATGCGCACGACGTGGTCTGAAACCGAGGGTTTTGCAAAGCCTGCGAAAGTTGACCTTGGCGTGGCCATCTCCGGCGAAGCCTCTCTCACCGCGGACGGTAAGGAAATGTTCTACGCTTCTCCGGATATACAGGAAAAGCGGATCCGGATTTTTTCCAGCCGCAGAAACCCTGATGGAAGCTGGAGCAAAGGCACGCCGGTAGATTGATGCCGATCAGCGCACTCGCCTGACCGCCAATTATGGACTCTCTGGGTGCACCGCTACGCGCCCATCAGGGTAATAAACATGCGCTGTGCTTTTATCGGGGCCAACTTGTTTTATAAAGATTACACGTTGTCCTTCCGCGCGTGCCTTTACCCCGGCGCGGTCCTGGCAGTCTTGCATGCTTTCCGCAGGGCCGCAGTGAATCAATCCGGCTGGCGGAGGTTGTGGCGCGTTTGAACCTGAAAAACGGGATGACGGTGCGGCGTTTGCCGATGAAAGGAACGCAAGGACCAATGCCACAGTCGCCGGGGGAAGTGTTTTTCTCATGACCAATTTCTAATTATTGTTATTTTCTCAGCTTTAAATGGCGATAATTCAAAATTATGTCAACAAAATAAAAATGTTCCTTTTTCGTTCTTTTGTGTTGACGATGAGAACAAAGCGTGTACGATGAGGTCATAACAATCGTTGTGAGTACCTCTTTTACGTTCGTTGAAACCCCCGTTTAACTATGCCAGAAAAGGATAATCCCTATGTCAGTGACCCCATTCAGGAAGGAAGACCAGATGAATTCAGGAGACAAGCAAAAGGCCCTCGACGCCGCCCTAACGCAGATTGAAAGAGCGTTCGGCAAAGGCTCCGTGATGAAGCTGAACGGGGATAACAATCCACTGGAAGTGGAAGCCGTTTCGACCGGTTCGCTCGGACTTGATATTGCCCTTGGTATTGGCGGCCTGCCACGCGGACGGATTACGGAAGTATACGGGCCGGAAAGTTCCGGTAAAACGACACTGGCGTTGCAGGTAATTGCCGAAGCGCAAAAAGCGGGCGGCACTTGCGCCATTATCGATGCGGAACACGCGCTTGATCCCACCTATGCCAAAAAACTTGGGGTTGATCTCGACAATCTGCTGATCTCTCAGCCGGATGCCGGGGAACAGGCGCTTGAAATCGCCGATACGCTTGTGCGTTCAAATGCCATCGACGTTCTTGTCGTCGACTCTGTTGCGGCATTGGTGCCGAGAGCGGAGCTGGAAGGAGAGATGGGCGATACGCATGTGGGATTGCAGGCACGCCTTATGTCTCAGGCTTTGCGCAAACTCACAGGCTCCATTTCAAAATCGCGCTGCGTTGTGATCTTCATCAACCAGATCCGTATGAAAATCGGTGTGATGTTTGGATCGCCAGAAACAACGACGGGCGGAAACGCGCTGAAGTTCTATGCTTCCGTCCGCCTTGATATCCGCCGCATCGGTTCTATTAAAGAACGTGAAACCGTCGTTGGTAACCAGACGCGAGTGAAGGTCGTCAAAAACAAAATGGCGCCTCCGTTCCGTCAGGTGGAATTCGACATCATGTATGGCGAAGGTATTTCCAAAACGGGTGAGATCGTTGATCTGGGCGTGCAGACGAACCTTGTTGAAAAATCTGGGGCGTGGTTCTCCGCGGAAGGGGAGCGTATCGGCCAGGGTCGTGAAAACGCCAAACAATATCTGCGTGACAATCCGGCCATGATGGCGACATTGGAAAACAAAATCCGCGCCAATGCGGGACTGGTTGCCGAAGCAATGCTGGTTGGTCCCGACTCCTCCAACCCGGAAGAGGTTGAAACGGCTGAGGCTGACGAAGAAACACCAAAACCGACGCGGGGTAAAAAAGCCGCCGGTTGACAATAAAAAGAAGAGTTACACAACCTCCTTCAAAAGAAATCCCCCGTGCCATACGGGGGATTTTTTTCATTCGATAAATAAAGAAGGCCGATCTGATCGGCCTAGGGCGTGAGAAGATTTTTTGGTAAGAGGTCGTTTTGATGTCTGTTGTGCTTCTTCTTTTTTTTCTCAGGCCTGTCTCCCCAGCGCATCCATTCAGGAGATCTGGCTTTTTGGGCAGCAGCGGGTCTAGGGCGTTCTATAGCCCTGCGGAACGGACCTCTCATCGTAGATTCTCCCCAAGCTAGATCCGTCATATCAATACCCCTCTTCACTAACTACCGGGGTTCTAGCAAATGCGAGGGGAAAAATGCAAACTTTTTAGTCGCGTTCGTTCCTTAATACACGGCTTTTTTGGCGGTTCCAGTCGCGCTGCTTGATCGTCTCGCGCTTGTCGTATTCCTTTTTGCCTTTGGCAAGCGCGATTTCAACCTTGGCAAGCCCCTTGGCGTTAAAGTAAATCTTTGTCGGAACGATCGTATATCCCTCGCGGTTCACGGCCCCCATCATCCGGTCGATCTGCCGCTGCGCCAGAAGCAGTTTACGCGGGCGGCGCGGCGCATGCTGAAGATGCGGGCCTGCCTGCTGATATTCCGGGATATGTGCATTGAACAGCCAAAGATCGCCTTTTTTCGGCGCTATATGGGATTCCTGCAATCCGCACTGGCCATGGCGAAGCGATTTTACTTCCGTGCCGGTTAAAACAATCCCGGCCTCTATCTTGTCTTCCAGAAAATAGTCAAAATTCGCCTTCCGGTTGTCCGCAATCGTGACATCCGTGGATAACAAACCCGATTTTTTGCCCTTCTTCTTCGTCATGGTTAGAAGGTTTTATCGGGTATGGCCGTGAATATAAAGGAAATTCTGTGCCTTAAGCCACGCGCTGCGCTGCGCCCTTGCCCAAAAGCCCGGCAAATTCCATGGCTTCGTCCATCGCCGCGCGTGCTCCTTTGCTTGCCGCGACGAGGGGGAGGCGCACTTCATCCGTCCCTATGCCGAGCTGCGCGCAGCCGTATTTGACGGGAGCGGGAGAGGTTTCGCAGAACAGGGCCTTGAACAGCGGGCCCAGCGCATCGCGGCAAGCGGCCATGGTTTTTAAATCACCCGCCGCCCAGGCGTTTTGCATTTTCGCACAAAGGGCAGGGGCGACGTTCGATGCAACAGAAATGCACCCATGTCCTCCCTGCGCCAAAAATGCCGTCGCTGTATCATCATTTCCGGACAGCTGACAGAATTTATCGCCCACCTTGTTTTTCAAATTAAGCGGACGCGCCAAATCTCCCGTTGCATCCTTCACGCCGACAATCCGCGGCAGTTCCGCAAGCCGCGCCATCGTATCGATCGACATGTCGATCACGCTTCTGCCCGGAATATTATAGATGATAATGGGAATGTCGGTAGCGTCATGGATGGCTTTGTAATGCTGGTAGAGCCCTTCCTGAGAGGGTTTGTTGTAGTATGGCGTTACCACCAGTGCGCCGTTCGCGCCCTGTTTTTGCGCATGCTGCGTCAAGGATGTTGCTTCGCGTGTGGAATTTGATCCCGTGCCCGCAATCACCGGAATGCGCCCTGCCGCAATTTTGATGCAGCGCTCCACCACCTGGTGGTGTTCATCATGGGTCAGCGTGGGAGATTCCCCCGTCGTGCCACAGGGGACAAGCCCGTGTGTG
>CAUJHN010000037.1 GCA_963204825.1 Pseudomonadota bacterium
CGGCCCTAGCTCTTCCTGCGATGACGAAGACATAAAAAACCCCGCGGCAGCGGGGTTTTTTGTTGGGGGAATGATGGTTCGCTTACTTATCTTCTTTGCCCGAGGCACCAAAGGGGCGGAACATGCGCATGGCGTTTTCAAACATAGCCATGTTCTGCTTGTTGATCTCTTCAAGGTTTGGAACCGGGAACATGCCTTCGATCGATTTGTTTATCTGCTGGCGAAGTTCTTCCTGGTTTTTGGCGAAGGTCTGGATCGTGTGCTCCAGGTAGTTCGGAACCAAAGGTCCGAGATTGTCGCCATAGAAGCCAATCAATTGACGCAGGAAGCCTATGGGCAGAAGGGACTGCCCTTCGTTTTGTTCCTGATCGACGATGATCTGCGTTAAAACAGAACGTGTAAGGTCTTCGCCGGACTTTGCGTCATATACGACAAAGTCATGGCCTTCTTTGACCATTTCGCACAAATCTTCCAGTGTTACATAGCTGCTGCGTCCCGTGTCATACAGACGGCGGTTCGCATACTTTTTGATGACAGTAGGTTCATCAGACTTCTTCTTGGCATTGGCCATGACACGTCCTCTTATAAGTTTGCTGCATAGGATTATTAACTATTATTATGCACAAGAATTTATTGCAAGGCAAAAAAATTATTTTGTTGCATGTTTTTGCAGGACACATGTCTTATATATGCGATAAGGAAAAATGATGCGCACAGGGCCTAAACCATTGCCGTTCCAGTTAGGAATGGCGTCTCTTGCCTCCGCCGGTATGGCGGGCGGGGCGGTTTTTGAGCAATCCACGCTGCAGAATTTCTTTAAGGGGGTTCAAAAGTACCAGACCCATCCTTGGCGCAGGGAGATAGAGGCTTTGCCTATCGCCTGGGAGCGCGGTGAAGCCCGGCTGTATCATGCAAAGGCAGGCGGAATGGTGCGCCACAAAACCCCAGTGGTTCTGGTCCCGTCCATGGTCAATAAGTCGGATATATTGGATCTTTTGCCGGACCGGTCCTTGCTGCGCTGGCTGGCGGCCCAAGGATTTGAAGCCTATTTGTTTGATTGGGGACAGCCGGCGGAAGACGCCGGGCAGGCAGGGTTTGATGAGGCGCTGCTGCAACGCCTGGTGCCCGCAATAGAAAGCCTGGAGAAACCCGTCCTGATGCTGGGATATTGCATGGGCGGGCTGTTTACGGTGGCTGCAGCAACACTGCGCCCGGATCTTGTGAAAGGTTGCCTGCTGCTGGCAACTCCCTGGAATTTTCACGATGCGGCGGGGCAGCTCAAGGCGCGGCTCTCTTTAATGCAGCCGATGGCGGTCCCTTATATGAAGCAATATAACCGGCTGCCAGATAGCTGGATGCAGGCCGTGTTCGCAACGCTGGATCCGGAAGGCTCTATCCGCAAGTTTGCTTCTTTTGCAGTTATGAAAGAGGGGGACCCGCGGGAGCATGTCTTCATGGCGGTTGAGGACTGGCTCAATGAAGGCGTGGATCTGCCCGCGGGCATTGCGGCAACCTGCATGGAGGAATGGTATGGCGATAACCTGCCTATGGCGGGGGAATGGATCGTTGGGGGAAAACCGGTCACGGCGGGGGCAGTCCGGGTGCCTACCTTTGTAGTCGCGGCAAAGGACGACAAGATCGTTCCGGTTGATGCGGCGATGGCATTCGCGGAGCAGCGGGTGAAATGTGAGCGGTTTGTTGCCAATACCGGGCATGTGGGATTGATTGCCGGGCGTAACGCTATAGAGGAAATCTGGAAACAGATGGCGGCATGGTTTGCTGCAGTGCAACCCTAAAAAGGGGTGAGTTGGGGGTTGAAATCCTGTGGCCTGCGACCTATTCTCAGGCCAGTTTTCAACCAGATTCTAGCAGGAAGTCATCATGTCCGATCCCGTCGTTATTGTTTCCGCCAAGCGCACTGCCATTGGGTCTTTCAGCGGGGTGTTTGCAAATACTCCAGCGTACGACCTTGGGGCCAATGTGATCAAGGCCGTTCTGGCCGATGCGGGCGTGGGCGCAGAGGAAGTCAGTGATGTTATTCTGGGCCAGGTCCTGACCGCGACACAGGGGCAGAACCCGGCGCGCCGTGCAGCGATGAACGCCGGCATTCCAAAGGAGAAAACGGCCCTGACCATCAATCAGGTCTGTGGATCGGGTCTTCGCGCCGTGGCGATGGGCGCACAGGCGATTTTGTGCGGAGATGCGGATATCGTTGTAGCGGGCGGCCAGGAGAATATGACCTTATCGCCGCACGCCATGGGGCTTCGTGCCGGCACCAAGATGGGTAATGCCGAAATGATTGATACGATGATCACGGATGGTCTGTGGGACGTATTTAATGGATATCACATGGGAGTCACGGCAGAGAATATTGCAGAGAAGTTCGGCATATCCCGCGCCGATCAGGATGCGTTTGCGGCCGCATCTCAGCAAAAGACCGAAGCCGCGACAAAGGCGGGTAAGTTCAAGGCAGAGATTTCGCCCGTGACCGTGAAGGTCAAAAAGGATGATGTCGTCATAGATAAGGACGAATTTCCAAGAGAGGGGGTGACGGCTGAATCTCTTGCGAAGCTGCGCCCCGCATTCAAGGCGGATGGGACGGTGACGGCTGCGAATGCTTCCGGTCTGAACGATGGGGCAGCCGCGGTTCTTTTGATGCGGGACAGCGAGGCCAAGAAGCGCGGGCTAAAACCTTTTGTGCGGATCAAGTCCTGGGCGACAGTTGGGGTGGATCCTGCCGTTATGGGGACGGGGCCCATTCCGGCGTCAAAGAAGGCGCTGGAGAAAGCGGGGTGGCAGGCATCGGATCTGGATCTTGTGGAATCCAATGAGGCGTTTGCGGCGCAGGCATGCTGCGTGTTGAAAGAATTGGCGCTTGACCCGTCGAAGGTCAATGTGAATGGAGGGGCGATCGCCTTGGGTCACCCGATAGGCGCATCAGGGTGCAGGGTGCTGGTCACTTTGCTGCATGAGATGGCGCGGCGCAAGGCGCACAAGGGGCTTGCGACCTTGTGCATCGGCGGCGGTATGGGTATTGCGATGTGCGTGGAACGCGATGTTACAGGCGCATGGAAAGAGGTTGCATAGATGAGCAAGGGTGTTGCGATAGTCACGGGCGGAACGCGTGGCATTGGGTTGGAAATTACGCGCGGCTTGATGGAAGAAGGGTATCAGGTCGCAGCCGTATATCATGGCAACGACGACGCAGCAAAGGCGTGCGAGCAGCAGACCAACGCGCGGGCGTTCAAGTTCGATGTTGCGAAGTTTTCAGATTGTCAGGAAGGCTGCGCCAAGATCGAGGCAGAGATGGGGCCGGTGTCTCTGCTGGTCAATAATGCAGGCATCACCAAGGACGGGGTGTTGCACAAAATGACCGAAGACCAGTGGCATGCGGTGGTTGAAACGAACCTGACATCCTGTTTTTCCATGAGCCGCGCCGTGATCAACGGGATGCGGGAGCGGGGGTTCGGGCGGATCGTCAATATCAGTTCCATTAACGGGCAAAAGGGTCAGTTCGGGCAGACGAATTATTCGGCGGCAAAGGCGGGTATTTTGGGATTCACCAAGGCGCTCGCGCTCGAGAGCGCAGCAAAGGGGATTACGGTCAATGCGATCTGCCCGGGTTATATTGCGACCGACATGACATCGGCCATGAAGCAGGACGTGCTGGATTCCATCGTCCGCCAGATTCCGGTCGCCCGGATGGGTACGCCCAAGGAAATTGCCGATATCGTGATTTTTCTGGCGTCCGACAAAGCCGGATTTATCAATGGGGCGACAATTACGGCAAACGGCGGGCAATATCTTATTTAAGCGTTAACACTCGTCGGCTATACTGGCCGCCATGAGAGTTCGTCACGATACCGTTATTTTAGAGCGCCGTTATGTCCCAAAAGGGCAGGTCATCATCAAGGAAGGTGAGACCGGTCAGCAGGCGTATTTAATTCAGTCTGGTGAAGTGGGTGTATACATCGGCAAAGAGGAAGGCCAGGTGGAAATCGCCAGGCTTGGCACCGGACAAATCGTAGGGGAAATGGCCTTTATTTCGGACGCGCCGCGCACAGCGACAGTCAAGGCCGTCGCAGATTGTAATCTGATAGTCATAAGTCGTGAACAGTTCAAAGAAAAAATCAAAGAATCCGACCCAACGATCCGCGCAATTGTCCACATGTTGTCGCAGCGTATCGTTGAATCGAACAATGTGCTGTTGAATAAAAAAAGCGATCTGCAGGATTTAAAGAATACGAGCCGTATTATATTTGAGAATATATTGGCCAAATTGCCCCAAAATCAGGCCTGGAATTTTCAAAATACCGTTCTGCCGCATCTGGAAGCCCTGTTTGAATCCATTGAAGCCTTTCGGGACCGTTACGGCGACGATAAGGAATAACGCCATAAAAATACCGCGAACTGTTTGTACCTAAAAGCGTTTGGGCTATATTATCTGAACAGCAATTCGCTTTTTGCCTTGGAGACAGTTTATGAAACGTATATTGCCCGCTCTGTTGGGCGGGGTTGCCGTTATAGGGCTTGGTGTTCTTATTGGGCCGTATTTCGTCGACTGGAATAAATACAAGCCGCAAATTATAGAGCAGGCCAAGAGCCGTGCTGGATATGATGTCAGAATTGACGGCGATATCAGCCTTTCCATCCTGCCGTCCCCCAGACTGAAGATTGAAGGGCTGTCTGTTGCCGCGCCACGGGGGAATGAGACAAGTCTGCTGTCCGTGAAGCGTGCTGATGTCTCTGTGCATCTTTTTCCTATGATTTCCGGGGATATATCCATAGATACGGTACGAATTGTAAGTCCTGACATTAAGCTCCAGATCCTTCCTGATGGCAGCAATTCCTGGATGTCGGACCAATTATCGGGAGATAAGCAGCCGTCGGGAGGCGGCGCGGAGCAGGGCGGAAATACCGGCGCAGATAAATCGATTGGACTGGGCAAGCTGATTATCGAAGATGGGCGGGTTTCATATGAGGACCGCCGGACGGGCAAAAGGCAGGTCGCTGAAAAGATTAACATGGATATTGAAGCGGGCACTATAAACGGGCCTTTCGATATCGAAGGGTCATTGATGTATGGCGGCAAAGTCGTCGAAATTGACGCCAAAACAGAAGCTATGGCGCCTGGCAAAAGCGAAATGCCGGTTGATGCGGAAATCAGTCTGCCTGAGGCAAAATCGCACGCTGCGTTCAAAGGCGTGTTTTCAATGAATCCCCTGGAGATCCAGGGGAAGATGGATATCAATGCCGACAATCTGTCGGCGGTTTTGGCCCTGGGCGGCGGTGAAGAAAGCCCAATATTTTCCCGGAAACTGGCCTTTTCCGGTTTGGTTACGGCCAATGAAAACACTGTGTCCTCCGAGGAAGTCGCTATTGAGTTTGGCGATGCAAAGGGCAAGGGCAGCGTCATGGTTTCAAATTTACGGGAGAAGGACCCCGTTCTTGTAAAAGCGGATATGGCGCTTGAGGGGGTTTTAAATCTCGATCAACTCCCGCCTGTAAAGGATAAGAATAAGCAGGAGAGCGTGGAAGAGCGCGTGGCGAAAGGTGAGAAGCTATCCGCTCAGGGCGGGTTCCTGCCAGAAAGTCTGACTCTTCCATTCCCGGTGGATGGGGAAATAAAACTTACCGCAGATACCGTGCAAAGCGCGGGCGTGACTTATAAAGGAATTGTTGCGGACGTAACCAAAAATGCCGGTGCAATAAATATTGCAGCAAAGGTGATGGATATGCCGGGCAAAACCACAGCAGAAGGCAGCGCCTCAGTGCATTTTATGACCTCGTCCGCATCAGGTGAAAAAGACGTTACTTACGTCGATCCGTCGGTCGTTTTTAAAGCGACGGGATCATCCGAACAATTGCCTACTTTGCTGCGCGCTTTTGCGCCAGCGCAGGACGCCAATGCGGCGCTTGAAATATGGAAGACGGCGCAGTTCGATTTAAATGGCGAGGTCACGCAAAAAGAAATCAGCGTAAAGGACAGCACTCTGAAACTTGATCAGACGAGTGTGGCGCTGACCTCTTCCTACCGTCCGAATGGTGTCGGGGGGCGGCCGGACATCATGCTCGATGTGACCACGGATAGCGTCGACATCGATTACATACAGGGGCGTCTGTCGGGGCAGAAAAAGCAGGTTGTGCAAAAAGATGCTGCAGCAAAAGCCGATGTGGAAGTGGCCTTGAAGCCGGTGCGAGATTTCAGCATGCCGGTTAATCTTACGTTTGATTTTAGTGCACAAAATGCAACTTTTAATGCGCAGCAAATCACCGGCATTCGCATCAAGGGCAAGGCCGCGGGCCAAGGGCTAACGCTCGATGCGGCGTCTGTACAAGATTACATGGGAGCCGCGGCCAACTTAAAGGGCAGTGTGGTAAATCTGCAGGACCTGTCGGGGATCGATCTTTCCTTTTATGGGCGCACGGACAATTTGAAATCACTTATGCAGTCCCTTGAAATGGATACGTCCAAACTGCCCGAAGGCATCAGCGAGGCTCAGGCGAATATTACGGCAAAAGGTAAGGCGGATGAACTTGCCTTCGATGCCAAAATAAAGGCTATGAACGGTCAAATCGAGGTCGAGGGCAATATGACCGGTCTTTTGGACAAACCAAGTTTCAGCAATCTTTCTATAGGCGCAAAACATCCCAACTTCGTCAAGGCGATACAGATCGTCAATCCGGACTTTACAGGCGGACCCGGGCTGGAGCGGCCATTTGATTTTTACACCAAAGCGGTCAAGACGGGCGACGTATATGATATTTCCGGATTCAAGGCGAACCTGGGGCCTACAACGCTGAACGGTTCTCTTAAGGTCAATATGGCGGACGCAAAGCCAGAGGTTACCGGGACGGTTGATGCGGGAGATATTCCGCTCGATAGTCTTTTGGGAGCTAAAAATGGCGCGGCAAAGGCTTCGTCTTCTGCGGCAGCGGCCGGTTCGGGCGGTGGTAAAGAGAAATGGTCGCGCAGCACGATAGAGACCGGATGGATGCAGTCGGTCAATCTGGACCTTGGGCTTGCTGCGCAGAGCATAACCTATAACGGATGGGATTTCGATAAGCCGAACACCAAGATTACCCTGAAAGACGGCGCTCTTCTGGTCGATGACCTGAACGCCGGATTGTTCGGCGGGAAAGCGGATGTGACGGCCAAGGTAGTGGATCCGGCAGACGAGAAGCAGCCCTTGTCCTTGGTCATTCAGAGCAAGATGACGGATGTGGCCGTCGAGCCGTTAATGTTTGCATTGTCGGGTACGAACCGGGTCAAGGCTTCTGGGGATATATCCCTGGATATGGATGTGCAGTCGCTAGGGTTATCGCCGCACGCACTGATCAGCGGCCTTACCGGTAAGGCGAACGTGAACGGTAAGAATATCGTCATGAAGGGGTTCGACCTGGCGCAGATCGGCCTTGCGTTCGTCGATACGGGAAAGCCCATGGACCGGCTTAGCAGTATCGTCACGGGCGCAACGGCGGGCGGTGAAACGCGGTTCGATACCGTGGTCGGCGCGTATAATATTGCGCAAGGAATTGTCACTATCAACAATATGGCGATGGATGGGCCAGCCGCGAATATCAAATCTACGGGGAATGTGAATTTGCCGCTATGGACTATCGATACGGTTCACGCAATGACGTTCAAGCAGGCGAAAGATGCCGGGACCTTCAACGTGAATATCAAGGGGCCACTGGATAATCCTGGCAATACATTCGGCAAGGGATTGTTCAATGATGTTCTGACACGAAGATTGCAGCAAAAAGCGGTTGAGAAACTGCCCGACGTTCTGGGCAAGGATCTGGGGGGCAAGCTGAAGGAGCTTGGTATTTTGCCAGGCAAGCAAGTGGTCGCGCCGGCGCAGGCCCCGACCGAACCCGCACCAGCGGCTGACAACCCAAGTGCGCCTGCTTCAGCGCCGCAGCCGCAAGCCCAACCGGTACCGCAGCAACCAGAGCAGCAAAAGCCGCTGGATCAACAGATCAAGGATGATCCGGAGAAGGCCATAAAGGGCGTTCTGGACGGATTGCTGCGTTAATTTTGTAATTGTTGCAGGACGTAAAGCCGCAGGGCGCTGGAAAGGTTTGTGCGGCGTCGTTCGTCGATATCCGCGATCAGGCTGGCGAGGGAGCGTTTTTCACGCGCCGCAATAGCCTTCAGAGCGTCCCAGAACGGTTTTTCAATGGATACGCTTGTTGTGTGGCCGGCGATGGTCACGGAGCGCTTCACGACCTTTTCAGAAAGTAAATCACCCATGTCAGCCTTTCGGCTTGATCATGTCTTCGGGTTTGACCCACTGGTCGTATTGTTCAGAGGTCAGCAGCCCAAGTTCCATGCCGGCTTCTCGAAGCGATTTTCCTTCCTTGTTCGCCTTTTTGGCGATCTTGGCAGCGTTGTCGTAGCCGATATGGGGGTTAAGGGCCGTGACGAGCATCAAGGAGTTTTCCATCAGGTATTTGATGCGCTCGTCGTTCGGCTGTATGCCCACGAGGCAGCGATCCGTGAAGGAACGGCAGGCATCCGCCAGAAGCTGGATGGATTGCAGCACGTTATAGATGATGACGGGTTTGAAAACGTTCAGTTCAAAATGGCCGTTGGAACCCGCAACCGTAACCGCAACATGATTGCCCATCACCTGCGCACAGACCATGGTCATGGCTTCGCACTGGGTCGGGTTGACTTTGCCCGGCATAATGGAAGAGCCCGGTTCATTTTCGGGTAGCAGCAGTTCGCCGATCCCTGAGCGCGGGCCAGAGCCCATCAATCTGATATCATTGGCAATTTTCATGAGAGACGTCGCCAGAACATTGAGCATGCCGGAGAGTTCGACCAGCGCGTCGTGTGCGGCCAATGCTTCGAATTTATTTTCGGCCGTGACGAAATCAAGCCCCGTAATCTGGGAGACTTCCGCAGCAAATTTTACATCAAAACCGACTTTGCAGTTGATCCCGGTCCCGACCGCCGTGCCGCCCTGGGCCAGTTGCATCACGCGCGGCAGCGAGGCTTTGACGCGGGCAAGGCCGTATTTGATTTGTGCAGCATAACCGGAGAATTCCTGACCCAGGGTTAAGGGGGTCGCATCCTGCAGGTGCGTGCGGCCGTTTTTAACGATTTTGGCGAATTCTTTGGCCTTTTTATCGAGCGCATCCTGCAGCATTTCAAGACATGGGATTAAGTCATGGAATACCATTTCACCCGCCGCGATGTGCATAACCGTCGGGAAGGAATCATTGGAGGACTGGCCCATATTGACGTGATCGTTGGGGTGCACGGGGGCTTTGCCGCCGCGCTTGCCGGACAGGATTTCGTTGGCGCGACCCGCGATCACTTCATTGGCATTCATGTTGGTTTGCGTGCCTGAACCCGTTTGCCATACGGATAAAGGGAATTGATCCGCCAGCGTGCCTTCTATGACTTCATCCGCGGCCTGCACAATAGCATTGCCGATTTTGGGGTCTAGAATGCCGAGTGCAATATTGGCAAGAGCCGAAGCCTTCTTTTGGATGCCTAGCGCTCGGACGACCCCCGCCGGCATTTTTTCCGTGCCAATGTCGAAATTCTGCATAGATCTTTGCGTTTGCGCGCCCCAATAAGCGCCCGCGGGCACTTCGATTTCGCCAAAGGAATCCGTTTCAATGCGGACGGCTGAGGAGTTTTCAGACATTTTTGCGGCTTTCATCTCTTATTTCTCTTGTAATTTCAAAATGTTAACATGGCCCATCTTACGGCCTTCACGGGCTTCCATCTTACCATAAAGGTGGACGCATGCATCTGGTCTTTTCAGGTATTCTGGGACTTTTTTGACGTCACCGCCGATAAGATTGTGCATTGTGACGGGAGTATGCTGCACGGGTTTTACAATGGGCATGCCGCAAACGGCGCGAACATGCTGCTCGAACTGAGATACATTACAGCCATCCATGGTCCAGTGGCCGGAGTTATGGGTGCGCGGCGCTATTTCGTTCGCAATCAATTCGCCGTCCTTCGTCACGAATAATTCAAGCGCGAGGACGCCGACGAGCCCAACGGCTTCGGCGAGCTTTTTGCCCATGGCCGTGGCCAGGTCAGATTGTTCTTTTGAGATTGGTGCAGGCGCTATGGATTCAGAAAGTATGTGGTTCACGTGGCGGTTCAGTGTAACCGGGAACGTTTCGCAATTGCCGAAAACGTCTCTTGCAACGATGATCGAGCATTCATATAAAAATTCTACTATACTTTCTATTACAGCTTCTTCTGTTTGCAATTTCATCCAAGAACTTAAAACATCGTCTTTATCATTATGTTTTATTTGTCCTTTACCATCATATCCGAAACGCGTCGTTTTCACGATGCAATCTGAGACGTTCCAGCGGTTCAGGGTTTCGATGATATCTTCGGGTTTTTCGGCGGGTGCCCAAAGTGCGGTCTTTATCCCAGATTCATTCAAAAATTTCTTTTCTTTCAATCTGTTCTGAGATACTTCCAAAATCCGACTGTCTGGATAAACAGGCTTATGTTTCTGCAAAAATTCTACTGTTTCCAATGGGATATTTTCAAATTCATAAGAAATAAAATCAACAGAATCTGCGAATATCTTTAAAGCATTGAAATCTTCATAATTGGCCTGCGTAAAAGCGTCTGTAACCTGCGATGCGGGGCAATTTTCTTCGGGGCAGAATATGTGCGTGCGGATTCCGAGCTTGCTGGCTGCCAGGGCCGACATCCTGCCCAACTGTCCGCCGCCGAGAATGCCAAGGGTTTTAATTTCCATTTTCATGACAGGATCTTGTTTATCGGTTTTAAGCTTTGGATGGAAGAAAAATTGAGGAATTGGTGTTGGATTTGAGCGGTGTGGAAAAGTAATCCACTTTTCCACAGGCGCAAAGACCCTTTTTCGCTGCTTTGGACCAAAATGAACCAACGCAATTTTATGTCTTGTGGATAATCTTCTCTAGAAATGCCTTATGGATAAAGAGGCTAGTCTTTCGGCATTTCGGCAACCTGATCCGTATTATTCTTCCGCCACGTTTCGAGGCGGCTCATAATAGCGTCATCAGCGGTTCCAAGGATGGCAGCGGCCAAAAGAGCGGCGTTTTTGGCGCCGGCTTCGCCGATTGCAAGGGTTCCAACGGGCACGCCGCCGGGCATCTGGACGATAGAAAGCAGAGAATCCATGCCTTTCAAAGCTCTGGATTTAACCGGGACGCCCAAAACGGGCAAAGGTGTCAGGCTGGCCACCATGCCGGGTAAGTGGGCCGCGCCGCCAGCGCCGGCTATAATGACCTTCAGCCCCCTGTCTTTTGCAGACGAGGCGTAATCGAACATGCGTCGCGGCGTGCGGTGCGCTGACACGATTTTGACTTCATGTGGGATTTGAAGTTCGCGTAATAACTCATGGCAGGATTTCATTGTTTCCCAATCTGACTGGGATCCCATGATTACTCCAATTAAGGCTCCTGGATCGCTGTGCGTCATTTTGAACCTATTTGTGACCCTTCATTAGGCAATGATATCTGGCAGGATATCGCTTCTGATCTTCTGAATCTGATCCTTCAAAGCCAGCTTTTTCTTCTTCAGGCGCTGAATCTGCAAAAGATCGACGGGCCTTGTGTTCATCAGCCGGTCGATCTCCTGGTCAGTTTCTTTGTGCTCGAGCTCCAGAGCGGCGAGCTTTTCTTCTAGTTCGACGATGTCTTCCATTAACTAAATCAAGGGCTAATCGTGTGATTTTGAGCTTTTCACTATAGCAGGGTTTTTGGCTTTTGATAAGGAAAAGAATGCGTTGCCTTTAAAATCCTTTTGGCTTTAGGGCGTTCATGGTCTAAAACTCTTAAAAAATCTTTACAATTTCAAGGTAAAATAATGAGCAAGAAAATCGGTATATTGACGAGCGGTGGGGACTGCGCGGGGCTGAACGCGGTAATTCGCGCGGCGGTGCACAAGGCGGATCTGCTGGGCTGGCAGGTTTACGGCATTCTGGATGGAACGGCGGGATTGCTGGAAAAAGAGCCGCAATACAGAATTTTAACTCCGGCAGATATGGATAATAATATCCTCCGCATGGGGGGGACTATTTTGGGCACCACCAACAAAGGCAACCCGTTTGCGTTTCCTATGCCGGACGGCACCACAAAGGACCGGAGCGGCGAAATTATCGACAATTTCAAAAAACTTGGCCTGGAAGCCGTAATCGGTATTGGCGGAGACGGCAGTTTTGCCATTCTGCGCAGGCTGGCGCAGCAGGGCGGAATTAAAATGGTCGGCATCCCGAAAACAATCGACAACGATATAGGCAAGACGGAGCGGGCGGTTGGGTTCGATACGGCCGTGGCTGACGCCACCGAAGCGCTGGACAGGCTGCAGCCTACGGCTGCGTCGCATGACCGGGTCATGATCCTTGAAGTTATGGGGCGGGATGCGGGGCATATCGCGCTTTCGTCGGGGATTGCGGGCGGGGCGGATGTCATATTAATCCCTGAAATCAAATATTCGATTGAAAATGTCGCGGCAAAAATCCGCCGTGTGAAGGAGTCTGGGCGGAATTTTGCGTTGGTTATTGTGTCCGAAGCCGTGAAGACGCCCAACGGAGAGAAATTCGAGATTACCTATCACGGCGGCGAAAAGCGTTATGGCGGGATCGGCAATTACCTGGCCGCCAAAATCGCAGAAGCCACCAATTCAGAAACGCGGGTCACCGTGCTTGGCCATGTTCAGCGCGGCGCATCACCCACATATAATGACCGCTTACTGGCCTCTGCGTTCGGTGTGCGCGCTGTCGATCTGATCGCCGAAGGCAAGTTCGACCGTATGGTTGCCTGGCAGAACAGAAAGCTGGTGGACTATCCGATTGAAGAGTGCATCGCCGCCTATGAAGCCATAGACCCCAGTGACACTTTGGTACATACTGCCAGGGGGCTTGGCATTTCGCTGGGCGACGAATAGCGGGCGCTTTAGGCATGGATTATATCAGGCAGTCACTGGGCGAGAATGAAGAGTTGGTCCATGTGGCGCATTTTCACTGGACATATACAATGTCCGCCGTGCTGAATATTATTTTCTCCGTGCTCCTGTCCGCTGGCATTATCGTCTTTGCAATTAAGGTGCAGCCGATGTTGCCCAATTTTCTGCAAAATGACGCATCCCCTCAGGATGGATGGCTTGAAACGATTCGCGGGGTGCATCCCGGGGTCAAGATCCTTGCGTTTCTTGTCCTCGTTATGGGGCTGTTTCGGTATGCACATATGATGATCATCAAGGCGACGACGGAAATCGCCATCACCAATCGAAGGCTGGTGTACAAACGTGGGTTGGTCGCGCGATATGTGGGGGAGATGAATATCGACCGGATCGAGGGGGTCAATGTTCTGCAGGGTTTTTGGGGGCGGATTTTTAATTTTGGGCGGATTATGGTGCGCGGAATGGGAGTCGGTGAAGTGATTCTGCCGCCTATAGAAGACCCCATCAAGTTCCGCAAAGCCATTGAAACGGCCAGAAGCGTGTGAACCGAAAATGAAACAGGCTATATCCGGACAGTCTGACAGGGATAGGCTATTGGCACTCGCCGGCATATCTCTGACGGATGACGAGTCATTGCTGGCCGTCGCACGAATCCATGACGGGGTGTACTGGAAGGGCGTTGCCGTCTGCATTATCGGGATACTGCTTTTTATTAGCCCCTTGTTATCAACTCTGGGGTATTTCATTCTGCTGGTCGGCGCCATTATGATTGGCCTTGCGTATCTGACCCAGAAATTCCTGATCGTCGCCGCAACCAACAAGCGCATTTTTATGCGAAGTGGCGTTGTGTATGCGGATATGATCGAATTGCGTTATGCCCAGATCGAAAGCATTGAACTTGGCATTACCCCCATCGGGCAGATATTCGGATATGGCAGTGTTATTGTCACAGGAACGGGTCAACGGAGGGTCATCGTCCCGTTTGTCGCCGACGCCATAGTCTTTCGCAAGGCCGTGAACGACGTTCTCGTCAATCGGTAATTCTCTCATTCTGATGCCTCCGGGAAGCTTTTCTTGTCAAAGGCGGTTTCGTCTTTTACAAAGTATCTTCTATAAAAATAAGCAAAGAGGAATGTTGTTATGGCGAATTCACCTTACAAAAACGGCAAGTGGGACAAAACCAACCTGGTCAGCCGGTATGTGACGGAAGGCCCGAAATCTGCGCCGCACCGCGCGTATTATTACGCAATGGGCATGACGGAAGAGGAGATTCACCAGCCGCTCGTGGGGGTTGCCACCTGCTGGAATGAAGCTGCGCCATGCAACATTGCATTATCACGTCAGGCGCAGGCCGTTAAAAAAGGTGTGGTGGAGGCAGAAGGCACCCCGCGCGAATTTACGACCATTACGGTCACCGATGGAATTGCCATGGGGCATGAGGGTATGCGGTCTTCGCTGCCATCCCGCGAGGCGATTGCGGATACGGTGGAGCTCACGATGCGTGGGCATTGCTATGACGCTCTCGTGGGGCTTGCGGGGTGCGATAAATCCCTGCCGGGAATGATGATGGCGATGATCCGGCTCAACGTGCCTGCAGTCTTTATGTATGGCGGATCTATCTTGCCGGGCAAATTCCGGGGGCAAGATGTAACGATCATCGATGTGTTCGAAGGCGTGGGCAAGCACGCGACCGGCGAGTTTTCGGACAAGGATCTGCATGAGATGGAATGTGCGGCGTGTCCCAGCGCCGGTGCATGCGGCGGCCAGTTTACGGCGAACACCATGGCTTGTGTTTCGGAAGCAATCGGACTGGCGTTGCCCGGTTCGGCTGGTGCGCCTGCGCCGTATACGACCCGGGATGAATACGCGGCGGCTTCAGGGCGCGCCGTTATGGAGTTGATAAAGCTCGGGATTCGTCCGCGTGACATCGTGAACCGAAAAAGCCTCGAAAATGCGGCGATGGTGGTGGCGGCGACCGGCGGATCAACCAACGCGGCGCTGCATTTGCCTGCTATGGCGCATGAGGCTGGTGTCGATTTTGATCTGTTCGATGTTTGCGAAATCATGAGAAAGACGCCTTATATTGCCGACATGAAGCCCGGTGGAAAATATGTGGCGAAAGATATGTTTGAAGTCGGGGGCGTTTCCATCGTTCTAAAGGAGCTTCTGAAGGGCGGATATCTACATGGTGACTGCATGACGGTGACGGGCAAGACGATTGCGGAAAATCTGAAAGACGTCGAATTCCCCGAAGGGCAGGATGTTATTTATCCTATCGACAGGCCGCTGTCTAAGACGGGTGGCGTTGTCGGGCTGCGCGGCAATCTGGCGGAAGACGGGGCTGTTGTGAAGATCGCGGGCATGAAAGAGCTTACCTTTGAAGGGCCTGCGCGGTGTTTTGATTCCGAGCAGGAATGCCTCGATGCCGTTCTGGCGCGCCAGTATAAGGAAGGTGAAGTTCTCGTGATCCGCTATGAAGGGCCCAAGGGCGGGCCAGGCATGCGGGAAATGCTGTCCACCACGGGCGCATTATACGGTCAGGGAATGGGCGGGAAAGTCGCGCTCATTACCGACGGGCGGTTTTCCGGCGGAACGCGCGGATTCTGTATCGGCCATGTGGGGCCTGAGGCGGCTGTGGGCGGGCCTATCGGGCTGCTGAAAAATGGAGATATTATTCGTATCGATGCCGAAAAAGGGACGTTGGACGTGAAGCTGTCTGATGCAGAGCTGGCCGAGCGGAAGAAAAATTGGAAGCCGAAAGAGCATAGATATGGGGCAGGTGCCATATGGAAGTTTGCACAGATGGTGGGACCGGCCAGAACCGGTGCAGTGACGCATCCAGGGGGCAAAGGGGAAAGGCATATTTTTGCCGATTTATAATAGTTTTAATCTTTAAAACTTCGTTAAAAGCGGGCTTTTTGCCCGCTTTTTTGCATTTATCGTGGATTTCAAGCGGTCTTTCAGCGTTGATTAACCAATAAGTCCGATAATAAGGCTGGGGTTATTTATTTTTCACGTGTTTTATCATGAAATCACATTTTTTAACGTCCAAATTTAAAAAGATCTGGCTTCTGCCTTTAATAGCTGTGGCCGGCCTCAGCCTGTCTGCGCCAGTGTTCTCCCAGCCGCAGATGCTTATGAGCGGCATACCGGGCGCGGAAAAATTTTATAAACCGCAAGAGATGGTCTCTTTTTATAGCAATCCTTCGATGACACCTATTTGGGTCAGGGGGACCGGTTCATTTCAGCCTCGTATTGAGGGCGTACTCAAAATTTTAGAGGAATCTTGGACGCACGGGCTGAACCCGGACAAGTATCGTCTGGAAGAAATCAAAGCGTTATCAAAGAGGCTAAATGCGTCCAATAAGATGCAGCTGGATATGCTCATCACGGATGCCGTGCTTCGTTATGTCCACGACTTAACGGGTATGCGCGGCTCTTCCCCAGGCGAAAAGCAGATCAAATACTGGAGACAGCCGCTGGAAACGGCTCAGGTTTTGAAGCTTGTCAGCGGTTCCGGCGATCCGGTAGCGCAGATAAGAAATCTTGAACCCGGATATGCGCTATATGACAAATTGCGAGAAGAGCTGATCCGTCTTGCTTCCATGCCAGCGTCGGCTTCCAAACCCAGTGCTATTAGAGGGAATTTGAAACCGGGCAGCCACTATGCGCAAATTCCGGCCATTCGGGCGAAGATAGGTCTTCCCGCAGCGAGCGCAAATGACCAATTTTATGACGACAGGCTGGGGACAGCCGTCATGGGATTGCAAAAGTCTTATGGCCTGGAGGCCGATGGCGTGATCGGCCCTAAAACGATAGAGCTCATCAACATTACCAATGAAGACAAGATATGGCAGATAATCGCCAATATGGAGCGGCTCCGCTGGATAGATCAATCCCGTCCGGATCGATATGTGCTGGTCAACATCCCATCCGCGAATTTATGGGCGGTGGATGACGGTGAGGTAAAGCTTGAGATGCCAGTTATCGTGGGTAAAACAGCACGTCCGACCTATAGCTTTAAGACGGAAATTACGGGCATCAGATTTAATCCAAACTGGACTGTGCCACCGACCATTAAAAGCAAGGACTTTCTGCCACTTTTACAGCAAAACCCCAACGCGCTTAACGAGAAAGGAATCCGTCTGGTTGCGAATGGGCGGACCATCGATCCGAATGCGGTGGACTGGAATACTATTTCTTCGCGCCAGTTGCATAGCCTGAGCATGGTGCAAAACCCTGGCGATGATAACCCGTTGGGCAAGGTCCGCGTCATCATGGAAAACCCATACAACATATACTTGCACGACACCAACCATCGTGATTTGTTCGAGCAAAGTGAGCGAAATTTAAGCTCCGGATGCATTCGGCTGTCGCAACCTCAGAAGCTGGCGGATTTTATTCTGTCTCATAATGGCGGCTGGGATGAGGAAAAGACGGCAAAGGCCATCGAATCGGGCCGCATGCGCGATATTCAGGTCGACCAGCCAATCCCGGTCTTTATCACTTATCAAACGATCTGGCTCGATACGGACGGGCGACTCGTTTATGGGCGGGATGTGTACGGCCAGGACAAAAAGCTCGCGGATATGCTTAAAAAAGCCAATGACGCGCGTCTTCCACAAGTCCCTGAAAACGCAGAAATTTCCCTTTAATTTGAACCGGTTGAATTAAAAACCTCTTTGTTGTATATTGGTTAACGTGTTTTTCGTCTTTGACACGTCCTGCCAATTTGCTAAAAAGCATGTCTTCCGAAGGCTTAAAACGTCTTCATCAATAAACAAAGAGGTTACATGACTTCCCAGACTAAAGGCATTCTTGCCTCATCTGTGAGCCGTCGAAAGTTTCTTGGGTTTGGCGCTCTCGCTGCCGGTTCGTTGGCGGCATCTTCCGTAGTAACAAAAGCATCCGCAGCGATAATCAGCCCTGGCAGGGAATTTACCGGTGCGCGTAAAATTACATTCCGCAACACGCATACGGGCGAAACTTTCTCCGGCGTGTATCGTGTCGGTGATAAATATCTTCCTGATGCATTTGACAAAATCAATATCGTGCTTCGTGATTTCAGGTCGAATGAAATGTTCCCGATTGACCCGCGTGTGATGGATATCATTTATTCGGTCCATGAAATGACCAAGCAAGCAGAGCCGTATGAAATTCTATCCGGTTACCGCTGCCCGAAAACGAATGCGTCTTTGAGATCCCATAGTGAAGGCGTTGCAAAAAATTCGCTTCATATGACGGGCCAAGCCATTGACTTGCGTCTGCCCGGGTTTTCGACGAAGCAGATCCAGAAATTGGCGATTTCCCTCCGGGCCGGTGGTGTTGGCTACTATCCGAAAAGCGACTTCGTTCACATGGATACGGGTGACGTTCGCACCTGGTAATTGGCGTTTTCTGAAAAGAAAGATTATAAAGAGCCTGAAATCTCAGGCTCTTTTATTTTGAAGGATTGAACATGAAGATCGTGGCCTTGGGCGCAAATCTTCCAAGTCGGTTCGGCACACCGCCGCAGACATTATATGCGGCGTTGAAAGCCATGGCGGAGAAGGGAATATGGCCGGCACAGATTTCGCGTGTATGGAAGACCGCGCCCGTGCCGTTCGATCCGGATCAACCGTGGTTCTATAACGCGGTGGCCGCCGTTGAGACATCAAAAACGGCCCATGAACTTCTAATGACGCTTTTGCAGATAGAGGAAGAGTTCGGGCGTGTGCGCACGGTGCCGAATGCGCCGCGATTGCTTGATCTGGACCTGATTGTTTATGACGATGAGATTATAGCGAACGGGCCGGAATTGATTGTCCCGCATCCGCGCATGGATACCCGCGCATTTGTCTTGATGCCGATGACGGATCTTCTGGATGATGACTGGGTGCATCCGCAAAATGGGCGGGCGTTGAAGGATATGATCGCGGGCATACCAAAGGATCAGCAAGCCGAACCTGTAGACGGTGGCTGGGATGAGTGATGAGCCTGTTTTGATGGGGATCATCAACGTCACGCCGGATAGTTTTTCGGATGGCGGATTATATACGGATCCCGGAAAAGCAATTGCGCATGGCTTGCGGCTGCGGTCCGAAGGCGCCGCAATTTTGGATGTTGGTGGTGAATCCACTCGGCCTGGAGCAAAGGCGGTGAGTGTTGAAGAAGAAACCGCCCGTGTTGTTCCGGTTATTAAAGGGCTTCGTGATTGCGGGGCGGTAATTTCTGTCGATACGCGGAACGTCGCCACTATGCGCGCTGCGATAGAGGCCGGGGCCAGCATGGTCAATGATATTACCGCGCTGACGCATAATGCGGAGAGCATGGACGTGGTTGCGTCAAATGACGTTTCCGTGTGCCTGATGCATATGCAGGGCGAGCCGCAGACGATGCAGGAATCGCCGCGGTATGACGATGTGTTTGCCGAAGTGTATGCGTATCTGGAACAGCGGGTTGATGCGTGTGAAAAAGCGGGTATGAAGCGGGAACGCATCATGATTGACCCGGGGATAGGGTTTGGGAAAGGATTAAATCACAATCTTATCCTTTTGAACCAGATAGGGGACTTTAAGGCTATGAGACTGCCTGTACTATTAGGTGCCTCCCGTAAAAGCTTTATATCGCGCATTGTTCCTGATACTGCGGAAGTCAAGCGTTTACCAGGCTCTCTCGCGGCCTGTATTGCGGGGTTTGAGCGGGGGATACGACATTTCCGGGTTCATGACGTTGCAGAAACTGTGCAGGCTCTAGCCGTTTATCGTTCTATCCAAACTTCCTGATATTCCAGGGGAAGGACGCGTCTTCCGGGTTCGGATCGAAATAGTGCAGGGAGCAGTTTTCAATGCCGAATATTTCTTTTTTATAAAGGGCGCCGAAAGCGCGGAACACCCCGCCGTGGCAGACGATCATCACGGGCCCCTTATGCGTGTTCACGAAATTTGAAATGGCGGTTCTGACCCGTTCATGAAACGCGGCGTGGGTTTCGCCATTTGGCGGATCAACGCCTTCGCGCGTCGGCTGGCGCGTCAGTTCCCAGGGCTTACCTTCCCAGTCTCCGTAATGTTGTTCGGCGATCATCGGATCTTCAAACATATCCAGATTTAAAACCTCATTGAGGATTTTGGCGGTGTTGCGGGCGCGTTGCAGATGGCTGTGGACGATGATGGATGGTTTTAGGTCGAGCGCTTCGACGATTTTCTTCGCGGCCTGCGCCTGTTGAATGCCTTTTTCGGTGAGGGGTACATCCACATGACCAGAGGCAAATTGGCCAAGGTTCGCCGTGCTTTCACCGTGGCGGATCATATAGAAGGGAATGGCGGGGATCATGGTTGCTCCTAGAAATAGGTTATGGCGCTTTTGCGCTTCTTCAGGGCGGCGACGATGCTGTAACCGGCCTGCATGCTGGATTTTGGATTGGATGGGTCTGGCACGTTTTCGATTTTGGAGCGGACGATGCTGCCGGGGCCGGAGACGATAATCTCGTGGCTGTTGCCTTTTGCGTCAGGATCGGCCCAGACTTCGACTTGCGTTTTTTCAGGGCCGATGCCCGCCAAAGCGAGGCTGGCCGCCACATTCACGTTGGCGGGGAAGGCTTTTGCCGCATCAAAGACGTTTCCGGAGAAGATCATGAACCGTTTTTGAATCGAATCAATGTCGATTTTATTTTCAACAATATAGGGCGCGTTCTTAAACCCCTTTGGCAGTTTCGAGGAAATAATTTTTGATTCCGTTATTTTATCTGCGGCCATGGCTGAAACAGCATCCAGACCCGATAATGCGCCACTTGGCACGATAATGCGTCCAATGGCGTTTCGGGAGAGATCGTGGAGTTCCGGATGGAGAACGAGCGCGCAGGAGGAAATCAGTACAAGGGTTTTACCTTTTTCCATGGTGATTTTAGCAAGATCACGCGCGGCAGATGCTGGCAGACATTCGACGATCACATCGCATTCTTCCACGAGCGTTTCGAAGCCAACGTTGGGGACATTTATATCGACGGGATCAAGGTTGCTGACCGCATGGAGTTCGTAGCCGTCCATACCGTTTATCAGCGCCCTGGCGACAATAGTGCCCAAGGCGCCGACGCCCGCAATTCCGACCTTTTCAAGTTTCTGTTTCATGGGCTACACATATTCCATGGAACAATGGCAGGATCAAGGATTTGTGCTGTCCGTC
>CAUJHN010000038.1 GCA_963204825.1 Pseudomonadota bacterium
ACCTCGATTTCCGAGACGCCGTGCGAGGCCAGGGTCAGGAACACATCCCGGCCGGCCCCGATTTCCACGTTTTCCAGCATGCCTATGCCGAGCACAGGGCGTTCAAGCTTTTCCCCGTGGCTTAGGTATTTTTCGATTTTAAGGCGCTTGTCGCGTTCGTGCAGGGGGAGTTCATCCAGGGAGCGGATATTCCCTTCGGGCGTCAGCCACTCGAAACTAAAAAGTGATTTGCGCCAGCTTTTTAGTACGTCTTTGGCCCGCACCTTCACAATCAGATAACGATCTTCCCTGCCTTTGACAGAGGAATTATCAATAAAATCGGAATTTATCATTGTCATAACACTTAATCGCGATGGGAAAGGGGTTGTTCAAAACCTCAGTCCATGCCAATTTAAAGCGAAACTGGATAATAAACGGTTAAAGCTGATGCGCCCTGAGACAACAATACAAGCCCCTGAAATAGTTGAAGTTCCTGCGGATTCGGACGAAATCTGCTGCGACGGCGGAAACGGTCCTCTGGGACATCCGCGCGTCTGGTATACTTTCGACCAGCAGGGCCGGGTCGAATGCGGCTATTGCGACCGCCTGTTCTTGAAAAAATCCGCTTAAATCCTATATGATGCATTAAAGGGGCGCTGCATGGTGCGGGCCCCGGTAAGAATTTAGCTCGCTCAAAGAGGAGTTATCATGAACACACGTATGTCTGTCTTCGACAGCCCATTATTCCTTGGTTTCGACCAGTTTGAAAAAACCATCGACCGCATGCGCAAAACGGCATCGGAAGGCTACCCACCCTATAATATTGAACGCATTGGCGAAAACGGCCTGCGTATCACGCTGGCCGTCGCCGGATTTTCCATGGACGATCTTGGTATTGAAGCGGAGAAGAATCAGCTAACCGTACGCGGCAAACAGATGGAAGAGGAGGGACGCGTCTATCTTCACCGCGGTATAGCCGCGCGGCAGTTTCAGCGCAGTTTCGTTCTTGCGGATGGTATTGAAATCCTGGGCGCTTTTTTAGATAATGGATTGCTTCATATCGACATGAAGCGAATCGAGCCTGAAAACACTGCGCGTAAAATTCCCATCACTGGCCAGTCGGCTTCCGAAAAGAGCATCTCCAAAAACCAGGCCATAGATATCAATCAGAAGGAAGTGTGAATGCCGTTTAAGAATCGGTTCACCAAATTCCTGATACAATAAAGAGGAAGGTTTAAAATGAGCGTAAACAATTCCTATGAGACAGCGGTCCGGAATTTCCTGAAGGGATTATCCACGCATGACTTTTTAAAAATCGGCATAGATGAGATCGCGTATGTGCGCGCCGTTCCCATTACGGGGCAGGCAAAGAGCGCGTATGCGGTCTATGCCGCAGACGGCACACAGCTCTCCGTACTGGAGAGCATGGATATGGCCATGGCGACCTTACGGCACAATGACCTTTTGCCCGTAACGCTTCACTAAACGTAAAAGCCGGGCATTGCCCGGCTTTTTTATGCGGCTGCCCTATGCCCGTTAGCGGCGGGATCCGGTTTTCGCGGCGTTCTGATTTCAACTTCATCAAAATCCGCAAAATCATGCGTGGCGATCGATTCAAGGTAGTTATGAAGATCATATAGCTTCGTATTATCTTCAATGCGGCCTGAACGGGGCATTACAAGATCCGTATCGACCACCAGACGGCGGCAAAGTCTGTTTCTGATGAATGTTTCGCTTACTCTTACGCTCTTGATATGAGGATGTTCTGAAAGCATGTGCTTCTCCTTCGGTTTCTGTTCAACGAAACCACATCCCTCTCGTTCACTGTCGCCGACCCACTGGTTTTTTTAATTGGTCTTTTTATGTGTACGTTTTTAAAGAGCAGGAAATATTTTACGCGGCCATCAGCTGTATTGAAGAATGCTCCAGAATATTGCGAATGGCTTTTTCGTCCGAAGCTGTTCTGAGTTTAGTACAGATTTGTGCGTTGCGCAATAAGCGCGACATGCGGGCCAGCGTACGTAAATACGCCGCCCCTTCACGTTCGGGTGTCAGGTGAAAACATAATATATCCACGGGGTGCTTGTCCGGCGCCGACATTTCAATAGGATTCTTTAAGTGCACGATGACGCTGATCGTTTTTTGCAGGCCACTTACGTGAAGGTGGGTGAGCGCGGTTCCATCCCCCATTGCTGAAGGGCTTTCTTTTTCCTTCTCCGCCAGACGTTCCGCAAGGATACGTTCCTTAATCCCGATCATGCCCGCAAGTTCACGGGCAACCATCTTTATAACCTGCTTATGATTGGCGGCTGTCAGATATGGAATGATAAGGTCAAAAGTAATGGACAAATCGTTCAGTGTTGCGCGCGTTGACATATAACCTCGTATATTCCTTTGCGTGGTCTCTACATACTCCGATTTGGAACGGACTCAAACTGATTTCGTTCCTGCAAAGCATCATAAAAAATCAAATTTTTGAGGCTGTTTGTTTTTATCAAATAATGTCTTGTTTTTTGATTAAGGGGGCGTATGCCATCATCAGGAAAGGCCCGGAAATCAGCGAAATTTTATTAAAAAATTTTTTCCTGTAAGGAAATTTATTTGTGACGCGCGATAGTCATCAGGGCCTGCATTGCGCCGGGCCTGGGCACGTCTGAAGCCGTGATGAGGAGTGTCACCGGGCCGTTTATATCCGCTTCATAGTCGCGCTTTGTTACCTTCTGCGCTTCCAGACGTTTTTCGCGCTGGAGTTTAAAGGCGGACTTCGCGTTGAATGTTCGTTCCACGGCATCCCAGAAAGATTCCGCCTGCGTTGTGTGAATGGCGATGCTGCAAATGCCTTTATGGCTTTTGCTGGTCATCAGCGCGGCATTGCCGCCGTTCGCCGGAATCATGAAAACCCGCCCGCCGTCTGGAGAAAATTTCGCCGCTTGATCGGCGGGAAGTTCCAGAAGTTTTTTTTGCGCGGCATATTCCGCGGGGTCCATGTCTTTCTTGATTGCTGGCACGCAATATTCCATCAGGGCCTTGATCTGCAGGGCGGCGTTATCTTTCGCAAAACAAGCCGCCGGCGCAAAAAGTAAACCGATGCAAAAAAGAATAAGGTATCTCATGGTGGAGATACCTTATTCAAAGAATGTTTCTGCGTAAAGAGCCGTTTACTTACGAATACTCGTCGTTTTGCCGTCAGGATCAACCCAGCCTATGTTACCATCGGGGCGCTTATAGACCATGTTCAGACCCTTATGGCCCGCGTTGCGGAACATCAAGGCCGGAAGATTGGACAGCTCCAGACGCATCGCGGCGTCGGACGGCGACATTGTCTGAATGTTGGTCGCTATCTCTGCGATAACCAGATGGTCGTTCACCTCTTCGTTATCCTGCTCCGCCGACAGTGTGTAGTCCAGCGCAGGAGAGAAATGATCGGCGGGCGCCTCTTCCATTTTCTGGTGATGGTCGCGCAGGCGGCGTTTATAACGGCGAAGCTGCTTCGCCACTTTTTCGGCGGCCTGATCGAAAGCAATGTAAGGATCCGTTTCAGTGGCGTCGGAAATCACCATGATGTCCTTGCCGACTCGAATAGAGATATGGGTTTTCGTGAAAGAGTGCCCTTCCGGTGAAAAGGTGACGGTGGCGTCGATAGCGCGATTGAAATATTTTGTGTTTATATCCTCCAGCTTGTCTGAGACGTGCGACTTCAGCGCGTCGCCAAGATCCATTTGTTTGCCTTGTACGGTCAGTTGCATGTTTTCACCTTTTTGTTAGTTCGTAGAGAGCCCGGAAAAAACGGGCCAGAAAGCCATAAAATCGCTGTTTTCCGGTATATAAATGATTATAGTACTTTTTGGTTAACAAAGAAAGACGAACCACAAAAGAATTGCGCAAAAGCATGAAAAATTTGAAAAAAATAGGGGTATTCGACTCCGGCCTCGGCGGATTGATGATCGCCAACGCCATCCGCGCCAAACTGCCCTCATACGACTATGTGTACATGGGGGATACATTGCATCTTCCGTACGGGCGGCGTTCTGATCAAGCCATATACGACTTAACCGAAAAGGCGATGCGGTATCTCTTTTCCCAAGGATGCGATTTGATCATAGTGGCCTGCAACACCGCGAGCGCCGCCGCCCTTCGGAAATTGCAGCAGGGTTTTCTGGCGCGGGAATTTCCCGAGAATAGAATTCTGGGCGTGATCGTGCCGACACTGGAAGTGGCTATCGAGCATGGCGCGCATAAAATCGGCATGCTGGCGACGCAAAGAACGGTGCATTCGAATATATTTGAAACCGAACTGCAGAAAATAAATCCGGCCGTGGAGATGAAATCCATCGCGGCCCCGCTTTTGGTGCCGATGATCGAAGAGGGCGGCGAAAAATACCTTGATATGATCTTGGAAGATTATTTGCAGCCTTTGCGTGAGGCGAAGGTGGAAAGCATCATCATAGGCTGCACGCATTATATTGCCGTGAAGGATCGCATCAGGCGATTGATGGATAACAAGGCAGATCTGATTTCACAGGATGACATTATTCCGATGAAGCTGGAAGATTATCTGAAGCGGCATCCGGAAATGGAAGAGCGCCTATCAAAGGACGGCACGTTTGAAATTCATGCGACCGATACGAATGAAAATTTTCAGCGTAATGTTGATGAGCTGATGGGGCAGAAGTCTGCTTTGAAACAAGCGTCTTATTAGCGTTTTTGTTTGCGGCGCTGAACGGACGAGGGGATATTGAGCATGTCCCTGTATTTTGCAATCGTGCGGCGGGCGATGTCGATGCCGTCTTTTTGCAGGGCTTCGACGATGGCATCGTCCGATAAGACATCGTCCGGCTTTTCAGCGTCGATCATCGCCTTGATGCGCGCTTTGATGCTTTCAGAAGAATGTGCAGTGCCGTCGGCCGAGACAAGAGCCGTAGAAAAGAAATATTTCAATTCGAATATGCCGCGCGGCGTGCCGATATATTTATTTGTCGTGACGCGGGAGACAGTGCTTTCGTGCATGCCGATGACTTCGGCGATGTCTTTCAATGTCAAAGGACGCAGGAATTCAATCCCGAAGGTAAAAAACGCATCCTGCTGTTCTACAATTTCAGAGGCCACTTTCAAAATGGTCTGCGCGCGCTGATCCAAAGATTTCACCAGCCAGTTTGCGTTGTTTAGCTGAGTCGTGATGTATTCCCGATCTTTCTTGTCTTTCGCGCTGTTCGACACTTGCGTGTAGTATTCGTTGTTCACGAGCACACGGGGCAGTGTTTCGGTGTTCAGTTCCACGCGCCAGCCGCCACCGAGGTTTTTGGGCAGTTTCTTCATGAGAACATCGGGAATGGCGGTTTGCACAACCATATGATCGAAATTCGATGCAGGCTTTGGATTCAGAGATTTAATATCCCCGATCATATCCATGAGATACATTCCGTTCACATCGCATTTTTTGGCGAGCGCATCCATATCGTGCCCCGCCAGAAGATTGAGGTTATCGAGCAGAATTTTCATAGGCTTATCAAGCTTGCCCTGTTCGTCCAACTGAATTGCCAGGCAGTCTTTTAAGTCTTGCGCGAAGACTCCCGATGGAGAGAATTTCTTCATCGTCGCTAAAAGAGACTGTATACGCGCCTCATCCGCGCCCAGTTTTGCCGACAGGTCCGCCGTGCCTTCACGCAGATAGCCAGCTTCATCTATCATATCGATCAACATGGCGCCGATGAGACGGTCGCGCGCGTCATCGAAGGCCACGTTCATTTGTTCCAGGAGATGTTCGCGCAGGGTTTCGGGTCTTGTAAATGCAGGATCGGCGCTTTCATCCAGTTCATCGAAATTGCGGTTACCGCCTGCGCCGATCACGGCGCTGCCGGCATCAAAATCAGTGGTGGCCTTGGGCTGTTCGTTTTCGTTGCCGGTCCAGTTGGAATCAAAGTCATCCTGTACATTGTCGCGTTCTTCGGATGGGCCGGTATCAAGAGCAGGCGTATCGCTTTCCGCCTCCTTTTTTTCGAGAAGCGGGTTTTGTGCGATTTCAGCTTCTATATATTCCGCGAGTTCAACGTTATTCAGCTGCAGCAATTTGATCGCCTGCTGGAGCTGCGGCGTCATGACGAGGTTCTGGGATTGGCGGAGATCCAGCCGCTGGTTGATCGTAGACATGGGGCAATTGTACCACAGGGCGGGTTAAAGAAAACCCTTTCAGGCGGTTTCGAAGGTCATGTGTGAAGAGCGGGTTGCCAAAGCGTATTGGTACCAGAAGGCAATCCACGGGACCCCCATATTGACGTAAAGACCGCCGAAGTCATACAGACCCATAATCGTGCAGCTAATCAGAACGGCCAGAGGCCAGAACTCCCCGTTCATACGGGCATGTCTATAGGCCGTGGTTAAAAAGACAAAAAGCATC
>CAUJHN010000039.1 GCA_963204825.1 Pseudomonadota bacterium
TATGCTTTGTATACTGCATCATGCCCTAATTCGGCCAAACCGTCAAGCAAATCCTTATATACCGAAGAATTGGTTAATTCTTTCACAACTTTGCAGACGTATATGATGGAATCCAAGGCTTTGGCATGCATAACAGCCGCATATTCCATTAAGTCTTTGGTAGGGTCTGGTGCCGTGAAGCCTATCAACTCCTGATCGGCATCCCTTAGTGCCTTAATTAACTTCAAAGTTAGGGCACCATCGGCGGTTTCCGTTTTTCCAGAAGCTTGTAAATAAACGATCCGCGCTTGGGGCGAAAAGCCAGATTCGCCCAACCCTTTAATCACATTTATTGGGATTTTGTGAACATCAGACACTTTAAGCAGTAATGTGCCGGTTTCCGATTGTTTGAGTATTTTCTTTGCGGAGTTAATGATTTCCTCTGCATGTGGATGTCCATACGCTATCTGGCTTCCCTTGGTTTTGCTGCCGAAGGTGCCGCCTAGTCCGCCTGTCTGATCATTGTCGCTCATCAGTAACTCCTTAGGCCATTATCCCTGATCCGGCGGAATGTGCAACGGCATTTACGATCATCCGGCGGTTAAGGATGGATACGCGGCCATTGGACGTCACGGCAATGGTGGCGCGGATCAGCAGCCCGTCGGCATAAAGGTCTGCTTCCACGGTATATTTATCGTGCCCGCCGTCATATTCGACCCTGGCAGGGTTGTGGTTGCGGACGACGACGGCGATGCTGTCATCCCCCAGCGAATCGAGCAGGGGCATATCGTGCGGGTTTTTGATCAGGAGCATTTCCTCATCATCGATATGCACGTGGGCGAAGAAGAATTCCAGGTAATCGACGACGCTGCGGTCATTTAAGGTCAGGGCGCCCTGATCGTTCACCGTATATATGGGGACTTCCGTTCCGTCGAGGTAATGAAAGAACTGGCCCTTTCCGAGATATTCAAAGGTAAAGGACGGCAAGGAGGCAAAATTCGTAAGTTTATAAAGGTTAAAGTCTTCGTAAAAGGAAAGGGGGGATTTCTTGACTTCGCTGGTCGCGGGCGTGAACAACCCCATATCGCCGGCGGATTTTACGCTGTCGATGACTTTCAGGGTGTTTTCGCGGTCAAGGCGCTGCCAGTGCATGGTTTTCCCTTAAAAAGGTAAATCTGACTACATTATCAATGAGCCTTCAGAAAATGCAAATTTTAACTTTTTTTGCTGGTAATGCCGTTTTAAGCCATGCTATTTGCATATAGCATTTAACATATTTTTTAATTATGTGTTGGGGTACGGTATGGACGAGCGAGCCTTAAGAATTCGGGACGCTTTTAAAAATTGTGCAAGGCATCCTGGCAATGAAGGAATATTGATTACCGCAGATCCGAATGATATTGCCGCAGTCGGGCATCCCGATTGTAAGGCCGTTATATGGCAGCGTAAACTAGCGCCTGAAATTCAAGCAGTGTTTGGCAATTTAGATAATGAGAAGATAGCGCTTTTGAATGAACGCTGCGGGCAGTTTAAACGAAATAGTCGGTTTGATCCCCATAATGCTTCCAGTATTTTTCAGGAGCGGGGTTTATTTGCTACGCCGGAAGATGCCGCGCTTATAGGTAAGGACATAGAGAATATCGCGGCGCATACGGCAAATATACCAGAGAGTTACCATCGCCTTTACGGGTGGTTCCACGCAAAATTTTCTTACACAAGCGATTATCATGTTGATCTGATTTCATCCCTCAGAGTGGCTACTGTCTATATAGGCAGAGGATTTCGTTACGTGGTTGACGAAATGGCGGACGCTGATTACACAGCCGCAAATACAAAAAATGAACTTCTTCCCGAGGCATATGTTGAGCAAAATTATACTCTAGATGTAGCGCCTGCCGGGTACGTTATCGCTTATCGGACCCAAAATGACGGGCGAAGGCCCGGCAAATTTCAAGGGCTGGTTCATCATTCCCCAAATATTGGGGCGAGCGAGAGCAGATTATTTTTTGGGATGGATCATGTTCATCCCGTTTATTGCCCCGTCACATAAGAACTCTTAAGCGACCGCCTTTAAGGCCTCTGCCAGTAACGTCGAATGGGCGTCTTCCAGATGGGGTTGTGTGCTGAGCGTTCTGCGCCAGAGGCGGGCACCGCGTTCACCTTGAAACAGCCCAAGCATATGACGGGTGATGGATTTCATCGGCGTGCCATGGTCGCGGGCTTGCTGTTCAATATAGGGAATCATGCGCAGGACGGCGTCTTCGGCGGAAATCGGCGTGTTGCCGTAGATATCGCGTTCGAGTTCCAGCAAGAGACCGGGATTCTGATAGGCTTCGCGGCCGATCATGACTCCGTCGAAATTTTGCATGTGTGTTGTGGTATCTTCCACCGTCTTTACCTGTCCGTTCACGGCTATCTCCAAATGCGGGTTTTCGCGTTTGATGGCGGCGGGCAGCGTATAATCAATCGGCGGGATTTCACGGTTTTCTTTGGGCGACAGGCCTTTCAGCCAGGCCTTGCGGGCGTGGATGATGAACATGTTGCAGCCGGCTTCGGACACGGTTTTGACGAAGCGGCGCAGGAAGGGGCCTTCTTCCACATCGTCTATTCCTATGCGGCATTTAACGGTGACGGGGATTTTTACGGCCTTCACCATCGCTTCGACATTTCGGGCTACGGTGTCGGGCTCCGACATCAGGCAGGCGCCGAACGCGCCTTTTTGCACACGTTCGGATGGGCAGCCGCAATTGATGTTGATTTCGTCATAGCCGTATTGTTCGCCGATACGCGCGCATTCGGCCATATCCTGAGGCTCCGACCCGCCGAGCTGCAGGGCCACGTAATGTTCTTCGGGGTTGAAGCGCAAGTATCGGTCCGCGTCGCCGTGGATAATCGCGCCGGTCGTCACCATTTCTGTATACAGCCGTATATTGGGCGACAGAAGACGATGGAAGTACCGGCAATGCCGGTCCGTCCAGTCCATCATGGGTGCCACGCTAATGTGCGAAGCCTGTGTGTTCACGCTTTCATCCTCTTGAATTGCGGTGCTTTTTATCATATCCAAAAACAGTTATGGGCAAAAAAATCGTATTTCTCCTGCTGTTAACTATTTTTTCTGCGCTTCCCGCCTTGGCGCAGGAAGGCAATAGTGTCCCTATCCCCTATGAAATAGGGGAAAAGACGTCTTCCGGGCTGCCCATCCCAAGATTCGTAAGCCTGGCCTCGGACAAGGTTTTTGTCCGTACCGGCCCCGCGCTGCGCTACCCCATAAAATGGGTCTATAAAAAGGACCATCTGCCGGTTGAAATCATCCAGGAGTTCGATACCTGGCGTAAGATCCGGGACATGGATGGCGACAATGGCTGGGTGCACCAGTCTCTCCTGTCCGGGGATCGCATGGGAATAGTCAAGGGCGAGGTGAATCAACCGATCCGCAAAGAGGCGAATGAGCAAAGCAAGATGATCGCCTATCTGGAGCCGAATGTCGTTGCGGCCATAAAGGCATGCCAGGGCGATTGGTGCGAGGTGGCCGCGGAAGGCTACGCAGGCTGGCTTCAAAGAAAATTTCTGTGGGGTATTTACGACTCAGAGGACTTCGATTAAATTTAATAGGGTGATTCGAAAGATTATCCACAAGTTTAATAAATCCTACCAACCCCCTCTTTTTTTAACAAAAATCCAGATCGCAGACATGCAAACACACACCGTAAAGACC
>CAUJHN010000040.1 GCA_963204825.1 Pseudomonadota bacterium
TTAAAGGAACGCAAGAAGACTATTCTTATTCTCTCTAATTCCAGCGAGCGCGCCGAAGACAATAAGGCCAAGCTGAAGAAAATGGGGCTCGGCCCCAGCCTTTATAACCAGATCGTAACGCCGGCCGAAGTTTTGTGGGAAGGGTTTCACGCCCGCAAGGAAGGCGTTTTCGAAAAACTGGGAAACAAATGTTACGTTTTCTCGCGTGACGGCAAGGCGCCCGTGTATAAAGACAGCGGGATAGAAATCGTCGAAGACATAGATCAAGCGGATTTCGTGCTGATTCTGGGTATGGATTACCCTCGCAAAACGCTTCAGGACTATGACCCGATCATTCGCAAAGCTATCCAGCGGCGCTTGAGGGCTTACTGCCAGAACCCGGACAGCCTTTCCATGATCGGTACAGGACTTTTAACAGGACCGCTCCTCCTGGCGCGGCGGTATGAAGATTCCGGCGGGATCGTCAATTATATCGGCAAGCCGCACAAGCTGATTTACAACTATTGCATCCAGTACCTGCAAAAAAAGGACATTTACCCGGCGCAGACGGTCATGCTGGGCGACACGATGGCGCATGACGTTATCGGGGCGCATGCGGCGGGGATTGATACCTGCCTGTTCCGTTCCGGATTGCACGCGGCGAACTTCGCGCATTGTAAAACGCCAAAGGAAATGAACAACGCCTTGCGCAATCTGATTGCCGTTTACAACAACGTGATGCCGACCTATCTGGCGCCCGAACTGCGCTGGGGCAAGGCTTTGCCGGATCGCAAGCACAAGAAGCGCAAGCAGCCCACGTAATTAAAATAAATCATCGATCTGCGTGGGCACGTCTTCGGGATGTTGATAGCCCGGGCGCTTAGTCTTTGGCAGGAACAATTCTATCCCTGCGCGTATCTCCGGCATCACGCGTTCCGTCGCTTCCGCACCCAGCCTTATCAATTCATCGCATTTTTCAAATTCCAGCATGCCTATATGCCCCAGCTGCGGTTTAATGTGCACATCGGGCGGATCCCCGGCAAGGCGTGACCGGGTCAGCCTGTCCTGCATGATCCCCAGGGCCGAAACCATCACGCCAAACAGGGAAGGGGAATTCGGTTCGCGATTGAACAGTTTCTGGGAAATGGGGTTGTTGATAAAAGGCTCCTGTTTATCCCGCGGCACCTGGGTTTCATCGAACAGATCGAATCCCGCGACGGTTTGATAATTGTTCCCGGGTTTAATGGCTTTCCCGATCATATCCGCGTGCAGATCGACGGCGATCGTCATGCGCGCGCCCTGCGCCTGGCACACGGAAATAGGGCAGGGATTGACGAGCGCGCCGTCCACCAAATGCCGCTGGTTGATGCTCACAGGCGGAAAAACGCCGGGCAGCGCGAACGACGCGCGTATGGATTCCACCAGCGGTCCTTTTTGGAGCCAGACTTCGTGACCATTGGCAAGATCGGCCGCAATCGCGGTAAAGCTGTGCGGCAGGTCTTCGATTTTCATGTCGCCGAAGTTTCGCTCCAGCAGAGTTAAAAGCCTTTTTCCACCGACGAGCCCCGCACTCCGCACCCTCAAGTCAAGGTAGGAGAGCATCCGAAAGCGGTTTAAGGAGCGCGCCCATTCCTCGAATTCGGGTAACTTGCCGGTCAGGTAGGCGGCCCCCACGACGGCCCCAATGGATGTGCCTGCTATGACGTCCGGATATATGCCGTATTTGTTGAGGGTTTTGAGGACGCCAATATGGGAAAAGCCGCGCGCGATACCGCCGCCCAAGGCCAGGCCGATTCCCCCCGAACCCATACTGTTTCCGCCGTTTTTCCCTGTATATCCGTCACTCATGGTATTGCCAGTCTATTGTGATGAGTCTATCACAGAATTATGAAAGAAAAGATTGAGAACGCCCAGCCATTACAGGTGCGGACCAATAGCGTTGTTCTGATGCGGCGCATCATGAAAAACTATGTTGCGCCGCACATGGGAAAGGTGCTTCTGGCCACATTTTTCATGATCGTCTCATCGGCTCTCACGGCAGGATTCGCCATGATGATGGAGCCTGTAATCGATGAAGTTTTGACACAAGGTAATATAAGCCGCGTATGGCTTTTGGGCAGCGCCATTTTTTTCATTTTCGTCATGCGCGGCATCACGACGTATCAGCACACGATCATCATGACCAATCTGGGACAGAATATCGTGGGGCAGATACAGCGTGATCTCGTATCAACTTTCCTCACGCTTGATTTGGCGTTTTTTCAGCAGAACCCAAGCGGACAACTGATTTCCCGCGTCATCAACGACGTGAATGTCATGCGTGCCTCCGTATCGGACGGCATTACCGGCTTTGGCAAAAACCTGCTGACGTTGTTTTTCCTCGTTTCTGTCATGTTCTATCAGGACTGGTTTTTATCCTGCCTGGTGTTTTTAATCTTCCCCTTCACGGCGATATTTGTTGTCTGGGTCGGAAGGCGTCTTCGCAAAATGTCCGGACGGATACAAGAAGACATGGCCAGGCTTTCGGATATGCTCTCGCAGATATTTCAGGGCATTCGCCTCGTCAAGGCCTATGGTATGGAAGATCATGAGAGAGAGCGCACAGGCTACGCCATTCATAAGGTGCGTGAACTCGTTATAAAATCCGTACGGGTAAATAATCTTTCTACTCCCGTTAATGAAACGCTGGTCGGGCTTGTTGTGTTTGCCATCATTGTTTACGGCGGGTATAGCGTCGCGGACGGCGGCAGCACGGCGGGTGAGTTACTGTCGTTTATTACGGCCTTCTCCATGTCCTATGAGCCGATGAAGAAACTGGCAAAATTGAACGCATCCTTGCAGATGGGACTTGGCGCAGCGGATCGCGTGTTCCACATGATGGACCGCCGTCCTGAAATAAAAGAAATAGTTGCGCCCACAAGGGCGAACTACACAAAGCCGGACATCATGTTCGAAAAAGTCGAATACAAATACGACGCCAACGAAAGAATGGCATTGGACGGCGTTTCTTTCACCATGTTCGGCGGCACCGTCACGGCGCTTGTGGGGCCATCCGGAAGCGGAAAAACAACCATCATGAATATGATTCCGCGCTTCTTCGACCCTAGCGTTGGCCGCATTCTGATCGATAAAGATGATATACGCACGCTTTCGCTGTCTTCTTTGCGGCAGCAGATTGCGCTCGTATCACAGGACATCACGATTTTTGATGATACGGTCTGGGCCAATGTCGGATACGGCAAGCATGGCGCATACCAGGATGAAATTATCAAGGCGGCAATAGCTGCAGAAGCCGATGACTTTATCCGCCGCCTGCCGCAGGGGTATGACACAAGGCTGGGTGAAGAAGGGTTGAAGCTTTCAGGCGGGCAAAGGCAGCGGATTGCGATAGCGCGCGCCATTCTCCGCAATGCGCCCATCCTGTTGCTCGATGAAGCGACATCAGCCCTGGATAACGAAGCGGAGCGGGCCATACAGGCCACGCTGGCGGAACTGCAAAAGGGTCGCACGACTTTGGTTATCGCGCACAGGCTGTCAACCGTTCAAAACGCGGATCAAATCCTTGTCCTTGAAGAAGGCCGGATCGTAGAGCGGGGAAGGCACGAAGATTTATTGGCGAAGGCTGGCGTATACGCCCGGATTTATGGCGCAGGATTAAGATAGTATGAAACGGGCCATGACGATTTTAAGTTATGTCGCTTTTATGTTCCTGGGGCTAATCGTCCTTGCGTATGTCGGACAGAGAAGCATGATGTACTTCCCGACCAAAGTGAAGCCCTCCATCACGGACACGGGGATTATAGGTCTTGAAGAGATTCAGGTAAAAACGGAAGACGGGCTTGCTTTGTACGGATGGTACTTAAAGCCTATAACCAAGCAAAAACCCACGGTGGTATGGTTTCATGGAAACGCGAGCAATGTCGGCATGTCGGCCCTGGAAATGGTGCTGTATCTTAAGGCGGGTTACGGCATTCTGTTGCCCGAATTTCGCGGCTATGCGGGAAATCCGGGAAGCCCTTCAGAGCAGGGTTTTTACAAAGACGGACGCGCGTTCCTGGACTGGTTGAAGGAATCCGGCACAGACGAGAACGCAATCATCGTAATCGGGGAATCTATCGGCAGCGGAACAGCGGTCCAGCTAGCCACGGAATATTCACTCCATACGCTTGTCTTGAAATCCCCGTTCACAAGCATGACGGACGTAGGGGTTATTCATTATCCCTATTTGCCGGTATCTCTTTTGCTAAAGGATCGGTACGATAACCTTTCCAAGATAAAAAAGATAAAATCACCCCTCATCGTGGTGCATGGCACGGCGGATAATATAGTTCCCTACAGGCTGGGAGAGACGCTTTTTAATGCGGCGCCAGAGCCAAAATCAATGATTACAATCGAAGGGGCGGGGCATAACAACATGCATGAGTTTAACGCATCGGATAAAATTGTCGGCGTTCTTGCGGAATAAGAGGGAATCATGAAAATACTCGCTCTAACGCTGCTGGCTTTCGTTTTGATTTCTTGCGATGCGAAGGAAGAATCGCAGGCGCAACCGAAGACAAGCGATGACATCATCCATTCTTTGTATATTCAAACAAAAGAAGGCGATAAGGTCAGTTTTAAAATAGAACTCGCGCTCACGCCTGAACAGCAGGCCAAGGGATTAATGAACAGAACCGAATTGCCGGAGAAAAACGGCATGTTGTTCGTCTTCGGCAATGAGGCCGAGAGGTATTTCTGGATGAAAAACACGCTGATCCGTCTCGATATGATTTTCATCAGAAAAGACGGGACTATCAATTCAATCAAATCGAACGCGCTTCCCAATGACATGACGAGCGTTCCATCAAACGGGCCCGTGTCCGCCGTTTTGGAAATCAACGGGGGCGAAGCGGCGAAATACGGCATCAAGGCCGGAGACGTCGTCCATCACACTATATTCATGAATTGAAGAGGGAATGGTCGGGGTGGAGAGATTCGAACTCCCGGCCCTCTGCTCCCAAAGCAGATGCGCTACCAGACTGCGCTACACCCCGTGACCGGGTATCTTCTACACCACTCGGAAGGGGCAGGCAAGCAAAAGTCCTGCCCTATTAGAAGGGCTTGTCCCTTAAAGAATTCCCTTATAATCTAGGCTCATGAAAGTACGCATTTACAGACCCTCTAAAAACACCATGCAATCCGGCCTGGCCAGAACTAAAAGCTGGGTTTTGGAATATATTCCCGAAAGCCGCAGGGAGCCAGAATCCCTTATGGGCTGGACGGCCTCTGCGGATACGGACAATCAGGTGCGCCTGAAGTTTCCAACCCAGGAACAGGCCATTGAATATGCCGTTGAGAAGGGGTGGGAAATTGAAACGGACGTTGCCCACGACCGTATCGTGCGCCCCCGGAACTATGGCGACAATTTCCGCTACATTCCTCCAAAAGATAGTGCTACAAAGTAGCCACCTTTAGGCGCCCGTAGCTCAACTGGATAGAGCACCTGCCTTCTAAGCAGGGGGTTACAGGTTCGATTCCTGTCGGGCGCGCCATTTGTGCCAATACTGAATTTCAGCTTTCATAACCAGGCGGCTTAGTCTTGTTGATTTTACTCTGATTTTATTGACCGGACCCAAGTCCCATTTGTTTCCGCATTCTCTCTACGGCTGTCATATTACGGTCTGTTTTCTCCATAAGACCAGCCGGTGTTGCGCCCTGTGGAATTCCATTCGCTATGCATGCATCTGTTCCATCGTTAATTTCGGCTTTTGTTGGCAGAGGGGAGTCTTGGCCATTAAGCCTGGCCATGTAAGTATGTGTATACGCCTCATTCATCGCCCCTGACATACAGGCATGTCTGAATGCCGTCTGCAGGTGCCTGTTCTCCAATTCCCCAATTGTCACATTGTTGGCGTCACCCACTAAGTCTGTACCACCTGCCATGTTACCTCTTATACGAAATCAAATTTATTATACTGAGTTATTGTATAATTTTTTATTCACGTTATGCAAATAGAGGTGTTTAACAGTCCTACCAAAAAAAAGGTCCGGAGAACCGAGGCTCTCCGGACAAACGGCGGTAATAGAGGGTGTGTAATTATTAAATACGATATAACCGCAAGTTTTGCAAGAGAAAACTTTGATTTTTAAAGTTAAAATCTATTCTTACATAAGATTAGTACAATAATCAGAATAGAAAATATGAGTATTGAATATCTTTACATCGAATACTGTATTCATTAACTTTAAAAGTAGTCGTCTATTCTTTAATACTGAATAATATTTTTTATCTTTTTAAATTTATTACATTAAGTCGCAAAATTCTTAAGTTAGGAATTGGCTCCGCCCTCGCGCCGATCACGAATACTGGCAAAAATACCAACTATACTTAAAATGGGCATCTGTTATGCGGAAAGCTCAATAGGGAGATTTTCGGTCTCTTGCCCCCATTCGCTCCAGGAGCCGTCGTAAACGGCCGCTTCCTGTCCTCGCGCTTTATAAAGCGCGAGCGCGACCGTGCAGGCCGTAACCCCGCTGCCGCAGGAGACGGCCACTTTGTCTTTGGGATCAATTCGCAGGCGATCCAGCATGTCCTGCAGTGTTTCGTTATCTTTTAAATGCCGCGTCGTATCATCGAGCAGGGCGGCGAAGGGAAGATTGATGCTGCCCGGTATGTGCCCGGCGCGCATGCCGGAACGCGGTTCCTGCGCCTTTCCATGAAAGCGCATGGATGGGCGCGCATCGATTACCAATGTTTCTTTTGTTTTGAGGTTTTCCAGCAAATCATTGCGCGTTACAAGCAATTCAGGGCGGTAACCCGGCATATAATGTGAGGGCTCTGGCGCATCGGGCGTGCCCGTTTTAATGGGAAAACCGTTGTTTTTCCAGGATTGCAGGCCGCCTTCCAGAACATAGACGTTTTTATGACCGAATACGCGAAACATCCACCAGGCGCGGGACGACGCCATGTAGGCACCGCTTTGATCGTAAATTACAACGTGGTCATTATTTTCAATTCCCATGGCCTCTACGCAGGATTGAAAATAATCTGCAGAAGGCAGCGTATGGGGCAGGGGCGCATCCTGATCCGCAACCGTATCTATGTCGAAAAACTGCGCCCCTTCTATATGCTGTCCAAGAAAGGCCTGGTAAGGGGACTGGCCGTCAACCGCGCCATAAGTGGCGTCCAGTATCTTAATCGGATCCGCCCCGTCCATCAGGTAATACAGATCTTCGGCATGGATAGTGCCGCCGTCGGTTAATTTCGTGCTCATATAGAAAGGATATAGTGGGAATTTAAAAAGGGAACAGTCTTTTTAATGGCTCCCCGGGCAGGGATCGAACCTGCGACCAAGTGATTAACAGTCACCTGCTCTACCGCTGAGCTACCGAGGAACACCGGGGGGTATTACTAATCAATTCGGATGGGGGCGTCAACCCGAAATGCCACTTTTCCTTTTCAGCCTTTCGCCTTGGTTCTTGGCGGGCTTTTTGGCCAAATTTGTTATACGGGACAGATATATGCTACATTTATCATAATATTTAAAAAAATGGGAGATTCTGAATGCGCAAGGCAAACAGCAGGGGTTTTAGTTTAATCGAGCTGGCCGTCGTCATGGTCATAATCGGCATATTATTGGTGGGGATTCTGAGCGCCTATACCGTTCAAATGCGAAAGCAGCAGGTTGATACAACCAGGAACAATATTGTCGATGCCAGGGAAGCGTTGGAAAAATTCGCCAAAGACTACGGGTTCTACCCATGTCCGGCAGACCCGGGATCGACCAGCACGGTTGCCACGGACTGCGGCGCGCCTGTTGCGGGGAACGTGATTGAACGCACCCATCCTGACGATCCTTCCACGCCGCTGGTAGATGAATCCTACGTGATCCGGATTGGTGAAATTCCTTCGGCCTATTTGGTGCCAGACGATCCTGCGACTCCGGATGACGAGTCAGACTCCATTCAGATCGTTTCCGGCGCAGGAAGAACGGACGGATATAAAAACCGTCTTCTTTATGCCGTTACTGTCGACAAGACAAATCCTGCCACTTTCTTTGCGAAAAAAGGAAAGATTGTCGCAAAGAAACCCAATGGAGAGGAAATCAGCAGCACTGCGGATTTCATTCTTCTGAGCGGCGGGGAAAACAAATCCAGCCCGTTTATCGCGGATTCCTGTGATGCATCCGCCGTCGAAGGCGAAAACTGCGATGGAGACGACAATGTGTTTGTCGTTGCTACGGAGAACGACATAAAGGACACGGACAATGGCCGTAAATTTGCGCTGGGCACGCCGGAATATAATGACGATTTTGGCGCTGTTTCCTCAAGCTCGGGCGCGCCTAAAACATGTCCCACCGGCACCAAGATAGGCCAGATCGCCGGCGCGAACGGCGATGAGGTCTGCGCGTCTTCCATGAGCTGCGATGATCCCAACTTCCCTATCTTTGGAGGGCTTGGCATAGATGGCAAGCCTATTTGTAAAGCGGCGACGCCTAACAGCGGCGACAATACCAATATCATAGTGAACGTCCCATGCGCAGAGCTGCAGACGCACCACCCGCTGGCATGTCACAGCTATGACCATACATCCGAAACAATTTCGGGCTGTAGCAGACACTGTCAGGCATTGGGCTATATAGCAGGTATGTCCGTTGAGTTTAACCTGACGCCTGGAACCTTCTTCCAACCTGCTGTGGGTGGAAATGCGACCTGCGTGTGCTTTGCGCCAAAACAGCACGAAGACACGCATGCCGCGCCTGCGCCGGCTGCTGCGCCTCAACCGGTTGCTCCATCTGGAGTAACGCCAGAAATATACACGGGAGCGCAAGGCGGCTGGGTTGCTACGCCTACGGACCCGGGCGTGACGCCGACGAACCCGCCAGTCGATCCTGCCCCCGTATTTTCCGGGGCTGAAGGCGGCGGGGCCAACTGATTCTCTGCCTTGGCAAAAAAATCCAGGGGCTGCCGCAGAAATGCGACAGCCCCAAAAATTATAAAATTCTGAAATAAGTGGAGGCACGAGCCGGAGTCGAACCGGCCTACAAGGATTTGCAGTCCTCTGCATAGCCGATCTGCCATCGCGCCATCCAAGGATTATGGTGTTAGAGGAGAGGGGGCCCGCCTGTCAACCTTAAAAGGGGGTGGAAATGGCTGCTTCTATGGGATATTAAGTATTCGGATGATTATATAGTCTCACTCTCTTTCCAGCTGGACCCGCATAATGAATTTCGCCGCAGCCCGCATAAATATGGTCGATTCCCAGATAAATACGATGGGAGTAGTGAATGAGGATGTCTTGAATGCCTTCCGCACCGTACCGCGCGAAATATATGTTCCCCAGGACAAGAAGGGCATCGCCTATTCAGACGAAGATATGCCGGTAGGCCGTTCCTGCTTTCTTATGGAGCCCGTCACGCATGCCCGTCTGTTGCAGGCAGCAGCGCCAAAAGCCGACGACAGGGCTTTGGATATTGGATGTGGCACGGGGTATTCTTCCGCCATTTTATCCAGCATGGTCGAGAGGGTGGTGGCCGTAGAACCAGATGGCGAATTGCTGGCCATGGCGGAAGCCAACTGGGCGGGGCAGGGTTTGCGCATGGTCATCCCGCATTTAGGGCCCGCTTATGAAGGATGCCCCACGCATGGGGATTACAGTCTTATCATTCTGAACGGCAGCGTCGCCGAAATTCCCCCGATGCTTTTGCAGCAGCTGGCGCCGCACGGCCGTTTGCTCGCAGTCGTCAAATCCGAATCCGACAAGATCGGCCGCGCCGTTATGGTCACGAAATCCGAGAGCGGAGAAGTCAGCGAGCGCATACTGTTCGATGCTGCCGTTCCCTATATTTCCGGCATGCAGCCCCGTCGCGGTTTTGTATTCTGATCTTGCCTTGCAGAGTATTTCTACCATCCTCCAATAAAAAAGCGCCGCTTCCTCTTATAATACATGAGGAAAAGTAGGAGATAGGGCTTTGACAAGGGGGAAGCGATCATAGAGACTGATTCCGTATTATCTAACTCCAACCAGTTCGAACCTTTTTCTAATATGGCCGACCAGAAACCAGAGCAGGAACCATCGATAGAGGAAATTCTTGCCTCTATTCGCCAGATCATTTCTGACGATGACGAGCAGCCGGAAGCCCCGCCAGCGCCTGAGCCTGTCAAGGCCGCAGCTGCTGCGCCGCCACCGCCGCCGCCAGAACCAGTGTTCGAACCGGCGCCGGCCAAGGAAGAAGACGTCCTGGAGCTAAATAACCCCATCATGGATCAGGTTGAAGAGGAAGAAGAGATA
>CAUJHN010000041.1 GCA_963204825.1 Pseudomonadota bacterium
GTGACAGTTGGCAGCCTGACTTTTAATTCCGCCTTATCGGAAAAAGACCCCGAAGCCTATACCGGCTCGGCAAACGCGACCCTATCGAATATCGGTTTTTTTGATGCAGACACTCAATTTAAGGGGACCATCCCGCAAATAGCCATGACGACCAGTCTTGCAGACCGCGCGGCAAAATCCCCCATGACAAAAGAACAGGTTCGCACGCGGCCTCAATCCGGCTACCCAGATTTCTTTAATGTATTCTCTTTCCTGTTTGGGGCCCCGGAACGGGTACAGACGACAGTCACAGGACTTGACGCCGTAAACGCACAGTTACAGCAGGCGATGATAAGCGCAAAGACACCCGATATGCGCGCAAAATTCCTGCAAGGCATTCTGGGCGTCAGCGCCATTTCCGGCATGGGCAAACCCTTACCTGCAGATCCCGCGAGCAAATATTATGACGTTGTGTTCAGCAAGGATGGCAACGTGATGATCAATGGCACGGATTTCGGCGCCCTTGTAACGACCACAACCACGGCCAACGGCGCGCCCGTTCTCCCCTAAAGGAGATATTGCAGAACGCCGTTCAGGCGCTGCAGACCATCTTTCGTGACCTTTAATGTAAGACCGTCAAATCCCAAAAGCCCTTCGCCCTGAAGGGCTTTTATTTTTTGCAAGGAAAGAAGAGTATCTATCTTTGCACCGCCTTCTTCTTCCAGCCGCGCGACAGGAATACCTTCGGCAAGACGCAACCCCATCATCAAGCATTCGGTAAAACGGTCGCGCGCAGAAAGGCTTTCGAAATCATGACTGCCATGACCTTGTGCAGATACTTTTTCCAGCCAGATATCCGGCGCACGGTGGCCGCGCGTCGCCTGTTTTATCCCATTGATTGTTAAGCGCCCGTGCGCGCCAGGGCCAACGCCGACATAATCGGTATAGCGCCAATAGGTAAGATTATGCTGCGATTCCGCACCAGGCCGCGCATGGTTGGACACTTCATAAGCAGGCATGCCGGCCTCTTCCAATATCGCCTGCGTTGTTTCGTATAAATCACCAGCAACCTCTTCATCGGGGATTTTAAAATCGCCGCGCTCATGCCGCATGTAAAACGGCGTGCCTTTTTCGATCGTGAGCTGGTAAACGGATAAATGATCCGCGCCAATCGCAATTGCCTCCCGCAATTCCGCTTCCCATTCTTTCACCGTCTGCTGTGGCCGTGCATAGATCAGGTCGAAAGAATAACGTTCAAAAACCTTTTGCGCTGATTCAATCGCGGCCCGCGCCTGCCCCGCATCATGCTGACGGCCGAGAAAATGAAGGTCCTGCTCGTTTAATGACTGCACACCAATGGAAACACGGTTAACGCCCGCCACCCGAAAACTCCGAAATTTGTCGGTTTCAACCGATGTGGGATTGGCTTCCAGCGTAATTTCGCAATCATTCGATATGCGCCAGTTTTTCTGGATTTCGTCTATCACCACCTTTGCCGTTTCGGGCTCCATAAGTGACGGCGTGCCGCCGCCGAAGAAAACAGACGTCACCGTACGGCCCCGGGTCAAATCAGCATAAAAGGAGATTTCGCGTTTATAGGCATCGCGCCATGCCTGATGGTCTATTGTTTCCGCGACATGCGAATTGAAATCGCAATACGGACATTTGGAAGCGCAGAACGGCCAGTGGACATAAATTCCGAATTGGCCGTTCTGCATATTAATTACGCAGCCTTGCTTTGTCCGCCAAGGGTGGCGCTCAAGGTGATTTCACACTTATACAGCTTGGAAACCGGACAGCCGGCTTTTGCGCCGGCGGCGATTTCATCGAACTGCGCCTGCGTGATGCCGGGTATTTTCGCGCCCATGGTCAGTTCGGATTTCGTGATGGTGAACCCGCCGGCATCCGGCGTAACCGTCACGGCGCAATTCGTTTCGATTTCATACGCCGTAAAGCCCGCCTTGTTCAGACCGAACGCGAACGCCATGGTAAAACAACCCGCGTGCGCCGCCGCCAGAAGCTCTTCAGGGTTCGTATGCTTGCCGTTTTCAAAACGGGAATGAAATTCGTATGGCGTGTTTTCGAGCACGGCGCTCTGCGTCGTCAACTCGCCTTTTCCTTCCTTGCCTGTGCCTTTCCAGATGGCTTTGGCCGTTCTTGCAATTCCGCTCATGTTTATTCTCCTTTCAGGTGGTGGATCAGTTTTTCAACCGCTCTTGCGCGGTGGCTTATTTTATTTTTTTCTTCGGGTTCTATCTCCGCGAATGTTTTATCATACCCTTCCGCGATAAACATTGGGTCGAATCCAAATCCTTTATCTCCGCGCGGCGGCCATGTCAGATGACCATGCACCTTTCCTTCGAAGCTTTCAACCCGCCCATCGGGATAGGCCAGAACGAGGACGGAAGCGAAATACGCGGACCGGTCCACGGCATCGCCGATCTTTTCATGCACCAGCGCCATCGCCTTGTTAAAATCACGCGGATAGCCGGCCCAGTCCGCCGTGTAAACACCAGGTTCGTCATTTAGGGCGCGCACGCAAATCCCGCTGTCATCGGCAAGCGCAGGAAGCCCCGTAGCCTGCATCGAAGCCATAGCCTTGATCGTCGCATTTTCCACGAAGGTGGTTCCCGTTTCCGCGGGCTCAATTAAATTCCAGTCAGCCGCCGATTTGATTTCGCCGACAAGACCTTTTAGAAGGGCTTCAAATTCCTTCACCTTGCCTTTGTTGTGGGTGGCGAGAACGAGCTTTTCGATCATTTTAAAACCGCTTTTTGAACTTCCTTCAATTCATCGCATCCTTTGCGTGCAAGGTCGAGCAGCGTCAGGAATTGCTCTTGAGAAAAAGGATCTTTTTCCGCCGTGCCCTGAATTTCGACTATGCCGCCTTTGCCGGTGATAACGAAGTTTGCGTCCGTGTCCGCCGCGCTGTCTTCGTTATAATCCAGATCAATAACAGGCGCCCCTTCATAAATCCCGCAGGAAATGGCCGCTACGGAATCCGTTAATGGAACCTTGGGCAGCAATCCCAGCTTCACAAGATGGTTTAGTGCTTCGTATAAGGCAACATAACCGCCCGTTACGGATGCCGTGCGCGTTCCACCATCGGCTTGAATAACGTCACAGTCGATTTTAATCTGGCGTTCACCCAGGCCTTGCAGGTCGACCACCGCGCGCAACGCACGTCCTACAAGACGCTGAATTTCCTGCGTACGGCCCGACTGTTTCCCCTTAGCCGCCTCGCGGTCCATACGTTGATGCGTAGAGCGCGGCAACATGCCGTATTCCGCCGTCACCCATCCCTTGCCCGTGTTCTTCATCCATCCGGGGACTTTTTCTTCCACGCTCGCGGTGCAGAGCACATGCGTGTCGCCGAATTTCACGAGGCACGATCCTTCGGCATGCTTTGTATAGTTCGGGATAATTTCGATTTTGCGGAGCTGGTTTGCGGCTCTGCCGGATGGTCTCGTCATTGTTTCTCTCTTCCTTTGTTCGAAGCCTATCTATATATTATCGCTTATGAAAACGGTAGTGTCTTATACCACTCTGGACGAACGCGCGAGGGAGATTTTCCGTCAGATCGTCGAATCCTACATGGAAAGCGGCGATCCTGTTGGGTCCCGCACGCTTTCAAAGAATTTCTCCTTTTCCCCGGCGACCATCCGAAATGTCATGGCGGATCTGGAGGATCTGGGCCTTCTGGAAGCCCCGCACATTTCGGCAGGCCGAATTCCCACGACCCAGGGCCTGCGTTATTTTGTCGACGGTATTCTGGAGACGGGCATGCTGTCGGAAACCGACCGCCGCGCCCTGGAAGAACAGTATAAAGAAACGAACTCCGTTTCTGATATTTTTGAGCAAACCACGCGGATATTGTCCGGCCTGTCTTCCAGCGCAGGGATTGTCGTCGCGCCAAAGGCCAATAAACCCATTCGTCATATCGAATTCGTTTCGCTCCAGCCCACGCGCGCGCTGGTCATCATCGTCCCTGAGGACGGCATGGTCGAAAACCGCATCATGGATATTCCGGCGGGCATCACCCCCGACATACTCAAAAAGGCGAGCAATTTCCTTTCAGAACGCCTCTACGGCAAAACCTTCGCAGAAATGCGCACCAGCATCGCAGAAGAAATCAAGGCGCGGCGGGGTGAACTCGGCGACTTAATGGCCCGCATTGTCGAAGACGGCCTGGCAACCCAGATTGGGGATGGAACGCTCATCGTTCGTGGCACAGCCAACCTTCTCGACCAAAGCACCCTGCATGATCTGGACCGCGTCCGCCTGCTCATGGAGCAGCTCGAAGCAAAAGAAACGGTTTCAAAACTTCTGGAACAGGCAGGACAGGCCGACGGTGTAAAAATTTTCATCGGCACTGAAAACCCGATTTTCGGCTCGGGCCATTCCCTGATTCTGACTCCCTACAGCAATGGCGCGGGCAGCGTGGTCGGCGCCATCGGTGTGATCGGCCCCACACGCCTTGATTATGCAAAAATAATCCCGTCCGTCAGCTTCATGGCCGAAATGATTGGGCGCAATATCAGGAAGCTGTCCGAAGGATAATTGCACCCGCTCCCGGATATCTGTATTCTTTTCAAAACACGGAGTTAGAGCCTTGATCAGAATATTCATCTTTATACTGTGCATCCTGTCCTTCACGCCTTTATCCCACGCGGCGGACAGCGAAGCAGAATCACAGACATATGACCCGTCTTACACCGGTCAGCGCAATGAAGCCGCCGATAAAATCCGTGAAATGCAAAAGCAGAGTCAGGTGGAAAAAGGCTTTATTAAACCCACGACCGTTCAGATCTCGCTCGTCCATTACCCCTATATGGAAGAAGATCAATTCGGCCTTCAAATGTCCGTGCCCGACATGGTCAGCGGTTGTTACAATTTCAGCCCGCTGGAATATGAAGCCAAATTCGTTGAGCCATACTACCTCGACATTCGCGTAAAACAATATCGCCGCATCGCCCCGGAAGGTGTGAATGCCGCCGCGAAATGCACACAAAACAACAAAATGTCCACGGCCTTAATGGTGCTGGATAAAAAGGATCTGCAGGGTCGGGGCACGCAGAAAATCCGTTTTTCCGCGGACGCGGGTGCGGATACCTATGAAATCAATCTTTCGGATGAACGCCTCGAACTCATCCCTGAAAGCATGGTTGTTTTCAAGGCCGCAAATCTGGCGGGGCCGTTGAAAGATCGTCTGATCCACGCCTTTTCCTCCAGCAGCCTTGTAACGCTGCAGGTTCCCATGGCAAATCCGGGTGAAGATTTAACGCCTTATGTCGTGAATTTCGCCCAAACGATGGGATTATCCCCTGCCCCGGGAGAAAATCTTGTATCCTGGGGTGGAAACGGCTATGCCACATATTACTTCTATGACAAGGGTGGCAATACGCTGTCCCGCATAGGGCCGGACGGATATGCCGAAATCGGCGTTATTTCGGTTAACCGTCCGTATGACGGGCCACAAGGCCGGACAAAGACCGCGGTGGATTTAAGCGTTTTCGCCACCCGCCCCGGAACACAGCTATAACGAGATTGAGTATGAATAACGAACCAGAACAAAAACCGGAAGAAACGCCGGACATCTCCCCTGAATTGCAAGCAGACCAAGGTGAAGCTTCCAGCATGGAACCGCCTGCGGATTTGGTGGCCGCACGCATCAAGGCGTTAGAGGCCGAAGTCCTGGATGCCAAGGATAAAATGATGCGCGCATTGGCGGACGCCGAAAACACACGCCGCCGCGCCGTGAAGGACCGCGAAGACGCTGGAAAATTCGCCGTGCAAAGCTTCGCGCGTGATCTGCTGGACTTCTCCGACAACTTCCACCGCGCTCTGGCGTCCATACCTGAGGAACTGCACAGCGACGAGCGCATCGGCGCAATAATAACGGGCCTTGAGGCGATGGACGCCAATTTGCTCAAAACCTTCGCCAAACACGGCATTCGCAAAATCGAACCGATGGACGAGCCGTTCAACCCGAACTTCCACGAAGTGATGTTCGAAGCGCCCATCCCCGGCAAACCCGGCGGCATCGTGATCCAGGTCGTCGAAGCCGGTTACGTCCTGAACGACCGCCTGCTCAGAGCCGCCAAAGTCGGCGTTTCGAAAGGAACGCCCGGCGGCGAGCATCAGGTGGATCAGAGCGCGTGATCCAAACCCATTCTGCCCCCGTATAAACCATAGAAACACCGGAAAAACTGCCTGAATTTCAGGGATTTTTCTTGGTTTCGGCTCTGGCAATCGGGCAGTGATATGCTATATAAGCAGCTTACTGCCGCGAAAGCGGCCTTTAGGAATGGCGGGAAGGTGCTGCAATAGCGGGCTTTCCCCATAAATTTGCTACAAAGAAAGAGGATGAAAATGGGCAAAGTTATTGGAATAGATTTGGGTACAACGAACTCCTGCGTCGCCGTTATGGACGGCAAGGAATCTCGGGTTATAGAAAATGCCGAAGGCGCACGTACCACGCCTTCGATGATCGCGTTTACGAAAGACGGCGAGCGCCTTGTCGGCCAGCCCGCGAAACGCCAAGCGGTCACGAACCCGGAAATCACTCTCTACGCGGGAATGCGC
>CAUJHN010000042.1 GCA_963204825.1 Pseudomonadota bacterium
GCGCGGATTTGCTGCGGGAGCATCCGGACCAGAAATCGGCGCTGATTTACAAGTTTTGTATGAAATATCTGATCGCGGTTGCGGGCGGCCTCTTTCAGAGCGATCTTTTAAAGGCGGGTCTTAGCAGGGATGGCGTTGAACTGATCGTCCCGCATGACTGGCTCGTCTGGCCCTATACAATAGGTAAGAATGAACCCCCGCCCCGTCTGCCGTTTCTTGAGGGGCTGCGCCGGCAAAAAAAGCCTTTGTCGCTCTTTAAAAAGCTGATGGATTTCAAAAGGCTTAAAAAGCTTTTTAAGCGCACCAAGTTTCAGGTCGGCAAGATGGATATTGACGGCCTTCGGGTTACGCCCATCACGCCTGTCTTACTAAAAGAAAAAATTATTACCACACAGAGAACAGATCTTATTTCAAGAGAAGCGAAGTCCCTGAAGGAAGATGTTGTGCTTTGCCGCTCGGAATATTGGTTTTCTCCGATAACGCAGCAGGAATATGCATATTCTCTTGCTAAAAAGACGGATTCGGACAGTTTCCTGGAAAATGCCCTTATTGAAATCGCCCGGAAAATTTATGAAGAAAGGGGTGTGTCTCCGTCCCTCTTTGTTGAAAATTATCTTTTGTCGCTTTTGTCGGAAATGGCGGCGTTGCTGCGTATTCATTATGAAAGACTGCAAAAGAGAGATGATATTCCGCGCCGCCTCTGGACGGGAACAGGCGGACAGGTCTGGGATTTGATGTTGCGCAGCGTGGTCCTAGAAAAGGGCGGGCATGTAACTGGGTTTGATCATGGCGGAGGCACGTCGCACGTGTCGGTTGCGCTTGTCGGTTTTATTGAGCTTTGGGGCTGTAATAAGTTTGTTACCTTCAATGCGCGGCAGGCGGCGGACATAAATAAAGCTAAAATGACCTGGCCGAAACTGGACAAGATGGATGTGGAAATTTCATGTGTTCCCGCAAATTCCGCGCCGCCCAAATTTTTTATCGATCCCGGGTTTGAAAAAAAGCAAAAGCCCATCAAGAAGGTTTGTGTTCTTTCGACCTTGTACGATCAGGACCGTGGACGCAGTTTCGCGTTTTATCCGGATCTTGCCTATGTCGATTGGCAGGCCCGGCTGTTTCAGCATTTAAAGGATTGGGGATATGAGGTTTATTTCAAGCCGCACCCTGAGAGCAAGTCCGAGCCGCACGAAGCCTTTGCAAGCAGGATCGGTGTCCAGATCATACGCGAGAAGTTTGAAGATATTCTGCAACAGGCGGATTTGTTCATCATTGATTATACATATACATCCATCATGTATCCCGCCTTCCTAACGAATATTCCGATTGTTCTGGTGGATTTTGACAATCTGCCATGGCATGAGGAGGCTTACAGGCTTATCCAGAGGCGCGCGGGGCTTGTGGAATGTGGATTCAACCAAGAAAATAGAGTAGAAATCGACTGGAACCAATTAAAGCAGGCGATTGAAGGCTCTGTAGACAAGTGCAATGACCATGAATTCGCCAGAACCTATTACATCTGAACAGCCCTTAACGCCGGAAATACTGCTGAACCCTTCCTATAGATGGAAGACGGAGGATATTGGGGCGGCCGTATTGGATTATATGGCGGATGGCAAAGCCGTTGCGCAATCTCTGCTTTCCATTTCCACGACCCTTCCTGCCGTAGCATATCATGCGGCGGTTATGGGCATATTGGATAAGCAGATAAATATTTCAGGCGGGATTTTGCGCATGCGGGATTATACCATTGCCTGGGTCGACCATATAAGAAGCTATCCCGTCTTCTATGCGATCAAGGATGGTAAAGTGGTCATATCGAACGACGCAAGAGCCGTTGCAAATGCGGTGTCCGCCGCACAGTCAGACGAAACAGCCGTTCTGGAATTTGTCATGGCGGGGTTTGCAACGGGAAGCGATACGCTTTATCGGGACGTTAAATGTCTGCAATCCGGGGAGGTTTTGATTTTTCGAACCGGAGATGCGGAACCAGTCGTAAAGCGGTATTACCAGTACATCCCTGCCCCCAGGAACGATATATCACGGCATCAAAATCTTGCCAAGTTATCGGCCATTATCGATGAAATTATATTACGCATTATAAGACGCGCGAACGGCAGGCCCATTTGGGTGCCGCTTAGCGCCGGGCTCGATTCACGACTGATTTTATGCAAGCTGCACGAGCACGGGTATAAAAACCTGCATAGTTTTACGTATGGGCCGCGTTTCAATTTTGAAGCGCTGCATGCAAGGAGATTTGCGCAAACTATCGGTGTGCCGTGGCATTTCATCGGCGTGCCCATGAAAAATTGCCGTCAATATTTTCAGCAAGATGAGCGGGTAGAATATAGCCGGTTTTCGGATGGGCTTAAGGCGGCAGCCAGTTTAAGGGAATATGTCGCGCTGACGGTTTTAATAGAAAAAGGACTTTTATCAAACGACGCGATTTTGATAAACGGCCAGTCCGGTGATTATATAACCGGCGGCCATGTCGCTCCTTTCTGGTATGAAAATGCAACGGCGACCGAAGAAGATTTGTTCCGCGTCCTGATAGATAAGCATTACGGGCTATGGCTTAATCTCAAGACGCCGGAAAATCTGCAAATGCTAAAGAATAAAATCAGAAGCGTTTTGCCGCAGACGAATGCCAACTCTCCCATGGATTTTGCGGTTTTGGAAGAATGCTGGGAATATGACGCACGGCAAATCACCCTGGTGGTAAACGGCCAAAGGTCCTATGACTTCTTCGGGTTTGATTGGGAGCTACCGTTGTGGGAGCGTGATCTGTGCGATTTTTATCGGTATGTCCCTTACGACCAAAAACAGCGACAATCTTTGTTCAAAGAATATCTTAAATCCTATGACTATAAGGGCCTGTTTAAAGCAAAAGAGCCGAAGATATGGCGGTGGCCGCTTCCAATGCTTTGGGTTGTGCCATGCGCGCAAATTGCTGGATTATT
>CAUJHN010000043.1 GCA_963204825.1 Pseudomonadota bacterium
CTATCCCACCCGATCACCGCGCGGCGCGGCGTCCCCAGAGTCGACGGCGCAACCAGGGCCTGTACCTCCACCAGCACTGGGCGCGTACCTTCCAGCCCGGCCAGCACAGCAGATCCCGCCACATTATCCTGCCGCTGTGCAAGGAACAGCGCGGAAGGGTTCGGCACTTCCACCAGCCCCTCATTCGCCATTTCAAACACGCCGATTTCATCCGTCGGCCCGAAGCGGTTTTTCACGGTGCGCAGGATTCTGAACTGATGCCCCCGGTCGCCTTCGAAATACAGGACCGCATCAACCATGTGTTCGAGCACGCGCGGCCCCGCGATCTGCCCTTCCTTGGTCACATGCCCGACGAACAGGATTGCGATATTGCGCTTCTTTGCCACGCGGATCAGCTCCTGCGTGCAGGTCCGCACCTGCGTCACCGTCCCCGGCGCGGATTCGACATTGTCGACATACATCGTCTGAATGGAATCGATGACAATCAGATCAATGGGGTTTGAAACACCTTCCATAGACGCCACGATATCCCGCACGGATGTGGCGGACGCCAGCGCGACGGGGGCCTTTTCCAGTCCCAGACGCCGCGCGCGCAGACGCACCTGATCCACGGCCTCTTCGCCCGACACATAAAGACAGGTCTTACCGGCCTCCGCGAGTTTGCAAACCGTCTGCAACAGCAACGTCGATTTCCCGATCCCCGGATCCCCGCCGATCAAAATGGCCGATCCCGGCACGATCCCGCCGCCCGTCACCCGGTCAAATTCCGCGATGCCCGAATGGTGGCGCGGCACATTCTGGTTGCTCTCACCTTTCAGACTGACAATCTCAAGAGACTTTCCTTTGCGACCCGGCGCCAGGCCTTTGGGCGCGCTCTCATTCACTTCCTCAACAATGGTGTTCCACTCATTGCATGCCTCACATTTCCCGCCCCATTTGGAAGTAACGGACCCGCAATTCTGACAGACATAGTTTTTCTGAGGCTTTGCCATATTAACACCTCCTGCTTTCCTGAAGTTTCAAGGACTTGTTTTTGGATTTATCAGTTCGTTTTGTGAATTTTCTTTCTCTACTTGCCCAATCTATTTTCATAAAATAGGAAAAAGAATAGAGCGCCTTGCTACCAGCAGCATTTAGGGATCGGAGGGTTTGTGGGGATGAAAAAACCATCATTCTTTATACCCCAAACAAAGGAACAAAGAAAGAACAAATCTTTTAATTACAAGTGGAAGAGCAAGTCATTTCTAGCGTTAACATAAAACATTTGAATGTATCCCTGGCTTTGGTTATAGGGTGCAATATGAGTAAAAGAGAACTTCCTGCTATCGATTTAACGCAACCCGGATGGCTTAAAAGCGTCGCTGCCTTTGGCGGCTCAAGAATGGGCAATAACCCTCTTTATGCGGAAGCCGCCGCTGATCTTGGCAGAGGCCTTGCATCCCTGGGTTTTAACGTTGTTTATGGCGGCGGGCAGGCGGGGTTGATGGGTGTCATAGCGCGCAGTGCCCGCAGTGCCGGCGGTAGCGTAACGGGCATAACCATGCCCTTTTTGGACGCTGCGCAGGGGTCGTCCCCGGAAGGCACGCGAACTATTGTTACAGACGATATCCATAAACGGCAGGATATGATGATGAGCCTTGTCGAAGCGGCTATATTCCTGCCCGGCGGCTTTGGGACGGGCGAAGAAAAATGGGATGGGCTGGTAAAAGCCGATCTCGCCAATATCGCCAGCACAACAGAGACATTAATTAAACCCATCATCTCTCTTAACATTGCCGGATTTTATGACCATGAGCGGATGCAGATTGAACGCGCCATCAAAGATGGATTCATACCTGAAGAACGCCGCGACTTCGTACATTATCCCGAAACTGTAGAAGCGCTGTTTTACCTGCTTCTTGACCTAAATGGAAAACCACCCATGACATCCGCACATTTGACGACCAAACATGCGGAAGCGAGGGGAAAGCCCATTAAAATTATTGCCCCACCGCCGGAACTAAACCCCTAAGCCTTTGCCTTTGAACATGACTTTGCCTTTTTTGCGCAGTAAGATGCGGGCATGAAAAGCAAACTTATTCCTTTATTGATTATTTTGGTCATAGCCGCCGCGCTCTTCTGGGTATTCAACCCGGCAAAAGGCCACGATGTCGTGGTTATAAAGCCGGGCCGACAATCCGCGGTTCAGGCGGTCTACGCCACGGGGACGGTGGAGGCGAGTCTGATGATCCCGATCTCCCCGAAAATCGCCGCGCGTTTGATGCGCCTTGATGTCGATGAAGGCAGCCGCGTAAAAGCCGGTGATGTTCTGGCGCAACTCGAAGATACGGACCTATTGCAGGCGGCCGCCGACGCCAAGGCCAAAATGGACCTTGCGCAAAAGGACCTGTCCCGCGCCGAAAAACTTTTAAAAACAGGCGCCGTCTCCAAAAGCGCGTTCGATGAAGCGCAGACGAATTTTCAATCCACCGTCGCGGCCTTCGAGCGCGCGAAGGCGGAAATGGGATATTTGAAACTCCTCGCCCCGGAAGACGGCACCATCATTCGCCGGGACGGAGAGATAGGCGAATTGATCACCGTCGGCACGCCCGTCTTCTGGATGAACGGCGGCGATAAAATCCGCATTGAAACCGAAGTGGATGAAGAAGATATCGGACTTGTCCAACCCGGCCAGAAAGTCGCTATCAGCGCGGACGCCTTTCCCGGACAAATCTTCAATGGAAAGGTCTTATCCATCACGCCAAAAGGCGACCCCGTCGCGCGGTCATACCGTGTGCGCGTGGGATTCGATGAGCAGACGCCCCTTATGATAGGCATGACGGCGGAAACCAATATCATCACCAAAGAAAAGCAGGATGCAATGATGGTGCCATTAGCTGCCGTCAGCAACGGTCACGTTATCAAAATCATGTCTGGAAAGGCCGAAAACATCGCCGTGAAAACCGACATCAAAACCCCCGATAAAATCGAAATAACGGAAGGCCTGTCTGAAGGTGATGTCATAGCCGCGAAATATGACGCGACGCTTCTGGACGCTGGCAACTTGAAGGCAAAGCAAACCGAATGGGTTAAGACAGGACAGAAATGAATCTGTTCCTCACCATCGCCGTCAAACATATCCTGGCACGGAAACGCCAGAGCTTCGTATCCCTGCTCGGCATCATCATCGGCGTGGCGTTCTTCCTCGCCATCGCCTCCCTGATGCAGGGCTCGCAGAATGATTTTATCAAACGCCTGATCGATAATTCCCCGCACATCACCGTGCATGACGAATACCGGAACGCAAAAGAACAGCCCGTTGAAAAACTCTATCGTGGACAGGTTATTGAGCTACGCTCCGTGCAGCCTCTCCCCGAAACGCGCGGCATTCGCGGCTATAAACAGGTGGTGGAAAATTTAAAATCCCGTCCCGGCGTGCGGGCGAGCGCCACGCTTACGGGCCAGGCAATCCTCAATTATGCGGGCCGGGACAACGCGATCGTGCTGAACGGCATGATTCCGGCGGACATGAAGGACCTTACCACCGTCGAAGAAAACATGAAGGTAGGATCGGTGGATGACCTGATTTCCAACCGGAACGGCATTATCGTAGGCGCGGAACTCTGCCGCCGCCTGATGCTGGAAGTCGGCGACAACATCACGTTAACGGCTTCCACGGGGCAGGTCCGCACCTTTAAGATCGTCGGGGTTTTTCAGACCGGACGGCTGGATTACGACGATCAGCAGGCCTTTACCGACATCAAGCGCGTGCAGGCAATGATGAACAAATCGAACCGCGCCAACACGATTATCATCAAGATGGACAATTCAAACGGCGCGCGGGAACTAGCCAGCGAAATAGAGGGACGCATAGGATATAAAACCGTGTCGTGGCAGGAAGCCTCCGAAGACATTATGTCCACGCTGATGATCCGCAATATCATCATGTACACGGTGGTGTCTGCCGTCCTGCTCGTCGCCGCATTTGGCATTTACAACATCATCTTCACCATCATCATGGAAAAGCAGAAGGATATCGCGATCCTCAAATCGATGGGATTTCGCGCAGGCGACATAAAATGGATCTTTATCATCCAGGGCTGCATCCTGGGCATCGCAGGCGTGGTTTTCGGCCTGCCTTTGGGATGCGTTTTAATGTTCGCCCTATCGCAAATCACCTTTAGCCCGCCGGGCGTGTCTGAACCCATACAGATGCCGATCGACTGGTCCGCCCCGCAATTCATCATCGCCGGCGCTTTCGCATTTTTCGCGGCCGTTCTGGCGTCTTACCTGCCCGCTAAAAAAGGGGCACGTGTCCTGCCCGTCGATATTTTGCGCGGAGGGCAATGATGGGAGAGATTTTGCTGCAAGCCAAGAACCTGATCCGCACTTTGGAAAGCGAAGAACTGAAAGTCACCTTGGTAAAAGATGTTTCAGTCGATATCCAGGCGGGACAGTTTACGGCTATCACGGGTCCCAGCGGGTCCGGAAAATCATCGCTCCTCTATCTGCTCGGCCTGCTCGATAAACCCACATCGGGAAGCGTCTTTGTAACCGGGCAGGACACAACGAAGCTGGATGAAAACCATCTCGCGGCCTTCCGGCTTGAAAAACTTG
>CAUJHN010000044.1 GCA_963204825.1 Pseudomonadota bacterium
ATCTCTCAAAACGTATCGGGCGCCAACGGCATGCTGTGCGGGCTTTCCATTTCTCAGGAAGGCGCGATGGTAAAGGATGTGCAGACGATGGCGCCGCAATCCGTTCCCAATCCCGCGCTTCGCCCCGGGGATAAAAAGCTCACGGACGAACAGTTCAAACAGGAACAAAAACGCCGCGAAGAAGAAAATTTCAAGAAGGCTGAAAACGCGATCAAGGACGCGATGAAAGAAGATAAGGAGCTTCAGGAACTGGCAAAGAGCCTGAAAATGGACATGACACCGGAGGGCTTACGTATTCAGATCATCGATCAGGAAGGCAAGCCGATGTTCCCCTCAGGCAGTGCCGAAATGTACGAGCGAACACAAAAGCTGTTAACGAAAGTCTCCGAAGTCATACGCAAGCTTCCGAACGAAATATCCGTCCGCGGGCATACAGATGCGGTGCCGTACTCAAAAGGCAATGCTTACACAAACTGGGAGCTGTCCGCCGATCGCGCAAACGCGTCCCGCCGCGTTCTCGTCGCCGCCGGCTTTCCCGAAGATCGCGTCAATAACGTGCTGGGCAAAGCGGACAAAGACCATCTTCTACCCGACAAGCCCACCGACGCTCAAAACCGCCGGATCAGCATCATTCTTTTACGCGAAGAACTGGTCACACAGATCGGCGCGAACATGAGCACGAAAGCTGTTCAGGAAGCCGAACGGGCAGCCAAAGACCCCCTCTACCGCAGATCACAGGGAGCCGTCAATTTTCCGTAATCATAGGGTTAGTTCAGGATCAGATTTGCAACGATCTGCCCTGATCGCCACGCGCCCATCGTATGGCTTGGTTCGTCATTGTAATCTGCGACAAAAGCTTCTCCCGCGAAGAAGACACGCCCGACAGAAAATGGATTGGGGCGCACGCCACCAGGCTGGCAATAAGAATATGCGCCTCTTGTGAACGGATTGTTATTCCACCATGTCCCAAAAGCATCTCCCACAATATGGCCTTCGAACCCTTCAAACTCTGGGAGTTTTTGTATAACTTTTGTTACGTAACGCGTTAATTCTGTACGCGAATCCTCCTCGTACGATTCTGCCAATGCCCCGCCAGCAAATAACGTCACATAAGGTTTACCGGCTGGCCTTGCATGGAGAAAATAATGATGATGCTTTAACAGGATATCCCAGCCGGAATTTACAGGGATAGAATTTCTTTCAAAAAACGCATCATTCAGACACAAGGCGGCTTTAAAATATTTGCCGGACTTTAATCCCGAAATCTTTTCCATCACGGCATCGTATGTGGCGCTCTCAAACATTATCCCCATACGCAAGGCGTCAACAGATGCTGTTACCAAAACTTGTCTTCCAGAAAACGCCAAAAGGCGCCCGTCTTTTTTATCTTCCCTGCAATATAAGTCGACGTAACCCCCTTTATCCTTAATCTCACAAACATACATCCCCGTTTTTATCTTAACTCCACGCTCCAAACATTCGCGCGCCATGCAATCCACCAGATGCGCCATACCTCTTTGCATCTGCCAACCGCCATACCCCAGATTGCTGTTAAAACTGTCCTTGCAGGCGACATCTCTTGCATTATCCGCCGCCATCCATAGATGGGCCATATATTCAGCAACTTCTTGGCAATAAGGTGCACGCGCCGCACATGCGGCACCATGAAACGACAATTCTTTATTTTTTGTTCGTTCATAGGCATGGCTGATTTTTTCATAGGCGACATTAAAAGTTTCCGCCAGCTTGCCGCGCGTCCAGAGGATACCTGTGTAATTTCCTTCATCTAGTACGAGCGGCCCAAGGTCATACCGATCATTCGCCCATTGGAAAAACCGGTTATCATTGCCACCATGGAACCAGTGCGCACCGGTATCGAAAACATGCTTATTCGGTAGCATTACCGATTTCGCACGTCCGCCGATTTCCGGATCAGCCTCAAGGATAAGAACTTTCTTTCCACGCTGGGACAACTGCAGCGCTGCTGTCAATCCGGCAATACCGGCCCCGACTATAATAACGTCAAAATCACTCAAGAATTACTCACGCAAATTTATTGCTTTTTGGAAACCCGTTTGGCGGCAATTTTCCTGCGTCCGCGCGGTTACCGATCCATTCCTTTATATTGCCCACCGTCGTTTCGCCTGTGCCGTATTTGAACGACAATCCGGATTTCAGGTTGAAGGTTTTAACGTCGGACAGGCCTCCATCTTTATATTTCTGCAATGCCACGCCTTTGCCGCGCGCCATTTCAGGAAGCTGATCGAGTTTGAACACCAGCATCTTACGGTTCTTGCCCATGACCGCCACATGATCATCGCCTTCGTTGACGAAACGGAACAACCGCGCCTCGTCCTTGCCATCAACATTCAGAACCTGCTTGCCTTTTTTCGTCTGCGCCAGAACATCGGCCATTTTCACGACGAACCCTTTGCCTGCATCGGACGCCACGATCAGCTTCGCCTCCGCATTATAAATCGCCATTTCGACGATATCGGAATCATTCGGCAGATCGACCATCAAACGCACCGGCTCGCCAAAGCCACGCCCGGGCGGCAATTTATCGCCGCCAATCGTGTAAAACACCCCGTTCGATCCGAACAAAACAATCTTGTCGTTCGTCATCGCCTCGAACACGAAACCTTCACGGTCGCCGTCCTTGTATTTCAATTCCTTGCGGTCGACGCCATGGCCCTTCATTGCACGGATCCATCCTTTGGCAGAACAGATCACTGTGATCGGCTCTTTCTCCGTCATCATCTCTTCCAGATTTTCGATCACGGGCGCGATAGCGGCTTTTCCAACCAGTGTGCGGCGCTTGCCGAGCGGCGTATTCTTACCGAACATAGTCTGCAGATTACCGACCTGCTTTTTGATAGCCGTCCATTGCCGCGCTTCGGACTTGATCAACTTCTCAAGCTGATCCTTTTCTTCGGTCAGCTTGTCATGCTCTTTACGGATTTCGATTTCTTCCAGCTTCGCCAAAGACCGCAGACGGATATTAAGAACGGCCTCCGCCTGAATTTCCGTTAGCCCGAATTTTTTCATCAGCGCGGGTTTAGGCTCGTCCGAATTGCGGATGATTTTTATAACTTCGTCTATGTTGAGATATACGATCAGATAACCGGCCAGAACTTCCAGACGATGAATGACCTTATCAAGCCTGTACTGAGATCTACGAACAAGGACTTCCTGCTGGTGGTTCAGCCATGATTGCAGAACATCGCGCAATGGCATGACTTTGGGCACAAGCCCGCCATCCAGCACGTTCATATTCATGGAAAACTTCGTTTCCAGATCCGAATTGCGGAACAGAATTTCCATCAATAGTTCCGCTTCGACATTGCGCGATTTCGGAACGAGCACGATGCGCACATCTTCAGTAGATTCATCCCGCACATCGTCAAGCAACGGCACTTTTTTGTTCGTGATCAATTCCGCAAGGCGTTCAATCAGTTTTGATTTCTGCACCTGATAAGGAATCTCAGTGACGATGATCTGGTAAGATCCTCCCTTCAGCTCTTCCTTCTCCCAGCGCGCGCGCAAACGGAAAGAACCTTTTCCCGTGCGGTATGATTCCGCAATGCTTTCCTTGCTTTCGGCCAGAATGCCGCCCGTCGGGAAATCCGGCCCCGGAATATACCGAACCAGTTCCTTATCGCTTACTTCGCCTTCCAGCATCGCAAGCATCGCCTCGCACATTTCCGCGACGTTGAACGGCGGAATGTTCGTCGCCATACCGACGGCAATCCCGGAAGATCCATTGGCCAGAAGATTCGGAAAACCGCCCGGCATGACAATCGGCTCGCTTTCGGATCCGTCATATGTAGGGCGGAAATCAACCGCGTTTTCATCGATGCCTTCCAGCATCAATTGCGCGACAGCCGTCATCCGCGCTTCGGTGTATCGCATCGCGGCGGCGTTATCGCCGTCTATGTTGCCGAAATTCCCCTGCCCGTCGACCAGCGGATAACGAACAGAGAAATCCTGCGCGAGACGCACCAGAGCGTCATAAACGGACGTATCGCCATGCGGGTGGTATTTACCGATGACATCGCCCACGACCCTGGCCGATTTTTTCGGCGGTGTTGTCGGGGCCAGGGAAAGCTGCGACATGGCAAACAGAATACGCCGGTGAACCGGTTTGAACCCGTCCCGCACATCGGGCAGCGATCTGGACATAATCGTGGACAGCGCGTAACTCAGGTAGCGCTCGGACAGGATCTTGTTAATCCCCTCGTCAACGATTTTAGGCTCGATTTGCTTGGTGTTCGTCTTCTTTGCCATGAAACCCCTTGGAATCCGCCACATATTTGGCATAGCGGGCTTCGAAACGCAAGCGCGGATCGGGCACGCCCTTCGTATGCTGGGCATAAACCCAGTGTTCGATGAAATGCCCGGTCATACGGATCCCCTTTAGGATCTCCTCATCATCCAGCGGCCCGCCATTGGGTTTCAAAAAAGACGGCAGCTCCAAGAGCTTGTCCTTATATGGCTCAGCCGCGGCATAAGACACCGCCCGCCCCGATTTCGGTGAAACATAGGCCAGCGTCCGTGCATCGCCCCCGCCCGCGCATTTGGTCAGGTCCAGACCGAACCCGAGTTCCTTTAAAAGGGAAATCTCCCAGAAAATATACGCGGCCGCCCATATATCCTGATTCATCATCTCGATCAGAGTTTTAAACCCATGGAACAGCCCCTCGTGCCCCTCACGCTCCGGCAGCGCGGAATCGCACAGGGCGCACGCGGAAAGCAAAGCACCCAGCTTCAGCGCATCATCCATAATCCCATGCGGCAAACCCGCCGCCTGTTCCAGCGTCATGCTGC
>CAUJHN010000045.1 GCA_963204825.1 Pseudomonadota bacterium
TCTGACTGTTATAAGTTTTCCCATAATATTAATAAGAGAAAGCAAATACAAGCCCCAAACGACTTCAGATTTGCAATCTTCCACAGTGCAGAGTATAGAAGGGAGAATATCTGGAAATATCAGGGTTTTAGAGGCCAATGGCGAAAGAAGATCTAATTGAATTTAAAGGGGTTGTGACCGAAGTTCTGCCGAACGCGATGTTCCGCGTGAAGCTGGAAAACGACCATATCGTGCTGGCCCATACGGCCGGCAAAATGCGTAAAAACCGCATCCGCGTACTGGAAGGCGATACCGTCGTCGTCGAAATGACGCCCTACGACCTGACCAAAGGCCGCATCATTTTCCGTGAAAAATAAGATGAAAGGATTAGAGGACTCCAATTTCCTAATCCTCGCCTCTGCTTCTCCCAGAAGGCTCGACCTCCTCTCGCAAATTGGCATCGAACCGGATGCCGTCATCCCCGCCGATATAGACGAAACGATGATAAAGGGCGAACTGCCCAAAGATCTCGCCCTGCGCCTTGCCAGAGGCAAAGCCGAAAAAATTGCGGCTGATAATCCTGGTACGTTTATTCTTGGCGCCGATACGGTTGTCGCCTGTGGCCGACGCCTGCTGGACAAGCCAAAAGACGCGGACGATGCCCGCCACATATTAGAAATACTTTCCGGACGCCGCCACAAAGTTTACGGCGGGCTGTGCCTGATTGCGCCAGATGGAAAAATCCGTACACGCCTATGCGAAACCACCGTCGCCTTCCGCCGCCTGTCCCAAAACGACATGGACCTGTATATCGCGTCCGGCGAATGGGAAGGCAAAGCGGGTGCGTATGCCATTCAGGGGCTCGCCGCCACTTACACGAAATTTCTTTCAGGCTCGCACAGCAATGTGATCGGATTATCCCTGTACGATGTGTCGGCAATGCTGAACGCCGCCGGTTATAAAAAGGATTGATCCATGGATATCATGGTCGAAGAGGTCAATGGCGGATTGTGGATTGCGGCAACGGATCGCGGCAAATTGCAGGGCCTCGAAGTTGACCCACCGACCGAAGAAGTCCGCTGGGGCACGATTTTCTGGGCGAAGGTTGTTCGCATTGATAAGGCGCTCGATGCCGCTTTCCTTGCCCTAGACGGGCGCAACGAAGGCATACTTCACAACGCGGATGTGCGTATTAAAGACAAAAAGGGCGCGGTAACAAAAGGCGGTGCCGTCGCCATTGGTAAACTTTTAAAGCCCGGGCAAATGCTCGCGGTGCAGGCAAAAAGCGGCTACCTCCGCCACGAAGACGAATTTGAATTTATCCGCGAAGACAAAGTGCCGAAAGTCAGCATGGACATCACCCTGCCCGGCCGCTTTCTTATCTACGCCCCCATGATGGAAAGTAATCAGGTATCATCTCGCATACGTAACAAAAAGCTGCGTGAGCAAATGATGAAGATGATGGATTCCTTTCCGTTAAAAGGATTGATCCTGCGCGCGTCTTCCGAAGACACGCAAATGGACATCCTCCTGCGCGAAGCAAAGATTCTTCAGTCACAATGGGAAAAATTACAGCCCGAATTTACGGGTGATAAGCCAAAACGCATCCTCGACGGCCCCAATGCGTTCCAGCGCACGATCGGCGATCAGGCCGGCAACAACATCGAACGCATCGAAGTTGTCACGATGGATCGCTACCGGGAAATAGAACAATGGTGTGAAATTTTCGGGCCGGATCTCATCCCAAAAATTCAGGCGATAGAACTGGAAGACGGGGAATCCGACCTTTCGTTGTTTGACCATCATGGGCTTCTGGGCGATATCGAAGACCTTTTTCAGGATTATGCCCTGCTGCTTAGCGGCGGCAGCCTGATTATCCAGGAAACTTCGGCGCTGACCGCCATAGACGTCAACCGCGGCGGCGACGACCGTCCGGCGATGGACGTGAATATAGAAGCAGCCCAGGAAATCGCCCGGCAAATCCGCCTTCGCAATATCGGCGGCATTATCATCATCGATTTTCTAAAGCTGCAGAACCAGGAAGACAGGCAGAAATTCCTTAAATCCCTTACCCCCATTTTCGATACCGACCCCTGCACCGTGCAGGTCCACGGGCTGACCGCGCTCGGCCTCGTTGAAATCACCCGGAAACGGCGTACCCCGCCCCTCTCGGAACGCCTTGATACAATTGACGCTTTGGGCGGTTTTTAACCCCCTAATTTGGGGGTGGACACAAGGTATTCTTTCTTTTATAAGAGCGTCTTACCGAAAGCGTGCCCAGGTAGCTCAGTCGGTAGAGCAAGGGATTGAAAATCCCTGTGTCGGCGGTTCGATTCCGTCCCTGGGCACCACTTAATTTTCCCCCGAAAATTGCATTTGAAAAGCCAATCAGGCTTCAGGGATTCTAGAACATGACTTCCTTGGTCACCATTGCTGGCGTTCCATCGGGATTTTTCATGTTGTCCTTCACAAGCTCCAGCAGAATTTTTCCGCCTTTGAGACTCGTGCCCGCCGGAAGCTCTGTCAACGGGAAGCGGCGCGTCACTTTTCCAACTTCTCTGTAGATTGGAACCCACTGCTCTTTAATGACGGGAATGCTCTCCCCGCCTTTGTCCAGCCTGATATTCAACTTAGTGGATGCTTCAGCATTCCCAGATCTTAAAAGCTCAACAGCAATATGCGGCGGCGCTCCATCGCTTGCAGGAATATAGCTCACCTCTCCAATAGATATATCAGATGCAACTTGGCCTTTTTGCACTATGATGGGAATGGCCACGCCGTACAGCGCCTTGATTTCAAATTGCGCCGCAGTTTGATTTTTGCGCTCTTCTTCTACGGCAGCTTTGTCCTGCATGGCCAGTGGCACTTCACGGAAAAGCAAGTGGCTGTGATAATCTCCGTCAGACATGTCTGCCGTGCGCGTTGCCATGACACGAATAACCTGTCTTTCTCCCGACTTCAGCGTAAAGCGTTTTGGAACGAATTTAAGAAGTCTCTTTGCTGAGTAGTCGAAAGTTTCAACACGCTGCGTCATGCCTTCTTCGTTCATCACCTGATCAACAATGGCCAGGTCATATCGACGAGCCTCTGATGATTTATTCGATACGTTTATTTCTGTGATGTTTTCGTCCGGCTTCATGGTTATGCGGCTCGGCGCGACGAAAAGAATGCTGCTCTCCTCCTGCGCCCTGACAATGTCGGCGCAGAGCGTGAACGGTACCAACAAAATAAGACCTAATAACGCAGCTTTCATCTAGACCTTCTTGCACAACGCCAAGGGATGATCCAAGGCAAAATGTTATCTGTTTTAACAATTGAAATCAATAACATATCATACGCCTCTAAGGTATAACCACCGTCACGGCTATCTGGGAGCCTCCGGCGTTGGCGGTGCTGTACGATCCACCCAGCGTCCCGGATATGGTCGATCCGTTCAGCCTGGCCCCTATATAAAACTGGTCATTGGAGCCAGACGTATATGTCATAGTCATGGCAGAGGCACCCGATATGCCGTTGCAGGCTGAACCCGTGCCGTACGCTCCTCTCGCATTCTCAGGTTTTACTTCTATTCCCGTGATGTTTATGGAGTTCCCGCCTGCCTTTTTAAGGGTTGCGGTCTGGCTGCAATAGACATTCAGGGTCGTCCCATTATTGACGCCCGATAAGGTTACACTGCCCGGCGTTCCGGAGGCAGACCCTGTAAATGTTCCTGCATAGCTTATAGCACCGTTAGTTCCTATATCCGCGCGCTCGCTTGCACCGGGCGTCCCGGAAAACTCAACGACGCCGAAATCCATATTGGTGCTGGAACTTATGGATACATCCTTATGGAAGACGGCGCTGGCATCGACCGTCACATTCACTTCAATCGGTGCGCCCCCCCCCTGCTGCCGGACCCTGACCGTTAACTTACCCGCGGCATTGTTGGACAATTTATATATGCCGCCGTTTTTTACGTCGGTTACGGTCATATCCATGCCGATAAGTATTGTCTGGTTTGCCGCCCCGGCCGCCAGGTTCGTATCGACGGAAGCAACACCCAGACCGTTGCAAGCATTACCCGTGCCCGGCCCTCCGGCGCTCCCCGTGCCCAGTACGACATAAAATGGACTTGCCGTTCTGTCGGTCTGACCGTTGGTTCCGGTCGAATTCGTCATGGTTTTTGAAACTTCACAGCTTATGATTGTCCTTCGCCCCACAGTCCCTGTAATCTGCAGCCTGCCCGCAGTGCCGGAAGCAGGGCCGGAATAACCGGAGGCATAACTGATTGTGCCGTTCGTGCCGATTCGATTCGTCCCAGTGCCTATACCGGGGGAATCAGATGTTCCAAGATCTATATCATTGGTAACGCTGACGCTGAGCTGCGCAAAGGCCGCTTTCGGCACGAAAAAAACGATTAAGGAGAAAACAATAAATAAACTTATCTTGAAACGCATTATTATACATCTTTCGGCTATGCCTAACCAAAACATAGCAATGCGAAGACCTTAAAGATAGAAGAACTCTATGGCTATCTCTTTTCTGCCCTTAGGACTTTTATCGAAACTAAGGCGCTGGAACAGCACCTGATCGTTTGTCACAAACCGAGCTTCGTTATATCTGTTTTTCTTGCTGTCGCATGGTAACAGGCGGCTACCCGAAGATTTAATACCGCAGGTCACAACCAGAGAATCATTATTTTTTGCTTTACCGTGTATTCTTACAAAAACTTCATTGGACGAACTATTGGGTATTTTTTCCACATAGACCTTGGATGCGACACTAACTTCACCCGCATGCACAAAGGAGGCATGAATATTCACTTTGGATGAGTTACCGGTGTTATTGCCATTAACGTTCACCTGCTGCGCAAACAAAAAACCGGCCGGTACAGTAATCAGCAGAGCCACCATTAAGATGAACGAAAACGTCATCTTGCATCTGCGAAAACCGGCATTTTTATAATCAGGCATAGAAATCCGTTCCGAAAATATTCGGTTAGAAAATTGCGATGAAAAACTAAATGAACCCAGAAGGCCCTATTGATAGAATACGTCAACCTGGATGTTGTTACCGCCGGCATTGGCCGTGCTGTAGTTACCAGCAACGAAAGCCGCCGCGGTTGAGCCATCCAACTGGCCACCAAGCAGGATTACGTCGGCACCACCACCCGCCAAAGTCAGCGTATCTGCAGCTGCACCAGCGACGCCATTGCAGTCCGCACCGCTGTTGTATGCGCTTCCGGCACCAAAATCGACTTCAATACCTACGGCGTTGATGGAACCGCCGCCCGTGCGCGTCAGTACCGCAGAAGAATCACAGAAAATCTCCACAACCTGGCCAACAGTACCGGCTGTGATCTCCACCTCGCCCGCTATGCCTGTTCCCCCTCCGGAAAAGTTGCCAGCATATGTAATGGCACCATTTGTGCCCAGTGAGGCAGTGTCGCCCCCGGCAGGCGCCGCAGAAAATTCTATCGTGTCGAAGTCCATATCCACTTCGTTTCCAAGCGTAATAGCGCCAAGGAACTGCGCAGTCGCTTCAATGTTGGTCGTGGCGGCCAAAGCAGCGGTAATAGGAGAAATAAAAATAAGCAGTCCAAATATGGCTAAACGTTTATTTGCAGAAATCATAATTTACCTTCCCCTAATACATAAAAAAATTTAAGCAATCAAAATGGAACGTCAAAATAAATTATACTTAGGGATACATAAGATTCAAAATAACATCAAAATAAAATAGCACAAAGCGATTTTTATACACACGTATAAATGGCATCTTCTACAAACCGCTCGCCGTTATATTGGCCCTGTCAACCACAACCTCCGCATCGGAAATTTGCGCCTTGTCATAGCTGAGA
>CAUJHN010000046.1 GCA_963204825.1 Pseudomonadota bacterium
AGCCCGGGGCGGCACCTATAAGCGAGCCAACTTCTTCAGGTGCGTATTCTGTTCTGAATGATAAGGGGTTTCCCGACCATTCCGCCCCGACGACGACATATCTGGCCGGTTCTTCGAAAATATGGACGCGCCTGAACGAAGGGGAGATCGGAAGGCTCTCCTGGTCAAAGTGCGTTGATAAAATCTGATTTTTCATGGGTCCGGCGCCTATATGGTTTTGATCAGGCATGTATTTATAAATTGATAAAAATTATGTCAATAATAATTAACCGGCTGCTTTACCTTTCCCGAAATTAACCAATTTCACACCAATCATGTATACTATTGAGAGGATTTGCGAGGTTATTTTAGCGTGCTTGAATATAAGACCAATATCGTTTTGAAAGACATCATGCCTGTGCTGGATGAATACACGGCATGGTACAGCAGGCTCGTCGAGCAGCATCTGGAAGGAAAGTCCGCAAAAATAGCGCTTCCGTCGATATTCGGAGACTGGCTGCGCCGCGCCGAAGCGAACAGAACTGTTCGCATGGATATAGCGCAGAGATTGCAGGAAGTTCACGAAGAGATGAGCATTGCGGCGGGCCGCTTTTTAGAATCGGCGGATGACGAAAAACGCAATCCCACCAAGGAATTCAAAGAATTTACACGCCATTACGCGCAATTTGTACAAATCATGCGGCAATTGGAGCTGGATCAGGCGATTGAAAGCTGCGGCTATGATGAAAAGACGGGCCTTCGCCATCCCAAGTTTATGGCGGACGACGTCGCCCGCGAAATGGAGCGCCGCGCGCGGCAGGGAAATCCTTTTGCACTGGCTGTCGTTAAGATCAACAATTACCAGCAGAGCTGGATCAAAGACGAAGTCGCGCACGAAATCATGGTTAAGCTGGTAGCCGATCAGATCAGGGATTGCCTACGTTCTTTCGACGACGCGTACTACATGGGCGGAGAATATTTCCTTCTGTCCTTGAAACAGACGGACGTAATCGGTTCCAAATCCGCCGTATACCGACTGAACAGCGGCATTACGAACGCGCACATAAAAACGCCGGGCGAAGAGGGCGATATTTCCGTTTCCACCGTCGTATGCGAACCGACGCCTGGTGATTCCTTAAGCGAATTGATCGTCAACATGAAGAACGATTTGAGCGGTATCGACGGCAAAGGAACGATCGTTCAGTTCAATGACGTCAGCCCATTGCAGCGATATCTCCATTCCATGATGAAGAAATAAGTGCTTATATGATACCGTTCACTGCAAATGGGGGCGGGCATCATGGAAAAACAGAAATATTTTAAAAATCTCTATATCGTCAATCATCCGCTCATCCGGCACAAACTGAGCCGCATGCGGGATGAAACCTGCGGCGTCGGCGAGTTTCGCGGATTGTTAAAAGAAATTTCCCTTCTTCTTGGGTATGAAGTGACGCGCAATCTGCCCACAACCACGATGCAGATCAGAACGCCTGTGGAAACAACGGCGGCCCCCGTGCTGGACGGCCCACTGCCTGTCGTCGTGCCGGTGCTTCGCGCCGGCCTTGGCATGGCGGAAGGCCTGGTCGAATTAATTCCCGATTGTTATATCGGCCATGTAGGCGTTTATCGTGACGAAAAGACCCTTCGCCCCGTGGAATATCTGGTTCGCTTGCCGGAATCGGCAAAAAGCCTTTACATCGTGACGGACCCCATGCTGGCCACAGGACATTCGGCAGAATACGTGCTGAATATTCTGGCCCAAAGGGGGATTCAGCAAAAGAATATGGCCCTTATGTGCCTTGTGGCGGCCCCTGAAGGGGTAAGAGTGGTGGAAGAGCGTTTTCCGGACGTTCCGATCTATACGGCAGCTCTGGACCAGAAGCTTAACGAAAAAGGGTATATTGTTCCTGGGCTGGGAGATGCCGGAGACCGCCTGTTTGGAACCTTCTGATTTTAAAGAAAACCGCCCTTGCCCATGAAGGTTAATTTTATATTAACCGCTTCACCCTAGTATAATAGTTTGTATTGTATTTGAAGGGCTTGGATGACGAGCAGCGTTGACCACAAGTTTTTGTTCGACAAAATGCCGGTTCCAAGATTCATCGTGGAACAGGTAAGCGGAGATTTTGTCCTCGCTTCCCTCAATCAAAAAGCCTGCGAGCTGTTTCAGAAAGAAGATAAAGATGTCGTTGGCAAACCATTGCAGACGTTGTTGGGAGTGGAAAGCGCCGAGCATATTGGCCATTCGCTGAGCGTCGCCATAAAAAGAAAGCAGCCCGTAACCATTCAATCCCTCCCGAGTTTCCCCGGAAATGCACAGGCGCCTGGATTCTGGATTAATCCGATAGTGAATGAAAACGGCGAAGTTTCCCTTCTCGATATTATTGCGCAGCCGGCCTTCGTGGACGATTCTGCCCTGCAGCGAGAGCGTGACGACGCCTTGCTCCTACTGACATCAATTTTCGATGTGAGCGAGGTCGGGATTCTGGTCACGGATCACAACCGCAGGATCATCAAAGTCAACGACAGCTTTATCCGGATTTACGGGTGGACGCGCAATGACCTGATAGGCCATGATTTCATCAATATTATCGCCTCCGACGAACGTGATCTGGCGCGCAAAAACCATGAAGAGTTTATTCGGGGAGGAATTCGCAGTTCCGGCGAAATGAAGCTGTCGCGCAAAAACGGCAGTATCGCGAATGTCCTGTTCACGACGGCGACGCTTGAGCTTTCGCAAAAGCGCCGGTTTCAGGTAACGACGATCATGGACATTACGTTGCGTAAACAGATGGAGTTTACATTGCGGATAGCCAAAGAGCAGGCGGATGCCGCGAACCAGGCAAAGTCGGCGTTTCTTGCGAATATGTCGCATGAGTTGC
>CAUJHN010000047.1 GCA_963204825.1 Pseudomonadota bacterium
TTGGTTGCGCCCATCACTTCACGGTTTTTGGCGACGGCATTTTCGCCTTCCAGAACCTGTACGACAACCGGCTCGGAGATCATGAAGGAGACGAGTTCGCCGTAAAACGGGCGCTCTTTGTGCACTTCATAAAATTTCTCGGCCTGGTCCTTTGTCATTTTGATGCGGCGCTGCGCGACGATGCGAAGGCCCGCCGCCTCGAATTTGGCATTGATCGCTCCTGTTAGATTGCGGCGCGTGGCGTCCGGCTTGATGATTGAAAAGGTGCGTTGAACGGCCATTGTTACCTCTATTGCTTATTATATTGCGCTGCACTTTTTAAAAGTGTCGCCCCTTATAGACAAGGGTTAACGGCAAGACAAGGGCTTTATCGTTCCTGGCCTCCGCCGCTTATCCACAGATTTTAAAGCGCGCTTTCCAGAGTCTATTAAGATTCTGATGATTTTCCCAACTTGGCCTTTAATAATATTATTTTTTTGTTGTAAATCCTGCATTTTTGTTGTTACCATTCGTTTGTCGCATTGATGCTATCCGTTTTTCGCATAGCACAATTAGCTAGTATAATTATGGAAATTATGATTTGATCTAGTATTTGAGGGAGTACGGATCGTGGCATTAAATGCTAAAACTCTTACAGTCACGCAAGCGGAGCCTGGGCCTATTTCAAGAGCTTTTGGCGGTGCAGCGGGACCATTTTATGATCCCGATCATGGATGGGATACGACGTGGCAGCCATCGAGCGCCATAAGCATCTGCATCAACGTGGCCGATTATCTCGCTCTTGCAAGACGCGCCGCTACCCCTTTTGAAAGGAAGATATCCGATTTCCTTGTCCGCCAAAATCTGAGCGTCATGAAGGTGTCGCAAAGAGAATTTCAGGCGGAGTATGAACGTGCGGAGCCAGATTCCGGCGGAATGCGCATAAAATTCGATGACTGGGTTGAAAGAAAACGCGCAGAACGAGGTCTCTCCTTTTATCCGGATGTTGTACTTATCGAGCCTTGCGTCAAGTCGCTTGATAGATCGGATGGCAAGGTTGCCTTCGACAACGGCAACTTCCATGCAAACAAAGATTATCTTCGCAGCAACCTGATTTTTACAACCGGCTTAAGACCAGCTCAAAGACGAGCAAACATGTTAAGAATGGGCGATGTGAAGACCAGCCTTATTGAGGACCCCGATTTCGGCGCCACATCCAGAAAAGACCAGCTGGCAAAGCCCCATGACAGATCCGGATACCGTGGAATGCATGTCACGACGACCTGCACGGTCAACGATGGAAGCGAATGGGATGGCATTTCCATCACAGCGGAATTGAAGGTTGAACATGCCGCTATGCAAGACGTACTTCGCATGACACGTGAGCTGCAAGAAGTACGCAGAGCAATGCAGGGCAACTTGACTGGAGTACAGATGAGCGCGGGGCACTTCCATTATGTCCGCATGCGCGAGAACAGAGAGACATTGGGTGAATTATGTCGCCATCTGCATAATTTTGTAGCAAAACAGGCTGGGCTTGATATGTTCTTAACAAGGCCTCTACCCGGCGCAAAGCCCGCAAATTACACACCTCTGCCTGCAAGGGAGCTAGCGGTGGCTATGAAAGCAGCTGGAGAGATTAACATGCGTGTTAATAATATACTTGCCGTAAACCCGCTTGGCATTGCAGGACTTAACCAGCCAGCATATCTACATGCCAGCGTCCTCTGCTAAGGCGATTCTTGTTTATTTAAAAGCAGACTATCTAGACATTCTTGATTGAATAGCACTCACCGCGTCATTTGCGGCGCCTGCGTTTGGTCCGCCGGCTTGGGCCATGTCAGGACGACCGCCGCCGCCTGTGCCGCCTAGCGCTTCCGCGCCGGCTTTTACGAGATCAACCGCGCTGATTTTGCTGGTTAGGTCTTTGGTGACAGCGACGACGATGGAGGCCTTGCCTTCTTCCGTTGCAATCAACGCCACAACGCCGGAGCCGATTTTCTTCGTCATATCTTCGGCCATCGGTTTTAAATCTTTCGCCGGGAAACCGGGCAGGACCTTGGCAAGGAATTTCACGCCGCCGATGTCTTTCACATCGTCGTTGGATGCCCCTGCCCCGCCGCTCGCCAGTTGGCGGCGCAGATTGGAGATTTCGTTTTCCAGTTTTTTCTTTTCATCGACGAGGCTTTTGACGCGGGCCGGAATATCGGCGGGCGCGGCCTTCAATGTGCCCACCAGATCGGACATCATCGCTTCTTTTTCGTGAACCTGCGCCATGAAGGCTTTGCCGACGACGGCTTCGATACGGCGGATACCCGCGGATACGGCGCTTTCGCCGACAATCTTGAACGCGCCGATATCGCCCGTGCGTTTGACGTGTGTGCCGCCGCAGAGTTCAACGGAGTAAGGAATATTCGATCCCGGTTTGCGAGGCGTACCCATGGAAACCACGCGCACTTCGTCTTCGTATTTTTCGCCGAACAACGCGCGCGCGCCGGATTCAACAGCTTCGTCAAGTGGGAGAACGCGAGTGATGACTTCGGTGTTAGCGCGGATCTGTTCGTTCACCTGATCTTCGATCGTGCGGAGTTGTTCCGCCGTGATCTGGTTCGGTTGCGAAATGTCAAAGCGCGTGCGCCCTTCATCCTGCAAAGAGCCTTTCTGCGCGATATGATCGCCGAGCGTCTGGCGCAGCGCTTCGTGCAGAAGGTGCGTGACGGAGTGGTGCGATTCAATTTCACGGCGGCGTTTGGTGTCTACGCGCAATTCCACGCCTTCACCCACATTCATCGTGCCTTTGGAAACTTTGCCGATATGCACCCAGAGCTTGCCAACCTGTTTTTTCGTATCGGAAACGGCGAATGCATCGCCCGCAGCGGTCATCATGATACCCGTATCGCCGACCTGTCCGCCGCTCTCCGCATAAAATGGCGTCTGGTTGACGATGATGAAACCTTCTTCGCCGTTTACGAGTTTATCGACTTCCTTACCGTCTTTAACGATGGCGAGGATTTTGCCTTCGGCTTCGGTTTTGGAATAGCCGAGAAATTCTGTTGCGCCGAGCTTGTCGAACAATTCAAACCAGATTTTGGATGTGCCCGCATCGCCCGATCCCGCCCATGATTTACGCGCGGTTTCCTTTTGTTTTTCCATCGCCGCTTCGAACGCAGGCATATCGACTTCGAGGCCCTTGGTGCGCAGTGCGTCTGCGGTCAGGTCAACCGGGAATCCGTAAGTATCGTAAAGTTTGAACGCAACATCGCCGGAGAGTTTTTTGCCCTTACCTAAAGACGCCGTTTCGTCATCGAGCATTTTCAAACCGCGATCCAATGTCTTTTTGAATCTCGTTTCTTCGTTCTTCAATGTTTCCACGATCAGTGATTGTGCGCGGATCAGTTCCGGATAGGCCTCACCCATCATAGACATCAGGGTCGGGAAGAGTTTGTACATCAGTGGTTCCTGCGCACCCAGCAAATGCGCGTGGCGCATACCGCGGCGCATGATGCGGCGGAGCACGTAACCGCGCCCTTCGTTGGACGGCATGACTCCATCGGCGAGAAGGAAAGACGCACAGCGCAGGTGGTCAGCAATCACGCGGTGGCTTGGCGCCTGCGCCCCGTCCGGTGACACACCCGTTAAATCCGCCGAATGTTCGATGATGGAACGGAGCAGATCGATATCGTAGTTGGAATATTTGCCCTGCATCAAGGCGGACATACGCTCCAGCCCCATGCCCGTATCGATGGAAGGTTTTGGCAGCGGCTTTCTGATATGGCCGCCATTGCCGTCCGGTTCCTGTTCGAACTGCATGAAAACGAGGTTCCAGAACTCAAGGAATCTATCGCCGTCCTCATCCGGAGATCCTGGAGGGCCGCCCGCGAGTTTATCGCCCTGATCGTAGAAGATTTCAGAGCACGGGCCGCATGGGCCGGTGTCGCCCATCATCCAGAAATTATCGTTCGTTGGAATGCGGATGATTTTATTATCGGGGAAACCCGCGATCTTGCGCCACAGTCCGGCGGCTTCTTCGTCCGATGTGTGGACAGTAACGAGCAGTTTGTCGGGGTTCATGCCGTAGACTTTTGACACCAGTTCCCAAGCGTAGCTGATCGCTTCTTCCTTGAAATAATCACCGAAGGAAAAGTTGCCAAGCATTTCGAAGAATGTGTGGTGGCGCGCGGTGTAGCCGACGTTATCGAGGTCGTTGTGCTTGCCCCCTGCGCGAACCGATTTCTGCGCGGTGGTGGCGCGGGTATATGGGCGTTTTTCTGCGCCGGTGAAAACGTTTTTGAACTGCACCATGCCCGAATTCGCGAACATCAGCGTCGGGTCGTTCTGCGGCACCAGCGGCGAAGAGGCCACATGCTCATGCCCCTTGCCCACGAAGAATTTCAGAAATTCGTTACGGATATCATTGACCGTTCTCATCACACGACCCTATAAGTTTTTGTAAGATAACCATTTATCGCCAAAAGGGCCGCTTCATGCAAGAGCTATTGTCATTCGCAAATCATCTGGCCGACGAATCCGGAAAGATCATAACCCGTTATTTCAGAACGGATTTTGCCGTCGAGAGCAAAAGCGACGAAAGCCCGGTGACCATCGCGGACCGCGAAGTCGAGGCGACGCTCCGCAGAATTATCGAGGCGGAGCGGCCCGATGACGGCATTCTGGGAGAGGAATATGGGCCGAAGGAGAGCCGGAATGGCTACACCTGGGTTCTGGATCCTATCGACGGGACGAAGAGTTTTGTTATCGGCAGGCCGACTTTTGGGACGCTGATCGCGCTATGCAAGGACGGGGTGCCGGTTTTGGGGATTATCGATCAGCCGATTTTAAAGGAACGCTGGGCGGGCGATGGGAAGACGGCGAGTTTTAACGGTAAAAAAACTTCGGTGCGGAAAGTTTCATCTTTAAAAGAATGCCGCGTGGCGTCGACCGCTCCGGCACAGCTCTCGCAGAGAACCCCCCACCTAAATCCTCCCCCCTCAAGTGGGGGGAGGACTTTAAAG
>CAUJHN010000048.1 GCA_963204825.1 Pseudomonadota bacterium
GTTGTCCCGCGTCGTGTCCAGATACAGCCCATCAAGCTCATTCTTATCTGAAAAGGCGATGGCGTGGACCACGAAATCGATCTGCCCCCATTTCTGGCGGATCGTTTCAAAAACCTGCGTGATGCTATCCATATTTGTGACATCGCAAGGCAAAAGGATGTCGGACCCGATGCTTTCCGCCAGAGGGCGCACACGCTTCTCCAGAGCCTCTCCCTGATATGTAAATGCCAGTTCAGCACCCGCTTCATGCGCCGCTTTAGAAATTCCCCAGGCGATGGAACGGTCGTTGGCAACCCCCATAATCACGCCCCGCTTGCCCGCCAGCCAGTTTTTTGCCGTATCCGTCATAATATTCCTTCGTTCCTGATAGCCCCCGCATCCTACACTTTTCCGGCCAATCGTCCACCCCAAAACCGCTGAAAACCCCCATTTCGCGGGGTATCTTGATACTTTTTTAACCTAAAAAGCCTAAAATTTTATGAGAAAGAATTGGGGCAAATTTACGGATAATGACAAAAAAAACGAAGGCATTGCAGGATATCTGCGACCTGGCCGTTGCACAGGTTCAAGAGATATATCCAAACCTGCAACTGATGTTTTTATTTCATGAAAGCGGGCAATTTCATGAAGTGGTCGCCGTGCGCGAGCATGAATTGTTGGAGCATCCGGCAGGCAGGATCGCCCAAACTATCCTTGATAAAAACAACCACCGTGAGCATTCCAGTTTTTTAGGGCTCGCAATCCATCACGAGGTACGCTGGCTGGGCCTCGCTTCCAGCGACAGCATTCTCGCGCTGTTCAATATCAATCTCGACGAAGCGCACAATGCCAAACAGGCGCGTAAAACAATATATCACATGATCTGGCATGCGATCGACCTGCTCGAAGTCCGCCAGCGCCCCGAATATATTTCCAAGTTCAGATCAGGGCCTATGATCCCAAAGCGCTCCCCCATGAATCTTGCGCATTTGAACCTGCAGGCAGATATCTTCGCGGCCGTGATGTCCGGATTATTGGGAGAAGAAGACGCCATTGATTCCCTGGCCCATGCCCGCGCATCGGATTCCATCGCCCCCATCCATGCAAAACGCGCAGAAGATTACCCGTTCGTAATTGCACTGGACACCGCACGTTACGCATATAGGGAGCTCATAGCTCTCAATCCGCCGAAAACAAAATTTTTAACCTATGCGCGACAGCTCGCGCTCGAAGTCGGCAAGACTTTCGATGACAAAAGCATACTGCAATGGTGGGGATTTTCCGAACCTGCGCAGGAGATGGCCTGGCGCCACTTCCCCAGCGATATGATATTGGGTTGCGCCGTTTTTACCAGCGATGATCCCTTCGTACGCGCCACGGGAAACCTGGTCGCCGAGCTATCGGGCATTGAACCTCTGCCGATGGCAAAGATCGGCGAGACCTACAACGCATTCGCGGATATTCGCAAAAGCCAGATCCTGCACCGTCAGCTGGTTGAAAAAACATTTGAAGAAGCCGTCGCAAAAGGCCTCCTGGAAGAAAGCGGCGCTCCGCTGGTTACTGTCGCCAACGAACAGAATGAAAAACTGACCGAAGGGGTTATTCTCGGATGGTGCGCGAACGCCTTGCAGGCAGCAGCCCGCGCTTTTGACAACGCCCGTTCCAGCGGCGCTTCCCCTGACCAGGCGGCACGCATGGAATTTGCCGGAACGCGCGACGATGCAAGCTGGGATACCCTGCAAAAGGTTGGGACGAGCATTATTGACAAAAAACGCAAAGGTTTTGCCGTGACGCTCGGCACGGTTGCAGAGATATGCGGCAATCATCCGGGCCTGGCAACCGTCATGAATTCCATCAAGGCGACGATGAAAGATCCTGGCTATTTGAAAAAGATCGAAGCGGCCAACGATTTCGCCCCGCGCGGCCCTGCTATCGCACCTTCCGCCGCCCCCTCGATTGCGCCTATGCCGGCTATTCCCGCCTACGCCGCGTCAATACCCGCGCCCGGGCTGGGCAGCGGCGGCGGAAATGCAAGGCAGATCATGGCTGACCGAATGCGTCAGCAGGAACAACAGCACAAAGACGCCGGGGATACGGAACGAACGCAATAAAAAGGCCGCCACAGGGCGGCCTTCTCATTATTGGGAAATGAAATTAGTTTACAACCTGCCAGGAACCATCGGATTGCTGGCACGCCGTGCCGTAACCCGATTGCTGTTTTCCGCCAACGTAAATCGTCTGGCTGTATTCACGGCAAACACGGCCACCGTTATCGGTACCTGAACGCGTCGGGGTGATGGTTCCGTAGTTACCCGATTCCGGATTGTTCCAACGGATAGTTTGTCCAACAGGCGCATTGTAAGCGGATTGTTGCGCCTGCATAGCATAGGCCCGGTCTGCGTTATCCAGGGAAGCGCCGATTTCAGAACCTACGAGAGCGCCCAGCAGAACACCCGCGCCTGTCGCCCAAAGGCGTCCGGAACCGCCGCCAATCTGTGAACCGGCAAGACCACCCAGAAGCGCCCCGCCGCCCGTGCCGAGCAGCTGTTTATCGCCCATGCCACTGGTTGTGTTACATCCAGCCAAGGCCGCCGTGGAAATCATTACCAGTGTTAAAATAATTTTCTTCATTGTCGCTTTAATCCTTCTCTTGTGCGCTTCTAACCAATAGCTATAAATTAGGTTCCAATTTCGTCTAAACCAAGGCTGTATGTATCACAAATTCGACACAAGAATGAAGATGAAAAGCGAAGATATTACTGAAAATCCATACGATCTATTTGAGCAGTGGCTTGAACTTGCGAAAAAAAGCGAACCGAATGACGCCAACGCCATGTGCCTGGCGACGGCTGATGCAAAGGGCCACCCATCCAACCGGATGGTATTGCTCAACGGATTGGATGACCGCGGATTTGTTTTCTACACAAACGCCGGAAGCCGCAAAGGAAACGATATTGCCGCCAATCCTTACGCTGCCCTCTGCTTTCACTGGAAAACCTTAAGGAAACAGGTGCGGGTCGAAGGCAAGATTGAGGAAGTCAGCGATAAGGAAGCAGATGCATACTATGCCTCGCGCCCACGCCAAAGCCGGATCGGCGCCTGGGCATCCGAACAATCACGACCCCTGCCCCAGTTTTCAGACCTTCAGGACCGCGTAAAACACTACGAAGATGAATTCGAAGGCATGGAAGACATTCCCCGGCCTTCGTACTGGCGCGGCTTTCGCGTCATGCCGGATAAAATAGAATTCTGGATAGACGGAGAATTCAGGCTGCACAGACGGTATGTCTACACGCTGGAAAATGGCGCGTGGAATACCCATATGATTTATCCATGAGCATAAAAATGAGTGAACAGACATTATCTTTTGGCACCGATGTATCGCGACTTCTCGATATCGTTGCGAACGCCCTTTATACGAACAAGGATGTTTTCCTGCGGGAACTGATCTCCAACGCGGCGGATGCGTGCGACAAGCTGCGGTATGAGGCGCTCCAAAATTCTGCGCTGGCATCAGGCGAATTTAAAATCGTTATCGCGCGCGATACGGACAAAAGAACGCTGACGATCACCGATAACGGGATTGGCATGGACAAGGCCGATCTCATCGAAAACCTAGGCACCATCGCAAGATCCGGCACCGCGGCGATGATGGAAGCCGTAAAGAATGCGGGCGCCGATAAAGGCGCATTAAACCTGATCGGGCAATTCGGGGTTGGTTTTTATGCGAGTTTTATGGTCGCGGATAAAGTTACCGTTCTTTCCCGGAAAGCAGGCGACACGCAATCATGGCAATGGGAATCCGACGGGCGCACAGGGTATAACATCGCCGAAGCGGACGAAAACATACGCGGCACGCGCATCACGCTGCATTTAAAAGACAGCGCCAGCGACTTCCTCATGGAAGACAAAATCCGGCAGGTCATCCTCGCCTATTCCGACCATATCGCAGTGCCGGTTTTCGTGGGCACTGACGAAAAGCCGGTCAACGCCGCGTCCGCGTTATGGATGAGATCAAAAAACGAAATCACGAAAGACCAATATACGGAATTTTACCATCATATCGGCCATGCGTTCGATGAGCCGATCATGACCAGCCATTGGCGCGCCGAAGGAAAAATTGAATATACGGCGCTGCTCTTCATCCCCACCATGCGCCCATGGGATTTGTACGATCCCGGTCGAAAGCATGCCGTGCGCCTATATGTTAAGCGCGTATTTATTACAGATCAGGTGCAGAATCTGATTTATCCCTGGCTGCGCTTCGTTCGCGGCGTAATCGATTCTGAAGACTTGCCGCTCAATATTTCGCGGGAAATGCTTCAGAACAATCCGGTCGTCGCCAAGATCCGCAGCGGCGTCACGAAACGCATTTTATCAGACCTTGCGGCGCTTGCCGAAAGAGATCCCACGGCTTTTGAAACTTTCTGGTATCAGTTCGGCATGGTGGTAAAGGAAGGACTTTATGACGCCGCCGAGCACCGCGACGATATCTTTAAAATATGCCGTTTCTTTTCAACCAACGGCCACCGCAAGCTGACCAGCCTGGAAGACTATGTTTCACGCATGAAAGACGGACAGGATGAGATTTACTACATCCTTGGTGAAAACGCGGATGCGATTGAACGCTCCCCGCAACTGGAAGGTTTTAGGGCGCGCGGCCTGGAAGTTTTATTTCTGTCCGATACGATAGACTCCTTTTGGCTGCAGATGGCGAATGAATACAAGGGAAAGAAATTCGTATCCGTCACAAAAGGCTCCATAGATCTTAACAAGTTCGAAAGCCGTGAGAAAAAAGAAGAAAAGGCCGAAGAACCCGAAGAACAGGAATCCATCACTGTCCTTCTTAGCGTTTTAAGCGAAGAATTGAAAAAAGATGTCGGGCAGGTGCGCATTTCAAACCGCCTGACAGATTCCCCCGTCTGCCTCGTCGCCGATGAAAAAGGCGTCGATATGCACATGGAACGGGTTTTGAAGATTCAGCAGAATTACGAACCCATGCAGAACAAGAAGATTTTAGAGATTAACGACAACCATGCGCTGATCAAAAAGCTCGCAGGACTTGCGGCGGCCAACAAAGACGCCCCGGCTCTGAAAGACGCAGCGCGCCTTTTATACGATCAGGCCTGCATTATTCAGGGAGAGCCGGTGAACGACCCATCCTCCTTCGTGCGGAGAATGGCGGAGTTCATGCAAAGAGGATTGGCGGCCTAATCTAAAACATCCCCTGATGATGCCGAGCCGTCATCTCTTCGATTTCATCTTCGGAGAATTCGAAATTACGGCCCAGTTCTTCAATCATCACTTCGCGGATCAAATCCGTCAGATCGTCCTGCGTATCGCACCACAAATCGAGAATTCCTCTGCGGTAAAGAATAAGAACGTCGTCGTCATTGGCCACTTTGCGTTGTACGCCGGGCGCGATCTCCTTCCCGCTTTTATAAAGCGCGACAAGCTCGTAAACATCATCCAGCTCCATCTCTGCCTGCACAGTGTCATCCGGAAAGTCTTCTACCTGAATAGCAAGAGAATCGCAGTACTCCAGAATTTCTTCCGGAAGACTGGCAAGTATGGCATTCGCCATCGTCTCGATATCATCGAGCCCGGGCGGCGCCGTGTAATTCATAATGATTCTTTGTTGGTCCATGGCTCAATCCCCTAACTCCACAACCCAAAGCCTGAATATCTTGATTCCCCCTAAAATACGCCCAAACAAGACATTTGCCAACGTCTTATACGGAAATAGCTAACAGGGGGTATTAGTGGTTGTAAGCGGCAGAAAAAAATGTGATTCTATACCAAGAAGCGTTTTTATTTTTTGCAGAGCCAATGTCATACAATCTTTCCCAGGTAAAAATTCTGCTCGTCGAAGATATGCCCCCCATGCTTTCTTTGACGACATCGATTTTGACCATGTTCGGATTCCAGATAGTTCACGGCGCGAAAAACGTGCAGGAAGCCTATAAACTTTTTTGCAGGAACAATCACGACCTCATCATTACAGACTGGCTGATGGAACCGGAAGACGGCCTGGATCTCGTCCGGATGGTTCGCCGAAACGAAGACACTCCCAATCCATATGTGCCTGTTATCCTTATGACTGGCTACAGCGACCAAACCCGCGTAGAAATGGCAAGAGATCTTGGCGTTACCGAATTCCTCATGAAGCCTTACAGCGCGCATGACATGTATATGCGGATAGTACAAATCATCGAAAAGCCGCGGCAGTTCGTCGATACGGGGCAGTTTTTCGGACCGGATCGCAGGCGTCGTAAAAACGTTGATTTTTACGGAATAGACCGCCGCGACGATGTAAACAAAAATATCGGCAAGGAAGACGCCCTGGAAAACAAAGAAGAAATAGAAGTCGTCCTGCGCGACATGAAAAACGACCTAAAAAAAATATGATAGACCATGAGTAAAAAACCTGTCTTCACAAAGCCCCCCAATACACTCAAGCAAAAAGTCGGTGATGGCGGCATTCCAACTTACATTCTGAAACAATGTCAGGATTTTCTGGAAAGCAATCCTGTCGACTTCATCCCTTATGCGCGTCGTTTTTTAAACGAGCTGGAAATTATTAAAGGCGATATTGAAGCCGGGAAAATTACCGATCAAAAAGGGGCCATGAACAAGATAGTCAATAATATCATGCAGCTAAAAGCCAATGGCAGCATGTTTCATTATCAGCTGATCTCCATGATCTCAGACGTCATGCTTCGTTTCCTGGACAAAGTGGTTAAGCTGGACGAGGACTTCGTTGAAATTTTCGGGGTCTACATCAATGTTTTAGACGCAATTCTTAATCAACAGTTAAAGGGCAACAGCGGTAGAAGAGGCCACATCTTGACACAGGAACTGCATAGCGCCTGCATCCGTTACTACACCAAATACAACATATCTTATTAAAAAAATCCTTCCCTCCATCCTCTCTGCATGTGATACAATGATCGCATGGACATGATGCCTGCAACCATAGCCATGCAGATGGCTATAACCCAACAAAGAGCGGCTTTATCGATGATGAAGCAGACGGCGCAGATGCAGCAGCAGATCGCGGACATAGTATTGCAGGGGGCCGCAAACGCGGCAGCATCTTCACGCGGCGGTATAGTCAACCTTACCGCCTGAATTTCAGCCAGCCTTGATGATTATTTACCGTACGGCTGCGCCTGCGGAAAATCTTCCAGCGTCGCTTCTACATCTGCTATGTAAGGATAGGATTCCTGGGTTCCTCTCTTCATACAGCTCATGCTCGCGGCGACACTTGCGCGGCGCATGGCGGATCCTATCGCGAACTTGTTATGTATGGCGGCGGCAAAGGTACCGCAGTAACAGTCGCCAGCGCCCGTCGTGTCCACAACCTCATCCAGCTTCAAGGCCGGCACACGCCAGCCGGCGCCATCATGACACATGGCAAGAGAGCCCTGCTCGCCCAGGGTTACAACGCAATCAAGCTTACCAATAGAAGAGAGGGCGCGCGCGATGACCATCATGTCCTGCTGCGCCGTGAGGCCAATCATCTCTGCAATCGTTCGCGCCTCCAGTTCGTTCAAGATAAGATAGTCGGCCAGAGCCAATGCTTTTTCCGGAATTTGAAAAACAGGCGCAAGGTTTAGAATTACCGTGGCGCCGTTCTTTTTCGCGCGTTCCATTAACGCAATGTTGGCCGCGATAGGCACCTCCATTTGCAGAAGTAGAACCTTACCGGGTTTTAGAATTTCATCCGGGATTTGGTCATGCGTAACCATGGCGTTCGCGCCCTGAGCCACCATGATTTGATTTTCACCGCTTTTATCCGTGGTTACGATCGCCATACCGGTGGGCAGACTTTCAGACGTGGCGACTCCGGACGTGATCACTTCATTTCTGCGAAGATTTCCCAGAATGCGATGGGCCGCCCCATCATCCCCGACCATACCGACCAAAGCGGTTTTTGTTCCGGTCCTGGCGCTTGCCAAGGCTTGATTCGCCCCTTTCCCCCCCGGCGACATGTCATAACCGGGGGTCAGAACAGTCTCCCCCGGCTGCGGAAAATCGTCTACCTGCAGCCTAAGATCCATATTGATAGAGCCAAAAACTATGAGCATCACACACCATGCCGAAAAAGAACTGTTCAACGGCTACCCAGCCGCGCTATAACGTACCCATGAATTATAATCATATATTCAAAGAAAAAGTAGAGGCGTTGAAAAACGAAGGCCGTTACAGGATCTTTGCGCCGCTTGAGCGCATTTGCGGTGATTTTCCGCGCGCCATCTATACCGCCCCGGACGGATCGAGAAAGACCGTCACAATATGGTGTTCGAATGACTATCTTGGTATGGGGCAGAACCCCGTCGTTCTGAACGCCATGAAGGAAGCCATGGACCGCCACGGCGCTGGCGCTGGCGGAACGCGGAATATTTCCGGAACCGGAAAGCTCCATGTTGATCTGGAAAATTCCCTTGCGGATCTGCACGGGAAAGAATCCGCTCTCGTCTTCTCCTCAGGCTACACAGCCAATGAAGGCGCCATCAGTACGCTTTTAAAACTGCTCGACAACCCCATCATCTTTTCGGATGAAAAAAATCACGCGTCGATGATTCATGGGATGAATTCATCGGGCGTTGAAAAGCGGGTTTTCCGTCACAACGATCTGGCGCATCTGGAAGAATTACTAAAGGCCACCGATATCAACCGCCCGAAGATGATAGCATTTGAGTCCGTCTATTCGATGGAGGGCGATATCGCGCCGATCAAAGAGCTATGCGACCTTGCAGATAAATACAACGCCATGACCTATCTGGATGAGGTGCA
>CAUJHN010000049.1 GCA_963204825.1 Pseudomonadota bacterium
CTCAGTTTTTTGGTCTCTGGATTATAAAAATACTTGAAACGCGTGTTAGATATGCTTTTATTGCATATTAGCATTTTGTTTTAAGGGGGAAATTATGTCTACTTTGTCAGATAGGGTGCACGCCACAGCGAGAAGACTCGAAGCCATGCGTGAGGTGACAGTTATTATGTGGCATGGGGTGGATGGACATCCGCAGATTATCTGCGAAAACAACGTCGTGTTTTCCCCGAAAACCGATGAGATAGATACAGAATGTCTTCCGACAATACGCAAAGCATGGTTAGAGTCGATTTCAAGACAGTCGGCTGGAGAAGCGCTGTTTTTTTCGGACAGAGATTCGCCTGAAAGAATGAAAGAAAAAATAGCTGCGGCGCTGGAAGACCTTGACGAACAAAAGCTTACAATGGATGAAGCCTTTATCAATGCGGCACGTTATCCTGTTCCTTCAGAATATGCAGTTAATCTGCCCATAGGTTCGGCTGGCCTGAGAAGAAAAATTCTAGAATCGCTGGTCCCGTTTCACCAAACAAGGGCCATGCTGCTTAAGCTGGAAGATGAGTTAGAGCTTCCTATGCGTTGCCTTCATGTTATGCATGTACCAGTAAACCCTGTTACGCAACTGCGGGCAAGCGTAGGAACGACAGGTTCGCCGCTCTTAAACTAACCCCCGTACAAACTCCGCAGTTTCTGTTCGGCGATGATGAGCATGGGCAGGTCTATGCTGCCGGCCTTGCGCAGGTCCGCGAAGAGCGGGTCTAACGCCTGCGCTGTTGTGCCGTGCGTTTGCGTCCATTCCTTGACGATGCCGATATCATTCGCGGGTTTTTTCGTCTTTTTCGGCGCGCCCTTCATATCCTGCAGGATGCGGACCGTGAGGCCTGCCTGCGCGGAATAAAGATTGTCGATGACGGAATCCAGCGCTTCGATGGTCCAGCGGTCGTTGGCCGGGATGTAATGGGCTTGGGTGCGCATCCAATCCAGATGGAAATGTTCGCCGAGTTCAAAATAGATTTTGGCGATGGTCGGCAGGTCCGATTTTTGCGTCATGGCGATGCGGATGATATCGCAGGCGGAGGAAAGCAGCGGCATCAGCGCGATATCGTGCGAGAGTTCCTGCGGCAGGCCGTTCGATACGTTTGCCGCCGTGTTCTGCTGGATAGTCCAGAGAAGGCCTTTCGTTACCACGGAATCGAAATTCTTGCGAAGCGCAGCAATGCCGCTCTGGAAGGTTGCGATGTCGCGGTTGATGTCGAGCTTCTGGCCGTGGCGGGAAAGCAGCCAGGCCATCGTGTGTTCGGTCATGTGCGCTATTTCGCGGAAAGCCTTTAACTGCACAATCGCGGGCACTTTATTATCGAGCGCTTCGACATTGCCCCATAGTTCGCGCAGACCGAAGGATTCGCGGACGATGACATAGGCTTTCGCAATGTCTTCCGCGCTGGCGTTCGTTTTTGCCATCAGTTCCCTTGCGAAGGTCGGGCCCATGCGGTTTATCATGCTGCTCGCCAACGTCGTGCATATGATTTCACGTTTCAGCTGGTGGCCCATGATTTCCTTAGCGTAGGTTGTGGCGAGTTTCGTCGGGAAGTAACGCAGCAATCGGCCTTCCATCGCTTTGCTGTTCGGAATGTCCGTGTCCAGAAGATCCCACGTCAAAGCAATTTTGGCGTGCGCCTGCAGGATCGCAAGTTCAGGACGGGTGAGGCCCTTGCCCACGCGCAGCCTGTTTTCTATTTCCTCCTGGCTTGGAAGTCCTTCGAGTGCGCGGTTGAGGCCCACTTTACGTTCCAGATCCGTTATCAGTGCGCCATGTTCGGAAAGATTATCAGCCGCCTGCAGTTCCATCAGTGAGATGGCCTGGGACTGCTGGTAATTGTTACGCAGGACGAGGTTTGCCACTTCGTCCGTCATAGAAGCCAGGAGCTTATCGCGCTTTTTGACATCCATGGCGTAGGTTTTGTTGCGCATGATGGCGCTCATCAAAATCTTGATGTTAACTTCGTGGTCGGAAGAATCCACGCCGCCGGAATTGTCGATGAAGTCCGCGTTCAGGCGCCCGCCGTGCAGTGCGTATTCAATGCGTCCGCGCTGCGTGATTGCAAGGTTTGCGCCTTCGCCCATGACCTTGGCGCGGATTTCGCGGCCGTTGATGCGCAAGGCATCGTTTGTTTTATCGCCGACTTCGGCGTGAGTTTCCTCCGTGGCCTTGATATAGGTACCGATGCCGCCGACCCAGAGAAGATCGACGCGGGCGCGGAGCAGCGCTTGAATAAGTTCTGCGGGCGTCACGCGTTCGCGGGTGATGTCGAAGCGTTTCATGATTTCTGGTGTGAGTTGCAGGCTCTTTTCCGAACGGTTGAAAATCTTGCCGCCTTTGGAAAGAAGTTTCTGGTTGTATTCGTCCCAGCCCTTGACTTCGGTGAACAGGCGCTGGCGTTCCTTGAAGGTTGTTTTCGGATCCGGATTAGGATCGCAGAAAATATGGACATGGTTGAACGCCCCAATCAGGTGGATCTGTTCGGACAGCAGCATGCCGTTGCCGAACACGTCCCCGCCCATATCGCCGACGCCGACAACGTCAAAAGCCTGTTTCTGGATATCATGGTTCAGTTCACGGAAGTGGCGTTTCACGGATTCCCACGCGCCGCGTGCGGTGATGCCCATTTTCTTGTGGTCGTATCCGGCAGAACCGCCCGAAGCGAATGCATCGCCCAGCCAGTGGCCGTATTCGAGAGACAGAGCGTTGGCGATGTCGGAGAAGGTCGCCGTGCCTTTGTCCGCAGCAACGACGAGGTACGGATCATCCGTGTCCCGGCGCACGACGTCTTTCGGGGGAACGATTTTACCGTTCACCTGATTGTCCGTGATGTCGAGCAGGCCGCGGACAAGAATTTTGTAGCATTCGATGCCTTCGGCCTGGAGCGCGGCGCGTCCGCCTGTCGTCGGCGGTTGTTTTACGATAAAGCCGCCCTTCGCGCCCATCGGCACGATCACGGAGTTTTTCACCTGCTGCGCCTTCATCAGCCCCAGAACTTCGGTGCGGAAATCTTCATGCCTGTCGGACCAGCGGATGCCGCCGCGCGAGATTTTATCCATCCGCAAGTGGATGGCTTCGGCGCGCGGGGAGTAGACGAAAATTTCGCGGAAAGGTTTCGGTTCCGGCAGATCGTCGATCTTTCTGGAATCCAGCTTGATGGAAATATAGGATTTCGGATTGCCGTTCGCGTCCCTTTGGAAAAAGTTTGTGCGCAGAGTCGCGTTCACAACGGCAGTGATGGAGCGCAGGATGCGGTCCTGATCGAGAGAGACGACTTCTTCCATCGCATGGTCGATTTCTACGGCGCAGCCAGCCGCCTGCACTTCGTTGTCCTTGATGGAAGGATCGAACATGCATTTAAACATTTTAACGATGGAAAGCGCGATCTTCGGGTTGTCTGCCAGCGTGTTTTCAATCAATTCCCGGCTGTAATGCAGACCGATCTGACGCAGATAGCGCAGATACGTGCGTAGGATCGTGACTTCCCGCCAGTTCATTTTCGAGCGAAGGACCAGCTTGTTCAGGCGGTCGCTTTCCATCTCCCCATGCCAGATCTTGTCGAAGGCTTCTTCGAAAACGTCCTTGATGTCCTTGATCACCGGCATCGCGCCATTGGAAGCGCGTTCCATCAGGAAGTCGTGAATCCATATTTTATGCTGCGCATGTGCGGGTTCGACTTCGAACGGAAGCTCGGCGATAACGCGGAAGCCCATTTTTTCGAGCATAGGCAGAACTTCGGATAACGTGATCGGTTTATCCGGGCTGTAGATCTTGAAGCGCACCCGGCTTTGTTCGCAGTCGTGCGGACGGTAAAGATCCATTGCAATCTTGCCGGTTTTCAAAACCTCTTCGATTTTGCGTATATCGTGGATGGCCTGCCGCGGTTCATATTGTTCATGATAGCTGACATGAAAGGCGGCGCCATATTTCTGAACGATATGACCAATGGCGGTTTTATCGGTTTCGCTGCTGTTTTCCAGGGCGTCGCGGAGTTGTTCCGCCCAGAGGCGGCCCGCTTCTTCCAGTTTCTGTTCGATCTTTGCCGCGTTGTATTTCGGCATGGCGTCCAGATGGTTTGTGTCTATCAGGTAGATAACCCGGGCGAGGGGGGAGTCGTCTTGCGTCACCTGAAAGTTCGTGCACTGACCGCCGAGTTCCGTTTCCAGCACATGCTGCAGTTTAAGGCGCAGGCGTGTTTCGTAACGTTCACGCGGTACATAGACAAGGCAAGAGATATAACGGCCGAATGGGTCGGTGCGGGTGTAAAGCGCGATGCGAGGGCGTTCCTGAAGGCGCAGAATGCTTGTCGCGTGATCGTAGAGGAGATCTTCGTCGATCTGCAGCACTTCGTCGCGCGGATATTTTTCAAGGATGTGGCGTAAGGCACGGCGGTCGTGGCTGCCGGGGATGAATTGCGTACGGTTGATTACGTTTTGAATTTTGACGCGCAGATAAGGAATATCTGATACGCTGCGGGAATAGGTTACGGACGTAAAAAGGCCGATGAACAGCATTTCGCCCGTGATGGAACCATCCTTGCCAAAGGTCTTGATCGCAACCGCATCCATTGGCACGCGGCGATGAACTGTGGAGCGACGATTTACTTTAGAGATTGTCAGCGGAGGCTGCCCCCGGCGCAGCTTTTGCTGCGGCTCCGACAGGCATTCGCGTGCATCGTTCAGGTAGACGGGCATGACGTCGTCGTGCAGCAGGCCGAGGCTTTTCTCCTTCACAGTTTCGCTGGTAAGTTTTCCTTTTTTCTCAACGAACTTATATTCGCGGTAGCCTAGAAGCGTGAAGTTATTGTCATAGAGGTATTCCAGGAACGCCTGATATTCTTCGATCAGGTAGTCGTCGAATTTTGCGGGTGCATTGCTGAGCTGTCGCTGCGCTACGCGCAACATTTCTTTCATCTGCGCCCAGTCTTTCGTCGTGTTGCGCACATCTTCCATGACTGTTGCAAGACCCATGCGCAGTTCTTCCATCTGCGCATCGCCGATCGTGCCTTTCAGTTCTATGTGGGAAAGCGAATAGCGGCGTACGCCTTCCTGATAATCGGATTTGAAGGATTTGATGTTTCCTTTTGCGTCATATTCGACGTGCAATGTCGGATGCACCAGCATCTGAATCAGTTGTCCATGACGCACGATTTCTGCAACGATGGAATCGATCAGGAACGCCATGTCGTCCTGCACGATATCGATGATCGTGCGGCCGGTGGTCCATCCGTCTTTTTCAACCGTAGGCGTGTAAATGCGGATCGCAGATTTTTTTGGCTTTTTTGACTGGAACAAATCCCAGAGGTTTTGCACGGTGTGAGCAAGCGTTTCAGAGCTGATCTGATTCAGATCATCCTCGGGAACTTTTTCAAGAAATTTTTGTGCAAAATCCTTTTCAGCCGCTGGCGTTTTTGAAGGGAGAAGCTTCAACACCTGTTTGATATGCGTTTCTGACATTACAATGACACCCGTTTATGATTTTGGACACACACTATGCCTGAAACACAGGCAAGACAAGGCCGCATTCAATCATGCTTCCTGTCCGTTTTCTATATGCGCCGCCGCATTACTGGTTTGCGAAAATATTATTGCATCAGCAGATCGATAATAATCCGTTGACCCTTTCCATCTTCGTTGTCCATGGCACTCTTATAGCCAATGCTGGTTTTGCTCTTGAGCTGGAGTATCAGCATTGTGCCGCCGTCATCCCGCTTTTCGGTCCGGTAGGACGCGATTAAAGGATTATCCGTAAACGCTTTCTGAACATCTGTGTTCCATGCCGCAGTCGGCATTTCGATAACAAGGATTTTCTCCTCATTATCGAGATCTGCGGTAAAGCTGGTCTTACCGCTGACATCCAGAACAATTCGTATTTTTCCCGGATGCTCGCCGATACGCATGCTTTCCACAGCCGGTCCACCCGCCGTCGCCGTGGCCGGGGGGCCAGCAGCGACAGGCGGGGGCGGTGTTTCCGGCGCCGCAGGAGGGCCGGAGGCCATTTCTGTCCGAGCTTCTTGAGCAAGAGGGGGCGAGGACAGAAGTGGAACGGGTGGAAGAGGTTCAGGCTTTTCGCTCACATCGCTCGGTGCGCTATCGGGCACGGCGGCTGTGGGCGTGGGCTCAGCAGGGGTGGGTACCGGTGCGGCTTCAACGGGAGCGACCGGAGCTTCGAGCGCTGCTTCGTCCATAGGCGCGATATCTGTTGGCATGACTTCGTTGTTGCCACCGGTCAGAACTTCTAACTGTTTGATAAGATTTTGAATATCGCCCTCGATGGCGACCAGACGGACGATGGCGGGGGACATTGCGTCGAAATCGTTGCGTAGTTCCTGCACCGCGTTTTCCAGACGATCCAGACGGGCGTCCTCACCCAGTTTTTCAGCGAACAGGGCGGTATTGACCCCTTTGCTGGGTTGTAAAAGCGGTAAGCCGTCGGCGCCTTTTGCCGTGCCGGTCGTGCCCGCCGCCGCAGGTGAATCACCGGAATGCGGCGGCGCAACAATGGGTTGGAGGGTTTCGGATTGGGTAGAAGAGGACGCACCCGCGGCGTATCCGCCGGGAGTTGATTCGCCGCACGCAGACAATAAAAGGGCGCAGAGCAACCCTGCGGTGCTCAGCCAATTTCCCTTCAAATGTGCTCGCGCGCCGCGGAAATGCGGCATTCGTGTCCAGGATCTGGACATTTATGGAAGGTCCTGCTTTAGAATTTGCTCAAGAGCGAATAACGCCCCGAATACAAGGATACGTTTGACGGAATCTCTTGGCAAACATTCTTTGCTGACATGTGTATTTTTTTTCAAAGTGTTACGCGAAAGAATCTGATTTGTGAAAAGCGCATTTGCCCATCTTGCGCAGCCGGAATCGAACAGCTAGAGTTTCTTTTAACTTAAGGATTACTCCATTGTCCGGTCATCGCTGGAAACCGATCATACTTTTTATGGCGGCATTTGCCTTTATGCCTCTGCAGGTAAAGGCCGCTGCTGTCTTTGACGAAGTGAATCCTTTGAATTTTGGAAAATGGATTATTTTGGGAAACAGGTCTGTATACACCGTGACGGTCAACACGAATAATTCTTATAGCAATAGCCCGGGTATTATCATGTTGGAGGCCCCCGAAGCCGGTGTTTATGACATTAGCGGGCTGCCGGCCAATACAGCGATTCTGAGCATCGATGTCACAATGGTTTCACCGCTGTCAGGACCTGGTGGCGAGAATCTGGCGCTCGATAATCTTACAGCAACTGCACCGGATACCGACGGCGATGGCAAAACAACGCTGCGGCTTGGGGGGCGGGCCAAAACATCTGGCAACGGAACCGGCCTTGGGGCAGGGCACTATACGGGCGAAGTAGAAATTACGATCAATCTTTAAAATTCTTGAACATTTAACCGGAGAACATCAATGAAACGATTTTTGAAGTATAGCATTCTGGCCTGCGCGGGATTGATATCCGCCTTTATAACGTTCGTGCCGTCTGCAGACGCCAGCCTGACCATTACTCCAACGCTGGTGGTGATACAGGGGCGCGACCGTTTTGGCGACGTCAGCCTGGTCAATCCGGACAAAGAAGCTATGACCTATGATATTGGCTGGAGCTATACCAAGATGGAGGAAGAGACAGGCCTTTATAAAAATCAGGATGTTTCAACGACCGAGTTCGATTTGCCGAAGCATCTGGTTATCAGCCCTCGCCGCGTGACATTGCCGCCAAATAGCGTCCAAAGAATCCGCTTGGGCTTGCGCTTGAACGGTGAGCCGCCAGCACCCGGCGATTACCGTGGACATTTGGTGATGCAGGGCGTCACGAAAGCGCCTGTGCCTGAAGTAGAAACCAAAAAGGACGCAACGCAGCCATCCAAGACAACAGTGGGTGTCAGTATTAACGTGGGTTTCTCCATTCCCGTCGTTTATCGTGTGGGAGAGAGCACTGATAAAATAGATATCGGTACCGTGACCACATCTGTGAAAAACGGACGCATCCAACTAGCCATTCCCGTTACAAAGACCAAGAGCACTTTTGGCGCAATGGGCGCGCTCATGGTTTATTATAACGATGAAATGATCGGGCAAGTGAAGAATGCCAATATCTTTCCCGAAATCTCATCCCGCACCTTTAATGTGGGCTTAAGCAAAGACAAGCTTTCTGGCGGTTCTTTGAAAATCATTTATGAAAGCTTCGACAAGAAAAAGAAGGAAATCCTCGCCGAGAAGACCGTGCCTGTTGGCGGTTGATCCGGCAGAACCGGGGAAAACAAAAAAGGCGCCGAGAGGCGCCTTTTTCTTATAAGATTTTCTAAATCCTAGTAGGCAAAGGATACGTTGAAGGTCGCGGTGTGCGCGCCGTCCGTTGCCGGTGTTGCTGTGGCGGTTATAACGCCGCCAAAGGAAACGGTGGCGCCCGTTGCACCAGTTGTTACATCAATAGGAACAGGGGTGGCCAGAGCCAGTGTGCCCGTTTGAAGCGCGTTATCGCTGTTGAGATAGGTTACGGAGGTCATTGTGAATTCCGTTGCTGCGGAAAATGCGCTGACCGCGCCGCGTTGCATCTGGAGGGTAACGCCGTTAGCGCCGGACGGCAGCGTAACAACAACCGTACCGGCCGTTGTGGCCGCACCGGTCAGTTTCACGAGCCTGGAGAGCGTTGTACCGCCCGCAGTAACGTTACCTGTTGCAACAGCCATAGTCAGGGTCGGCGTTTCAGATGCGTGAACCCCGACGAGCCAGTCGCCGAAGTCCATCGTTGTGCCGGCTGTCGCCGTGATTCCGGATTCGATGTCCATGAGGACTTCGACCGTTTCAGAGTCTGCCGCTTTTGCTGCGCCATAAGAGAGGGCCAATGCCGCCGTCCCTATGATTGCCAGATTTTTTAAAGTTTTAAAGTTCATGATATTCTCCTGAATTCTCTGTGTTGGGCTGGACATTAGTAGTCAAACGTAATGTTCAGCGCGCCGCTGTAGGAACCGTCGGTCGGCGTAGAGTTTGCCGTTACGGTAGCGCCAAAAGTAACCGTTTCCGGTGTTCCTCCTGTTACGGTCGTCACAATAGACCCGGTA
>CAUJHN010000050.1 GCA_963204825.1 Pseudomonadota bacterium
GGATTATGCGGCTCTTGGCAAACAGGCCGCCGCGCAGAGCGTTTTCGCCTCCAATATCCTCTTTTACAAGCAGGCGGGATACTTCGATGTCTACGGTTTTTTCAAACCGCTGCTGCACACATGGTCTCTGTCGGTGGAAGAACAGTTTTATATCTTCTTTCCCTTTGCCATGTTTTTATTCTGGAAGTTCGGGCGCAAATATCTCTGGGCGCTTCTCGCCCTGTCTGCGCTTATCTCCTTCGGCCTGTGCCTTTATACTATGGATCGCAACGTCGACCGCGCCTTCTACATGCTTCCGTTTCGCGGCTGGGAATTGTTGATCGGCGCGCTGCTCGCCGCATGGAAACGCCCGCTGAATTTGCCTCCCGCCGTATACGAAGCCGTTTCCGCCGCGGGGCTCGCCGCAATTCTGTATGCATCGGTCTTCTACACAAAGGGCACGTTATTCCCCGGATGGAACGCCTTGCCCCCATGCCTTGGCGCCGCCGCTATCATTTGGGCTAACATGCACAGGCAAACGATGATAGGCAGATTATTGTCCTTGCGGCCTGTCGTTTTCCTCGGCCTCGTATCCTACTCCTGGTATCTCTGGCACTGGCCGCTCATATCCTTCACGCGCTACGCTTCCGTAATCGAATTCAGCCCGCCTGTTGCCGCGGCTTGTGTGCTGGGAAGCCTCACTCTTGCGATCCTGTCCTATCGCTATATTGAAACGCCTTTCCGGCGAAAAACACTTCTGCCGGCCCAAAGATCCGTCTATGTTTCCGCACTATGTTCTCTCATCGCGCTCGCCCTTATCGGCGGCGGAATGATACAGGCGAACGGCTTGCCGTTCCGCTTCAATGAGAAAGTGAACCGCTACGCTTCCGGTGCGGACGACACAAATCCGCATCGCAAGGATTGCGACAAAACCAAACCGCAGAAAATCCGGGACGGCAAAGTGTGCCAGACAAACCTGGAAGAGGGCGGTAAGCCGAACTTCATCCTCTGGGGCGACAGCCTAGCGGACGCCGCCGCGCCGCTTTTCTATGCGTTATCGGAAAAATACGGCCGCAATGGTTATATCGCCACGCATCACGGCTGCCCGCCGATCCTTGATTATAAACGCAAAAGCTGGGGCCGTTTCGATTGTCATGAATTCAATCAGACGGTTTACGATTTCATCGCCGATAAGAAAATAAAAACCGTTTTTCTGGTGGCCAGCTGGGGTTCATGGCTTACCTATGCCGCTGAACTCAAAGACGATATGGACTGGGTTGAACCGGAAGGGGGCAGGCATGAAAATATGGGCGCGTCGGCCTTGCAAAGAATGGCGGATGACCTGCATGCGCGCGATGTCAAAGTCTACGTCCTGATAGATTTCCCCGTGCTAAGCTTGGATCCATCGCGAACACTTGCCCTTTATGAATTGTTTGGCAAGGACAAACAATCCTTGCTGATTTCGCGCGACGCATACCTTGAAACACGGAAGGCGCAAATCGATCCCTTCCTGAAAAAAGCCAAATCGATGGTCTTTCTTGATCCGGTCGACAGCTACTGCGATAAGCAATATTGCAAATTGGAAGATAAGGACGGTTACAGCCTGTATTACAATTCCGGGCATGTTTCCGCGCATGGTGCGATGATGATGGCTGATCTGTTCAGGCCGTATTTCAGGCGCGGCTTCTAAGCATCGGCTTTTTCCCGAGAGCGAATAATCCTTCCAGCCGTTCGATCAGCGCGCTCGCCAGTTCGTCCGCATCCGTAATCGTCATCGCTCGCGAATAGTAACGCGTGACGTCGTGACCAATCCCAATTGCCGTCAGTTCCACCTGCTTTATGCCTTCGATCCACGCGATGACATTCCTTAAATCCCGCTCCAGAATATTGGATGGATTAACGGATAATGTTGAATCGTCCACCGGCGCGCCGTCGGAAATCACCATCAAAATCTTCCGCTGCTCGGGCCTGCGGGCCAGCCGGTTATGCGCCCAGACAAGCGCTTCCCCGTCGATATTTTCCTTCAGAACGCCTTCCTTCAGCATCAGCCCGAAATTCCGGTGCGCGCGGCGCAGAGGGGCGTCCGCGTTCTTGTATACGATATGGCGCAGGTCGTTGAGCCGCCCCGGGTGCTGCTGCCGTCCGCGCTCGATCCATAAGTCGCGGGATTTTCCGCCTTTCCATGCGCGCGTGGTGAAACCCAAAATCTCCACCTTTACCCCACAACGTTCCAATGTGCGCGCCAGAATATCCGTGCACATCGCCGCAATAGCGATGGGCCGCCCGCGCATGGATCCTGAATTGTCGATCAGCAATGTCACAATCGTATCTCGAAAATCCGTCTGCTTTTCTTTTTTGAACGTTAAAGAAATGGTCGGGTTTGCGATCATGCGCGATAATTTCGCGGCGTCGATATACCCTTCCTCCTGGTCGAACAGCCATGATCTCTGTTGCTTGGCCATCAATTTGCGTTGCAACCGGTTGGCGAGTTTTGCGGCCACGCCCTGATAAGGCTGCATCTGCTGGTCCAGCAATTGCCGAAGGCGGGTCAGTTCTCCCGCGTCTGCCAGATCTTCCGCGTTCACGATCTCGTCAAACTGCGTGGTGTAAATCACATACTTTTCGCCGTGCGGGTCGACAGGGCCTTCATTTCTGCGGGCGGCGGCCTCCGTAGGGTTTTCACCTTCCGTTGGTTCGCCAAACTCTTCATCCGAACTGTCGCCCATTTCCGTCTCATCGGCGGTTTCGGATATTTCGGAATCCTCGGCGGATTCCTTGCTCTGCTTGCCGGGGCTGGATTCTTGCTCCTGCTTGTTCTGCGGATCGTCGGGGTTTTGCTCCTGCTGGCTGGCATCCTCTTCTTGTTGCCCGTCCTCGTTGTAGTCTTCGTCATCCGCATTGTTGTTAGAATTAAATCGGTTCAAAAGATCCCGCGTCGCCTTTGCGTAGGCTTTCTGATCGCTCAGCAAAGGCTTTAGTTTTTCAAACCCGTCTGCGCCAAGTTTAGCATCGATCCACGGCTTCCATAGATCGATAAATCCTTGCGCGTTCTTCGGCGCCTTTTCCCCCGTAAGCGCCATGCGCGCAAGAGCATGCAGCGCGTCCGCCATATTTGCGTCATCGCGTGCGGAAACCTTCTCATAGCCGAGCCGCTTGAACTTATCATCCAGCACCTGATGTATATTGTCCTTCACGCCCTGCATCTGGTTCATGCCCAGCGCTTCATACCGTGCGGTTTCCAGTGCTTCAAAAATGGCGGCGGACGTCATATCGCCTGGTGCGCTTTTCTGATGCAGCTTTCTGTCATGATAGCGAAGGCGCAACGCCTTGGCATCCGCGGTGCCGCGCAAAATCGCCCGTGTCTTTGCGTCCATCACAACAGGGGGCAGGGGCAGGCGTGTATTGTCCGGGCTAGGGGGTGTTGAATATTCTGCCGTTTCTGCGGCCGAAAACGTAACGCCCATATTCTTCTTCTCCGCCATGGCGCGCAGCGTCGCCGCGGTTGCGTTTTTAAAATCTTCGGTCTTGTTGTCTTTATCGTAAGCCATGGGAAAGATCGTATTCAATAGAGCGCTTCAAGGCAATTTTCTTCTTGTCGCGGCCGTGAA
>CAUJHN010000051.1 GCA_963204825.1 Pseudomonadota bacterium
ACGACCAAAAGGATGAGAGTCCACAAACCGCCGCCCGCCACCGTGTAAAGGCTGAACTTTTTCAAATCCATTTTTGCCAGCCCCGCAGGGAAGGAAATGAAATGGCGCACGCCAAGCACCAGACGGCCAAGGAAGATAGAAAGCGGCCCGTGCTTAATGAAATACTGCTCCATATAGGCGAGCTTGGTTTCGTCCATCAGCATATATTTGCCATAGCGAACCAGCATAAAGCGCCCGCAATAATAAGCGAGCGCGTAGTTAGCAAGGCTGCCCGCCAGAGTCCCCGTCGTGGCAAGGAAAAAGACCAGCGGCCCGTTCCATGTGCCTTGATGGATCAGATATCCCGCCGGGATCAATGTCGCTTCGGATGGGATAGGCAGGAACGTGCTCTCAAGCGCGGACATGATAAAAACGCCGGGATAACCCAGCGTTTCTATAAAATGTACAAGCCATTGTACGGCCGCTTCGATCATTACGCAGCCATGGCTTTAACGACAGCCGCGCCGAGACCCGCCGGAGAATCCGAAACGACGAAGCCAGCCGAACGCATTGCTTCCATCTTTGCAGGCGCCGTATCGTCCGCGCCGGAGATAAGCGCGCCCGCATGGCCCATGCGTTTTCCGGGAGGGGCCGTTGCGCCGGCAATAAATCCGCCGATCGGTTTCTTCTTTTTCAGGTCTTTATACCATTGTGCGGCTTCGATTTCCGCCGTGCCGCCGATTTCCCCGATCATCAGGATCGCTTCCGTTTCAGGATCGTTCATGAACAGTTCAAGGCAGTCGATGAAGTTCGTACCATTCACCGGGTCGCCGCCGATACCGATGCAGGTTGTTTGGCCAAGGCCTACAGCGCCCGTTTGCGCAACCGCTTCGTAGGTGAGCGTTCCGGAGCGGGAAACTATCCCGACTTTTCCGCGTTTGTGGATGTGACCTGGCATAATGCCGATCTTGCATTCGCCGGGTGTGATGATGCCTGGGCAGTTCGGCCCAATCAAACGTGTTTTGGAACCGGATAGCGCGCGCTTTACTTTCACCATATCCAGAACAGGAATGCCTTCTGTGATGCAGACAGCCAGATCTAGCTCCGCGTCAATCGCTTCCAGAATAGCGTCCGCAGCGAATGGAGGTGGAACATAAATCACGGTCGCGTTTGCGCCTGTTTTCTTTTTAGCATCGAGTACTGTGTCAAAGACAGGAAGGTTTAGATGTTTGCTACCACCCTTCCCTGGCGTTACACCGCCGACCATTTTCGTGCCATATGCAATCGCCTGTTCGCTGTGGAACGTTCCCTGCGAGCCGGTGAACCCCTGACATATAACTTTTGTATCTTTACCTACGAGTACGGACATTTTTAAATCGCTTTCTTCTTATCAAATTTTATTAAGCCGCTTTTTGCGCTTTCTTGGTGGCTTCCACGACTTTTTTCGCCGCGTCTTCCAGATTGTCGGCGGAAATGATCGGCAGGCCGGAATTGTTCAGAATGTCTTTTCCTTCTTTCACATTCGTGCCTTCAAGACGAACGACAAGAGGAACGGACAACGAAACTTCTTTCGCGGCGGCGATAATGCCGTTCGCGATAATGTCGCATTTCATGATCCCGCCGAAGATATTGACGAGAACGCCTTTGACGTTTTTGTCGGACAGAATGATTTTGAACGCCGCCGTTACACGCTCCGTCGTTGCGCCGCCGCCGACATCGAGGACGTTTGCGGGTTCGCCGCCATAAAGCTTAATGATGTCCATCGTCGCCATGGCAAGACCGGCGCCGTTGACCATGCAGCCGATATTGCCGTCCATGCGGACATAAGACAATTCCCAGTCTTTCGCTATTTTTTCGTTCGCGTCTTCTTCGGATTCATCGCGCATGTCGGAAACCACTTTCTGGCGGAACAACGCATTGTCGTCGAAGTTCATTTTCGCATCTAGCGCGACGACTTCGTTTTTGTCGGTGACGATCAGCGGGTTGATTTCCACGATGGAGCAATCCAGTTCGGTGAATGCCTTATACAGCGCCGCAAAGAATTTCTGGCCGCTTTTATTCGCATCGCCTTCGAGGCCGAGACCGAACGCAAGAGAACGGGCGTGATGCCCCTGGAATCCAGCGGCCGGGTCGATCGCAACGCGCGTGATTTTTTCAGGGTGTTTTTCGGCGACTTCTTCGATGTCCATCCCGCCTTCTGTGGATGTCATGAATGTGATGCGCGATGTTTTGCGGTCCAGAACGACGGAGCAGTAATATTCTTTTTTGATATCCACGCCGTCCGTAACATACAGACGCTGAACTTCTTTTCCTTCAGGTCCCGTTTGCTTGGTAACAAGCACCTGATTCATCATGGCTTCCGCGGCCGCCTTTACTTCATCCGCGCTCTTGCAGAGACGAACGCCGCCTTTGCCGGTCGGGTTGTTCTTGAATTTACCGGCGCCGCGTCCGCCCGCATGGATCTGCGCCTTGACCACATATAAGGGCCCCGGAAGCTGCCCCGCCGCCTTCACCGCTTCATCGACGCTCATGGCAGGAATGCCCTTCGGCACGGCTACGCCGTATTTCGCCAGAAGTTCTTTCGCCTGATATTCATGGATATTCATATTTTCAACCCTTTGATTTTATGTAGGAATTTTGTCTGCGATTACCAAATCACCCCAAAGTTTTAGCACTTGCGGCATAGACAGGCAAACCCCTATTTCCAGCCAGGACCCCAAATTTGAGATCCGGCCCCCGAAAATGGTATCATTTTGATAATAAGGGATTTTTTATGAATTTAGACCGGGCAAGAGCGGAACCCAAAATGACAACCGCGGATTTATTTGAAGAAAATAAATTCGCGATAACGGCTCCGTTGAACGACATGCCGGGTGAAGATCCCAGACTCACGAAAGATCAGATTCTCCTGCGCCGGAAAAGCGGGCATTACAACGTCGCTGATGGCTGGGATGTTGCAGGCACCCCCGAGGAAGAAGAAAAACGGCAAAAGAAAAAACTCGAAGAGGAAGCCGCCGCGCGAAGACTTGCCGAAATATACGGCGATGCATTTGACGATCTTGACGAACTTGATCTCAATCTCAACGACATCGAAAACGCTGACTCCCCCAATATGCTGGCCTTGTCGAAAGAACAGGCGCAGATCGCGCGCAAACAGGCCAACGATCTTTACACAGGCGTTGAAGGCCGCACAGTTCCCGGCCCCGATGGAAAAACGGTACGGCTGGACCCCATGGGACGTTACATGGATGAAAAAGGCCAGAGGGTAGATCCAAAACGCGTCGCCGAAGCCAATACCGACAATCCCGATCTCGCCGACATGGAAGAAGCACGGCATGCGATACGCCATGCAAGGCGCGCTGAACGCATACTGCAACACAGGGAAAAGCGCGTTGCCGAAACGCAAAGAACGAATTCTCCAACAGATCGAATGCCGGGCGGCATCGAAGCAAAAACCCGCCTGCGCGGAACCTTCGGCCATGCCGCAGCCGGGGCGGAAATAAACGCCGCCGATCCTGCCCTTATGCCTCCGAAACCAGGCCCTGCGCCGCTCCTTACCGCCACGCCGGGCGGGGTATAAACCATCACGATTTTCTTGAATTTTTGGGGTTTTAAGCGTATATTGCAGATATGCAGAGAGAATATGTAGACATTTTGGGCGGTAGACTGCCCGCTCCCCAAGCCGCTTTTATCGAAGCGGCCATACGCAGAGCGAAAAGCGTGAAAGAACGCGCCGCCGGTGATCTCCGCGATTTTAACAATGAAGAGCGCGCCGACATTCTCGCCGATCGTGCAGAGGTCAACGAAGAAACGCCCCCCAATATTTCAATAGGCGGCCGCGCCCCAAGAACAAACAGAGCCGCCACCCGTCACAATCAGGGCGATATCGTTTCCGGAAATACTCTTGGTTATATCTTCGCAGGCAGCGCGCTTATCCTTTTAAAAAATGGCGCCGCCGCGCTTGGCTTGATGCCGGCTTTCAGCACAACCGCCCCCGCACCCGTGGCGACAGCTCAAACGACAAAGGACAAACCTGCAAAGACGGGCGCAGCACGAACATTCGAAGATGCATCCACACCTCCCGGCATGGCAGAGTTAAGAAACAGTGCGGAAACCGTTCAGGGGTTGACCGCGCAGGCCGACGCCGCGGAAGATGACAATATAAGAGAGGCTTTCCTGGAAAGAGCCCGCAATGCAGGCACAGCCGCCGAAAGAGGACTGGAAGGCTTTGTCTTTAAAATTCAGCAAGAGCATGCGGGCACGCCCATCAATGCGATTCCAGCAGCAGGCATGTCTGTACGACTGAAAGGCATGAGCGGCATGTGGAGAGTTAAGGCAATGGTTGCCGCAGCACAACGCGAAATGGGCGCCGTTAAATTTGCGGAAGATCAACTGGCGCGTGAAGCGGCCTGCGGAGATCCGCGCCATCAACACTCTTCCGGTCCCGCGCCGGTATTGTCTTGATCTACCCAAAATGGAACAACAAAAAAGGCCCGGTCATCCGGGCCTTTTGTTTTTACTGTCCTTACGCTGCGACTTTTTTCGCGGCTTCGGACAATTCTTTCACCGCGCCGACGGATTTATCGAACATCGCCTGTTCTTCCGCGCTCAGTTTGATTTCAACGATTTTTTCAACGCCGTTCTTGCCGATGACGACAGGCACGCCGATATAAAGGCCTTTCACGCCGTATTCGCCGTTTAATTGCGCCGCGCAGGGCAGGACGCGTTTTTTGTCTTTCAGATAGCTTTCGGCCATCGCGATGGCCGAAGACGCAGGCGCATAATAAGCGGATCCTGTTTTCAGAAGCGCGACGATTTCTGCGCCACCGTCCCGCGTACGCTGAACGATTTTGTCGAGCTTCTCCTGTGTCGTCCAACCCATATTAACAAGGTCAGGCAATGGAATGCCGGCCACCGTGGAGTAACGCACCAGCGGCACCATCGTATCGCCGTGACCGCCCAGAACAAACGCGGTGACGTCTTCCACGGACACTTTGAATTCTTCGGCCAAAAAGTAACGGAAACGTGCGGAATCCAGAACGCCCGCCATGCCGACGACTTTCTCCGGTTTAAAACCCGTCACCTGCTGCATGATGCCAACCATGGCATCGAGCGGGTTCGTTATAACGATAACGAATGCATTCGGCGCGTGCTTTTTAATGCCTTCACCGGCGGTTTTGATGATGCCGGAATTGATGCCGATCAGATCATCGCGGCTCATACCCGGCTTGCGCGGCACGCCCGCCGTAACGATAACCACATCGCTGCCTTGCAGAGCGGCGTAGTCCGTGGAACCAACATAGTTGGCGTCAAACATTTCAACAGGAGAGCTTTCGGCAAGGTCCAGCCCTTTCCCTTGCGGGATGCCGTCCGCGACGTCGATCAAAACGATATCGCCCATTTCTTTTAAGCCTGCGAGATGCGCCAGCGTTCCGCCGATCATCCCCGCCCCGACCAGTCCAATTTTTGCGCGTGCCATATGAATATCCCTTTATATATATGTGAATCCGACAGGAGCGATTCTAGCACTCCCGCATTGCAGTACAAGGGCGCACTTTAAGGGGGAAGTGTTAACAATTGCTATACAGGAATTCCTATAATTCCGAGCTGAAACCGCATTTCTTCCTCGCTCAGGGCATAATCCGTGCCGCCGCGCGGGTAAATCAGGGCGGACGCCTTCACGGCCCCGAATCCCTGCTGGAGTTTCAGCGCCAGCCGGGCTGAATACCCCGCCTTCCAGCAAATGGCGCAGATTGATTTCGGCGCTTTCACATCGAAAACCTTCTCCATATCCGCAATCGTGGATTTTGTCCGCAGCGCCAGCGCCGCCATAACGAACGCCCGGTCATGCATGGATGTTGCGTCCGATACAGCTTCTTCGGTCAGATCGCCCGCCGCATGCAGTTTTTTTGCCCGCTCCACCGGATCGGTTTTATCGATGGATTTTTTCCGCGCTTCTTCAAATTCCGCGCGCCGTTTTATGATGGCCGTGATTTCGCCTATGGTAACGGCATCCAGATCGCTGCGCTCCAGCAGGATCTTTTTGACCGCCCCATCCACGAACGCCGCGAGTTTCATCGCCATAAGCGGCGGCAATGCCTTGCGGCTGGCCAAAGGCTTATGCCATTCCGGATATTCCCGCGCGCGTTCCACAATGGTTTCAAGAAGCCGCGATGTGATTTCCGCCCCTTCATTCATGATCAAAGCCTTGCCCGCGCGCACATTGCCTGTATCGATCACGGCTTCGGACACGCGCGCGCTCAATTTTTTCCGGCCTGCTATGGCCTCCGCCGCCCAGTTGGCGGGATGCGTTTTCAAAATATCGACAAGATCATCGTCAGACAGCGCGGCGCAGAACCGCAGAATGGGTTCCGACACTTCACGTTCCAGGTCCCTCGCCAGCTGCGCCGCCACAGCGGGCGGTGTGTAGGCATGATCTTTCAATGTTTCCGACAATGCCTTACGGACTTTCAAAACTTCGTCGAGCGCAAGCATGCCCAGTGACTGGACCGTGAAGGCGTAAAGCTGGCTGTATTTTTCCGCTGTCAGCGTCGGCAGAACCTTAACGAGGCGGCGGGCGATAATCAGCCGGACATCCTGATCCTTATCTTTCGCAAGCAGGGACGACGCCTGAAGCGGCGTTGAGGCGTTTCCCGCAACGGCCTTACGCACCTTCTTTGAAGGGTCGTGCAGGGCGAGATAATAAAGAATTTCCTGCGAAGAATGCTCATCTTTCGCAAGCGCATGCCGTTCCCTTTCGCTCCCCTTTTCCGCAATCCGTTTCTCTTCGGATTCCAGCAATTTCTTGCCTTTGGAAAAAAGCTTGCCGAATACCATCAGCGCGCCTCCAGATAAGACGAGGATTGCATTTCGCGAAGACGCGAAATTGTTCGTTCGAACTCATAGGCATATTTATCGTCGTGATAAAGTTTTTCCGGCGCGGCTTCGGCCGTGAAAATCACACGGCGGCGGGCGTCATACATGACATCCACAAATGTCATCAGACGCTTGGTTTCGTTGTTCCGGTCGTATCCCATTTTTGGAATGCCTTCCAAAAACACCGTGTGAAATTTTTTGGCGATGGTAAGGTAATCTTCTGCCCCGTGCGGTTGTTCGCAGAGTTGCTGGAACGTAAATTTTGCCGCACCGCCCGCCGTATGCACGGATATATCCCGCCCCTTCACGCGAACTATTTCTGTTTTTTCCTGCTCTCCATGCGATAACTGACGAAAGAATAAATCCGCCTTCGCCTTCGTCGCAGCGTTGAGAGGATACAGGTAAGTTTCTAAATCCTGCACCGCCACTTCCCGGTAATCGGTTTCAGAATCCAGATGCACGATCTGCATCTTTTCCTTCACCAGGGCGATGAAGGGCAGAAATCTTTCCCGCTGCAACCCGCCTTCGTATAGGCGGTCCGGCACCCAGTTGGATGTAGCCACAACAGCCACACCGGATTCAAACAATGCCGTAAACAGACGGGATAAAATCATCGCATCGGCGATGTCGGTCACATGAAATTCATCAAAACATAAAACGCGCACCGTATCGGCGACATGCTTTGCGTATTGCGGGAAAAGATCTTCCACCGCACCACCGCCGCGGCGTGTGTGCAGCCAGTCCTGCGTTTCAATCATGAATTCATGAAAATGGACTCGGCGTTTTTTGATGTTGTCGGGCAGGTTCTGTGAAAACAGATCCATCAGCATGGATTTCCCGCGCCCGACGCCGCCATGAATATAAACGCCCTTTACAGGTTTTTTCTTTTGAAAAAACTTCTTCGGCGCGGTCAGGTCATTATATAAACGCTGCAGGGCTTCCGCCGCTTTTTCCTGCTCCCGGTCCGGCGTGATGTCGCCGGATTTTACTTTTGCGTGATAAGCATCAAGCAGATTTGGCATTGCGGGCCTTTTCGATGCGCGCGGCGCACAGGATCGAAATTTCGTAAAGACCGCAGAGCGGAATGGCGAGCGATATCTGGCTGATCACATCCGGCGGCGTGATAACGGCAGCAAGAGAAAACACAGCGACGATGGCGTATTTACGCGCGGACCGCATGGCAGCGACGCTGACGATGCCTGCCCTTGCAAGAAGCGTTAAAAGCACCGGCAACTGGAACGACAATCCGAATGCAAAAATCAGCGTCATAACGATATCGAGATATTCGCCGACTTTTTGTTCCAGCTGTATCGGCAATCCTGTTTCAGCGCCTGTGCTCTGGAATGTCAAAAAGAAATGCCACGCGGTCGGCATCAGGAAATAATACACCAGCGCGCCGCCGAGAAGGAATAGGACCGGTGTTGCAACCAGATAGGGCAAAAACACCATCTTTTCGTTTTTATAAAGCCCTGGCGCCACAAAAATCCATATCTGCCAGAGGATGAAAGGAAAAGTCAGGAAGCATCCGGCAAAGAAGGAAATGCGCAGGTACGTAAAAAACATCTCCGGTAAGTTCGTGAAGATCATGCGGTTCGTGCCCGTCCCGTCCATAGCTTTAGCTAAAGGCTCCACCAGAAACGCATAAATATGTTCTTTAAAAAAGTAAGCTATGATCGTCCCCGCCACCATCGCGAACAGGCACCACATGATCCGTGTGCGCAGCTCCGTAACATGCGTCGTGAGTGTTTGAAGCGCATCTTCTTGTTGAGACATCGCTTACCTCCCATCCAAACCTTCCCCCCTCACACGGGGGGAAGGCTTATCGCCTGTAAAGTCCTCCCCCACTTCAGGGGGGGAGGATTTAGGTGGGGGGGAAACGCCCTCATCCGCTTTTTTCTCATCCGTTTTCGGCGCTTCAAAGTTCACGCCTTTGCGGAGTTCTTCGATATCCCCGGCTTTCAGGATTTCGTCGAATTGCTGGGACATGGCAAATTTCACGTATTGCAGGCGGCGGAAAAAGCGCCCCACCTGATACATGATTTTGGGAATATCCTTCGGCCCGATCACCAGAACGGCGACCAGAACGATCACCAGAATTTCGGACCAGCCGATGTCGAACATGAATTATTCCTGCTTGTCTTCGATCTTTTTGACAGGCGCATCGTCATCCGCCATGCCCTTCTTGAAGCTTTTAATGCCCTTGGCAAGGTCTTCCATCACGCCGGAAATGCGTCCACGCCCGAACAGCAAAAAAACCACCGCGACCACGACCAGAATATGCCAGATGCTGATACCCATTTAATTATTCCTCTTCGTCATAACCTTCAAATTCATCCGCCGTTTCATCCTTTACGCCGGATAAAACTTCCGCCGCACTGACATCCGGAGCATCAAACAAATCGCGCGCGTCGGGCACGGTTTCAATGGCCGGGCGGCGGTCGAGCAGACCGGCGGCTTTCAAATCTTCGAGCCCCGGCAATTCCATGATAGACCCAAGACCAAAATGGTCAAGGAACGCGTTCGTTGAAATCCAGGTCAGCGGACGGCCCGGCGTTTCACGCCGCTTGCCGGGTTTGACCCAGCCCATTTCGAGTAGTTGATCGATCGTGCCTTTGTGTGTCGCCACGCCGCGGATATTTTCAATCTCCGCCCGTGTGATTGGCTGGTGATAGGCAATGATCGCCATCGTTTCCAGCGCGGCGCGGGACAGGCGGCGTTCTACGCTTTTTTCAATCGTGAGCGCAGAAGCCACAGATGCCGATGTGCGAAACGCCCACGCGCCGTTCACTTCGGTGAGCTCCACGCCACGATCCGCATACACATTGCGCAACTCGTTCAGAAGCACATTCAGATCGGCATCCTGCGGCAGACGCTCATGCATCGCCTGCGGGCTCAATGGCTCGGCCGATGCGAACAGCATCGCCTCCAGCACTTTCAATTGTTCAGTTTGTTGTGGTGTCATTTCCATTCTCACTCTTTATTTCTTTAACAACTGCTTCAGAATTTCATTTTGCTCTTGCATAAGTACAATTGCTTTTCTTTGCAGTTCTAAGCTTTCATGCACGGAAGAGTCCGCCTTGCCGTTCGCCGCCATCATTTCATCACGGCATGTTTTCATCGCGCGGCCGAATGAAATTCCCATTTTTATGAAGACAAAAACGCCAAGAATTATAAAGACCCAAAGACCTTCATCGATATATTCTACAAAAAAATCCATCATTTATTCCCTTCGTCTCTCTTGTCTTCTTCGTCATCAATCGCCGGACGGTTTGCAGTACGCAGATAAATCGGGCGGAATAATCCATCCTGTCTAATTTCGACCTTGCCCTGCTTGGCAAGCTCTAACCCCGCTGTAAAGGTCGACGCCAGCGAGGAGCGCTTCAGCAGCGGGTCAGTAATATTATCCGGCATAAAGCTCTGCAATGTTGTCCACACGGAAAACGGTCCGGATTTCGGAAGATTGCCGAGCATCTTCGTCATACGCTCCACCGCTTCTTCCATCGTCATCACACGGAAAACGGGGAGTTCATAAATGCTGGCTTCGGCCCGGGCGCGGATATCGCCATAAGCTTTAAGCAAGTCGTAAAGCGTGTCTTTGTAGGTCGCGTTATAAGCAACGCGCAGGCCTTCCGGCGCGCCACGTCCGAAACGATTCAAGCCAAGTTGCGGGCGGGCCAGCAAAAGATCGGTGGCTTTCCGCATGGATTCAAGACGGCGCAATTGGAAGGACAGCGCTTCCGCCATTGCTTCTCCAGATGGCTCCCCGCTTTCATCTTTTTCACGCGGGAGAAGCAGGCGAGATTTCAGATAGGCGAGCCATGCCGCCATGACGAGATATTCGGCGGCGAGGTCTAGCCGTAAATCCTTCGCCCGGTCGATAAAATCCAGATATTGTCGCGCGAGCTGCAGAATGGAAATTTCGCGGAGATCGACCTTCTGGTTGCGCGCCATTTCAAGAAGGACGTCGATCGGCCCTTCGAACCCGTCGAGATTGAGAAGCAGCGCATCCGCTTCATGCTCCCCTTCGGGGAGGAAGTCGGTGACCAGATCAGGCGGCGGCGGTTCCTCGAACGCGGCTTGCATTAAATCTCTTCAAACTTTCTTCGCGCAAAGGCGGGCAAGCCTTTGCAATCTCTTGCATTTCATTTAAGTGACCGGCGCAATATAGCGCGATATCCAGCCCGGCTTCCAGTGTTTTGACCACTCTATCCGCAGGAGATCCGTAAGCCGCCAGCGCGTTCATGCCAAGATCATCGCTGACCAGTAAGCCATTGAATTGCAGGTCATTTCTGATGAGGTCCGTGACCTTGGCGGACATTGTCGCCGGATGGTCCTGGTCAATGGCCGAATAGACGATATGGGAAACCATGCCCCAGACCTTGTGCGCGAAGGGCTGGCGGATGACTTCGCGGAAGGGTTCGAAATCCATGGAATTAAGGTCATGAATGTTCGCATCAACCACCGGAAGATCGTGGTGAGAATCTAGAACCGAGCGCCCCTGCCCCGGCATATGTTTGATGACCGGCGTGATGCCCTCATTAATGAAACACTCGCAGGCGAGCACGCCGAGTGCACCGACAATAGCGGGGTCGTGAGAAAACGCGCGGTCGCCAATCGCCTCATGCGTTTTTTCGAAGAGCACGTCGAGCACCGGCGCGCAGTCCACATCGATGCCGACACCGTTCAGATCATCTGATATCCCGCGTATCGTCGCAATCAGCCGGTCTTTATCATCCAGATCGCCGATTGCCTTCATGGACGGGTAGTCCTGCCATTCCGGCGGGCGCATGCGGCGGACACGGCCCCCTTCCTGATCGATCAAAATAGGGCAATGCCATCCGGCGGCATCTCGTAAATCCACGCAAAGTTTCTTAAGCTGAGTCGGATCGATGATATTGCGGCCAAATAGGATAAACCCGAACGGTTTGATTTCCGCAAAAAACGCACGTTCAGGTTCGGTGAGATGTCCAGCGGCGCAGGATAAGATGACGGGTTTGGGACTAAGCATCATAGTCCAGCAACGAACTTTAAAAACCCATATACAATCCAAATTTCTACAGGGGCTAATATCAGCCCCCACATGTTTTTAAGTAACATCAATAAAGAACCAACCCTATTAATAGGCCTTGGCACTCCACTCTCGTCAAAAGAAACGTATTTTGATGCCCATGAAGCCAAACATACTTGAACAAACATAGTAGGCATGCCCCAAAGGATAGAAGAACCGAAAAAAATTGTTGGAGCAACCCATAACCAGTGCCAGCCCAGAAAAAAATCACTAAAAATGGCTACGTATAACGCGGTACCAACAGCAATAGCTATTGCTGCTTTTGCCCAAGAATCTGCTTCTTTTTGATATGCAGCAGAATCCATAAAATCTTTGATAGAAAACTGCATTTTCCTTTTCTACTAATTGCCTTACTTCGCCGCAACGAGGCAGGAACCGCCCTTGGCCTTGATTCCCATGCAGATCCGTGTCGCGTCTTCCTTGCTCATCGGGCCTGCCTGAATGCGGTAAAACGTGCCCTTCGCACCAAGGTTCGCTTCCTGGGTGCGGTATTTCAAACCAGCAAGCCCCGGAAATTTCGCCTGCAGTTTTTTGTATTCCGCCGTAGCGCCGGTGAGAGATTTCACACTGGCCAGCTGAACATAAAATCCGCCAGGGGTTACAGCCTTTGCCGCGGTTGTCGCGCCGGCGGCGGGTTCCGTTTTGGCCACGACATCATCCCGGTCACGCGGCGTTGTTGGCGCCACCGCTTTCTTCACATGGTCTTCTTCGGTAATGACGACTGGCTTTTCTTTTTCGGGCGCAGCCTTCGTGTCTTCCGGTGTCTCCATCGCCATTTCCATTTCGGACGGCGGAACGCCTATCGCTTCCTTAATGAGGGAATCATCCGACGGAGGCTCAACGGCGTCTACTTTCGCCATCGTTTCTTCAACTTCGCCTTTTGGCTGGTTCGTCAGAGCAGGATCATCACTGGGCGTTTCGGTCGTCGGCGCTGCAACGGGCGCGCCGCCCGGTTCATCCGTTTGCGTGTTCAGGCCTGCAAACAATTGCTCTTTGGGCAAAGGCGCTTCCGTACCTTCATCGGCAAGGATATTTTCCGTCATCGCTCCGTCTTCAGGCTTTTGCCCATCGGCGGAAGAGAACACGGTAGAATCACGATAGGGAATCTCCATCCCGCCGGGATTGTCCGGCAGAACCTTGTATTCGCCCGCATCGGCGCGCACGATTGGCACGCTTTCGCCTGCGCTCTCTTCGCTTTCCGGATAGCTGCCAAACACGACAACCCCAAGAAGGACCATCGCCGCCACCACCGAAACGATCGCGAATTCACGCTTACGGTTTGAAATTATCCCAAAGACCTGGTCGAACACGCCGCCCTGATCTTCCTCATCGAAATCTTCATATTTTCTTGCCATGCTGCAATGCTATGAAAAAAGGAGGATGGTGTAAAGGGGCTGCCTCTGGCATTGGGCGTAGTTTTCCACAACCCTGCCCCTTGTTTTACTTATCCCAGTACAGGTCAAACAGCCGTTCATGTTCGCGGATGGCGTAACGGTCTGTCATCCCGGCGATATAATCGCAGATGACGCGGGCGCGGCCCTTGTCCTCGATCATCCCGCCCGCTTCTTCCACCCGGCGCTGCCAATGATCGGGAAGCAGCTGGTACCGTTCCATAAACCCATCGAACAAGTCCGAAACAATCCGTTCGGATTTTGTCCAGATGCTCATGACGCGGTAATGGCGGTACATGCGCTCATGCAAAAAGCTGCGCATTTCTTCCACCTTGTCCAGCATGGCATCGCTGAAAGCGATAACCTGCCGCCCCGCGCGGCGGATATCGTCCGGCGAAGACGGATTGAGCTTGTTCAGCCGCTCGCCGCTTTCTTGCAGGACATCATGGATCATCGCCCCGATCATCTCCCGGGTCGTTTCCTGCACCAGGTAATGGTCGGAAATATCCGGATACATTTTCATGATCCCGGCGATCACATCGCGCAGCAGCGTCACGCTTTCCAGATCTTTAAGCGTAAACATGCCCGCGCGCAGCCCGTCTTCCACGTCATGGTTGTTATAGGCGATGTCATCCGAAATCGCCGCACACTGCGCCTCGATGCTCGCGAACGTGTCGAGCTGCAGATCCGTCTGCTTCTGCACATCGGCGAGCGTGACGGGCAATCCTTTAAGCACAGGGCCGTTATGCTTGACGACGCCTTCCAGCGTTTCCCACGACAAATTTAGCCCCGGCCAGCGATGGTATTTCCGCTCCAGCTTCGTAAGCACGCGAAGGCTCTGATCGTTATGCTCGAACCCGCCATAGGGCGCCATGCATTTTTCCAAAACAATCTCACCCGCGTGGGCAAAAGGCGTATGGCCAAGATCGTGGGACAGCGCCACCGCCTCCGCCAGATCCTCATTCACCATCAGCGCCCGCGCCAAGCTTCGCGCGATCTGCGAAACCTCCAGCGTGTGCGACAGGCGCGTTCTGTAATGATCGCCTTCGTGATACACAAACACCTGCGTTTTATATTTCAGGCGGCGAAACGCGCTCGCATGGATAATCCGGTCGCGGTCCCGCTGAAACGGCGTGCGCGTCGGGCTTTCTTCTTCTTTATATATCCGTCCCTTCGACTGATCCGGCCGGCACGCATAGGCGGCAAGCGGCAGGGCGCAGTAGTTATAGGCGGGTTGTGGTGCGGCGTTGGTCATTATTTTCCATATTTACAATTCACTATAAAGCATGTTAAGAGTAAAGCCATGCAACACGGCACACAACAGCATATTATGATCGACAGATGGGCACCCGCCGCCTTCCACGCAAGGTTTAGGCATGAGCTGAAAGAATATACATTCAATTTCCCTATGAGCGGTCCGGATCACCTCTATCTCGCGATGACATCGGGAAATCGCCTGCTGGGTTTTATCAAAGCGGAAGAAACACCGCCCGATTATTATCTGAATTACATAGAAGTATCGCCCCGTCATCAGGGCATGGGGCACAGCCGCCGACTCCTGAGCGAATTATTTGATATGGCCGCAAAGACAAATCGTGCCATTCTTATCTCACCCTACACACCCGTCGGCGAACAAAGATTGGCAAATCAGGTTCGGCGGTTGCAAGCAAACCTGCCCGCATTATATATATGTTACGAATAATTTGAGAAAACCATGCCCCCAATCACCCTTACAGACAGCCTCGTTAAGCGCATCCGGGTTCTGCAGGCGCAGGACGGCAAGCCGGATTTGAAGCTGCGCGTCATGGTGGACAGCGGCGGATGCCAGGGGTTTGAATATAAATTCTCGCTCGATTCCGATGTGAAACCCGACGACGAAGTCTTTGAAAAAGATGGGGTTGGAGTCATCATAGACGACATCTCACTCCCCTACATGCGCGGCGCGACGATCGACTGGGTGGACGATCTGATTGGGGCGCACTTTCAAATCACCAACCCGAACGCAAAATCCTCCTGCGGCTGCGGGACATCATTCTCTACATGAAAATCGCGACATGGAATGTGAATTCGATCAAGGCCCGCACGGCGCATGTGCAACGGTGGCTAGAACGGGCGCAACCGGATCTTCTCTGCCTTCAGGAATTAAAGGGGCTGGAATTTCCGGCGGATGCCTTCCCCGGTTACACCGCCCACGCGGTGGCGCAAAAAGCCTATAACGGCGTTGCCATTCTTTCCAAAATCCCCTTCACGGTGGTTTTGGATAAACTACCCGGTGACGATGCCGACGAACAGGCCCGGTATCTGGAAATTGAAACGGACGGCATCCGCCTCATCAACATCTACCTGTCCAACGGCAATCCGTGGCCCGGGGAGAAATTTGAATACAAACTCCGCTGGATGGAACGGCTTTATCATCGCCTGAAACATCTCCGCGCAGAAGAAATCCCCTTCGTTATCACGGGGGATTTCAATGTCATCCCGGAAAGCCGCGACTGCTGGGATCCGAAAGTATGGCAAGACGACGCACTCTTTCGGATTGAAACGCGGCAGGCGTTCCGCAAGATTTTATATCTCGGATTAACGGATGCTTTCAGGGCATTGAATCAAAACACACATCAATACACATTCTGGGATTATCAGGCCGGCTGCTGGCCTGCGGACAAAGGCATACGCATCGACCACTTCCTGCTCTCCCCCGCCATCACGGACAAGCTCGCCGATTGCGTCATAGACAAAATTCCACGCGGGGAAGACTCGCCATCGGACCACACACCGGTTATCCTGACCATACGATGAAGCTTTCAAATCCCGCCCTTGCATTTTCTCTTTTGCTCTTAACGGGATGCGCGGATCAGTTGTACGGATCCTTGCCGCTTTATCTTGAAAGCAAAAACATGCCCGCCCCAACCGCGCAAAGCTTCCCGCACTGCCAGAATTATGGCTGTCGCGTCGTCAAGAACGTTGAACTATCGCAAGACCAGTGGAATACCCTCTATCAGACCTTCGGGTCAAAGGCGAAAGACGCGGAAGAAGAGCGTGAAAAAATTACAAAAACCATCGCTGCCTTTGAAAAAATTGTGGGGCCGATAACCGGAACCGATGTTGATATCAACGGCACGTTTGAAAAAACCGGCGAAGGACAGCTTGATTGCGTAGATGAAAGCTCCAACACAACAATTTATCTTATGCTCCTGAAAAACGCGGATCTTTTAGTCTTCCATGACATTGAACAGCCCCACGTCCGCTATCCCATTATTTCCGGCCGCGGCTGGATGCATCAAACCGCCGTCATCACCGAAACAAAAACAGGCGCGCAATATGCGGTCGATTCATGGTTCGGCGACAATGGCACTCCGCCCAGAATCATCCCGCTGGAAGGCTGGGAAAACGGCCAGAACGACGCCGCAGATTAACAATGGCCAAAGGCGCCAAATCGTCTTAAACTCTCCTGCATAGTATTGATTCTCTTTATAATCGGATGCGCCAGCGATGACAAAAAACACCCGCAAATATCTCCTTCTTTCCGCGCTGCTTGGCGGCGTTCTTCTTCCTTCCGCCTGCTCCCTTGTAACGGAAACGCGGGAAATTACGGCAGAACGCATCGCGCGCCCCGCCTTCATGGTGGAACGTAAAACAGAGCTTAACGGCATGAGCTTCATGCTTTGGGAACGCATGCATGAACGCTATCAGCCCGCCAATGTGTATATTGAAGGGGATGGACAGGCCGCGTATTTAAACCGCGATACATCCGAAGACCCAACCCCTGAAAATCCTGTCGCGCTGAATCTTGCCTCCCGTGATCTTGCGGAAAACGTCGCCTATATTGGACGCCCCTGCCAGTTCAGAGAATCCCCTGACCATGAGGCCTGCGATCCGAAATTCTGGAGCGAACGCCGCTTCTCCCCCGAAGTCCTCGCCTCTTACAATGCGATGCTGGATCAGATCAAAGGCTTATACAGCATCACGGAATTCAACCTGATCGGCTATGACGGCGGCGCAAATATCGCTGCGGCGCTTGCCGCCCAGCGTAAAGACGTCGCCTCGCTGCGCACCGTTGCCGGAAATTTGAACCCCGAAGTCGTATATGCCGCCAAAGGACAGGTTATGGCGCCAGACAGCATATTGGCGCCCGCCATTGCACCAGCGCTTACCTCCGTTCCGCAGCACCACTTTGTCGGCGCGGGTGACGAAATCATTCCGCCCACGGTTTATCATGCATTCCGCCAGAAAATGGGACCGTCCGAATGCGTCCACTACACGCTGGTGCAGGATGCGGACCATGAGCGCGGCTGGGTTGAAAAATGGCCTGAACTGCTGAAGGCGACGACCGAATGCCCGCCGCCGGCGTATCAGCCGACGACACCTTTACCACCGGTGCCGCCGCATCTTGAAAAACCGTAAGGGATAAAACCCGATAAAGGAAAATGGTGCTGCTGATGCGGATTGAACGCACGACCTCTCCCTTACCAAGGGAGTGCTCTACCACTGAGCTACAGCAGCCGGGGGGCCAAAAGCGAGGGGACTGTAACCCATAAAATTTTTCCTGTCATCCCCCGAATTCACACGAAAAAACAGGGCCTTGCGGGGCCCCGTTTTCCTTTCGGAGAGAAAGTCCTAGAAATGATAGGCGATACCGAGCCGCAGATCGTCTTCGTCGGGATCGAGCCCGCCCTTATCTTCATAAAACGTATGCGTGTAATCCAGCCGGACGCCGAAATCGCTAAACGCGACCACTTCCGTACCAAGCCCCAGATCAAACCCGTCATGCCAGTCTGAATCGCCGAGATCCGTGTTGAATTCCGCGCGGCGGTACCCGATGATCCCGTAAGGTTTCAGGCCCAGCGTGTAATCATCGATAAAGGACAGGCCGGGGCGGAAATTGATCCCCCATTCATGTTCCTTTTCCAAATCAACGCCGCCAGTCTCATCATCCGCATCGGACCATCCGTAAAAAGCCTCCAGTGAACCATTGATCCCCATGCCCAAAGTGCGGTCCAGCAGGGCATCCATGGAGTAGCCGGCGAACACGCCATAATCCCAGCCGTTTATATCAGCATCAGAACCGCCATCCACATCGGCATCAGTCCAGCCATACCCTCCGTAACCGCCGACATAAACACCGGACAGAGGGCTCAAGCTCCCCGTTTCTTTATAAGTGCCTTGCTGCGGGTATTCCGCGGCGGCGGGAAGAGCGGACAGGCCAAGGGCGCAGACAGACAAAAGAAGGGATCGTTTCAACATAGGAATCTCCAGAAGATTAGGGTTTGCTAACTGTAAAACGAACAAAGCCCCGCCCCGGGGGTTCCAGCGTGGTGGCACATAAATCTACGCCGTGATGAAAACGCCACACCACTGCCCTAACCCTGCCACGAAGCGGGGTGACATTGGCAGCGGAAAACGACGATAAAATCCTTTAATTCCATGGGGGTTTTGTCTATAGTTTGGCCGTATTTTCGGAAAATGGGGCGCAATGGGCAATAATGTAACCGAAGCCGGTCGCAAGGCCGCCGAATTGAAGGCGCAAAAGCGCGCCGCGGCGCTTCGTGAAAACTTGAAACGCCGCAAGGAACAGGCCGGTCAGATAAAGGGGAAAGACGATGCAAAAGCCAAAGACAGCCAATGATGACGATGCCGCCATCGCCATGATGCCGGGCATACTGGCGGATCACCAGATTCGAGAACTGGCCTTAAACAACGGCATGATCGACCCGTTCGTCGAAAAGCAAAACCACAATGGCGTGATTTCTTACGGCCTCTCCTCGTACGGGTACGATGCCCGTTGTTCCTCTGAATTTAAAATCTTCACGAATGTCGACAACGCGATTGTCGATCCAAAAAATTTCAGCGAGAAAAGCTTCGTCGACCGCGACGTAAAAGAATGCATTATCCCGCCGAATTCTTTCGTGCTCACCCGCTCCGTCGAATATTTCCGCATTCCAAAAGATGTGCTTGTTATATGTTTGGGAAAAAGCACATACGCGCGGTGCGGCTTAATCGTGAATGTAACGCCGCTGGAACCCGGATGGGAAGGCCATGTCACGCTGGAAATTTCCAACACCACGCCCCTGCCCGCGAAAGTTTACGCCAACGAAGGTGTCGCGCAGTTCCTGTTCTTTAAAGGCTCCGCGCCGTGCGAAGTCTCCTACGCCGACCGCGCCGGAAAATACATGGGCCAAAAAGGCGTGACGCTGCCGAGGATGAAAGATAAGTAAATGAACCAACCTAAAATCACCGAAGAAATCATTTCTGCTAACGCAAAACAAACTGACGGCCAAGGACAGGTCATTGAAATCATTCATTCGGATGTAAAACCTTCGCATTTGAATGCGCTGCGCGTGCGCGGCGGCAACCGTTTGAAAGGGGATATCAAAATTTCCGGAGCAAAAAACGCGGCGCTTAAACACATGTGCGCTGCGCTGCTGACCGATCAGCCCGTTCAGTTTACAAACATGCCGGTTACGCTCGGCGATGTGCGCACGATGGCGGAGCTTCTGGACTATCTCGGCATGACCGTGGCGCTGCGCTCCGATGGCGTCGCCATGCTGCACGCAAAGGAAATCAAAACCACCATAGCGCCCTATGATCTCGTGCGTAAGATGCGCGCTTCGGTGCTTGTCCTCGGCCCGCTTTTAGCGCGTTGCGGACAGGCGGATATTTCGATGCCCGGCGGCTGCGCGATCGGCACCAGACCGATAGATCTTCACCTTATGGGCTTTAAGGCCATGGGCGCGGAAATCGAACTCGATGGCGGCTATGTAAAGGCGCGCGCGCCAAAAGGTTTAAAAGGCGCGCATATCACCTTCCCTTTCGTGTCCGTCGGCGCCACGGAAAACGTGATGATGGCGGCTACGCTTGCCGAAGGAATCACCGTTTTATCCAACGCCGCGCGTGAACCGGAAATCGTCGATCAGGGAAATGCCCTCATTGCCATGGGCGCAAAAATCGAAGGACTCGGCACATCCGAAATACGCATTGAAGGCGTATCTTCTTTGAACGGCGCAACGCATGCCTGTATTCCGGACCGGATTGAAACGGGAACCTATATGTGCGCGGTCGGCCTCGCAGGCGGCGAAGTGCGATTGAAAAATACACGCACCGATTTTCTTGCATCCCTCATCGGCCCGCTTATCGGCGCAGGCATGGAAATCAAGCAAGACGGAAACGATGTCTTCGTTCACCGCAACGGCAGCCACTTAAAGGGCATCGATATCATGACAGAGCCATATCCAGGTTTTGCGACGGATCTTCAGGCGCAGTTCATGGCGATGATGACCATGTGCAAGGGCGCAGGCATGATCACCGAAACCGTTTTTGAAAATCGCTTTATGCATGTGCCCGAACTATGCCGCATGGGCGCGGATATCACGGTACAGGGCAATTCCGCCATAATTCGCGGCGTTGAAAAATTGAAGGGCGCGGAAGTCATGGCAACGGATCTTCGCGCTTCTGTCGCATTGGTTCTTGCAGGCCTTGTGGCCGAAGGCGAAACCGTCGTAAACCGCATCTATCACCTGGATCGCGGATACGAAAATATTGTCGAAAAACTCACCGGTGTCGGCGCGGATATAGAGCGTGTGAGCGAACGCTGAAAAATTTTTTAAAGAGTATGCTTTAAGTGGAAAACGAACAAACAGCCGCCATTCACCATATCGGCCACGCAGGGGCGATCGGCGGATCGACGCGTTTCTTTCCCGAAGACCATAAGGCAACGACCCTGTCTTATAATCGGTACAGCATAAACGGCCTGTTTTCCGCCCTGTCCGTTACCGAAGAAGATGTCATTGACCGCGCTGGACTGACCTTTGTTTTCAATCGTTTCGCCTCTCACCGCCGGTTTGCAAGCCTTACCGAACGAAATAAGTACGCAAAGCAAAGAGCCTATGCCTACGCCACAGATTACTATTGGGCCTTAAACCACTACGGCAAAGGTTTTCTATCGTCATGGTGCGATTTGAATTCCAACGCCCTTGTCTTGGCCGCCATTGCCAATCAGCTTATTCTAAACGCAAAGCACCCTGACGAATTCTATCCAAACGGCGCATGCCGGAATCCCGTCACACAAAAAATGATTGGAAGGGCCCGCGCCATCTGGAAAGAAGCGGATTATATTTCAAACAACGGACAGGATATTGACGAAAGCGCCAGGTATCAAGAATCCCTGCTTCTTGCCCATATTATGAGCCTGGTTCGCATATCGGGATATCAGCCGTTGGTGCATAAACTGCATCCTTCGCATCTGGAAGACATTCAGATAGAATATATTAACCCGGCTCTGAGCTTTTTAAGAGACGATACATATATCGGAGAAAGTTTAAGAAACATTGTGCGTTCAACAAATGATGCCATTACGCGCCGTCTCCGCGCCATAGAAATATCCCGCCAACCCAAGCGACGTACGCCTCTATTCCTCGCCTACTCTGCACCTGCGTAACCTGGGCATGCGCTAACCCGTTTATTTTCCTTCCATTTTCCACCCCGTTTGTGATATCCCCTTGTCATGTCGACGTCGAAAATCATAATGGCCCTGCCAAAAGGGCGGATTTTAGAGGAATTTCAGCCTTTTATGGATTCCTGCGGCATTGTCCCGGAACCCGCCTTTTATGACGAAAAATCCCGCCTGCTCCAATTTAAAACCAATCTACCGGACCTTGAAATAATCCGGGTGCGGTCTTTTGATGTGGCTACTTTCACGGCGTTCGGGGCCGCCCATCTGGGCGTGGCTGGATCCGACGTCCTCGAGGAATTCGACTATCCCGAACTTTATGCCCCCGTGGATTTGAAAATAGGCGCATGCCGCCTCTCCGTCGCGATGGAAGAAAGCGAAGCGAACAAAGACAATCCACGGCAATGGAGCCACATACGCGTCGCCACGAAATACCCAAATCTTACGCGCAAACATTTTGCCGCGCGCGGCGTGCAGACGGAATGCATTAAACTGAACGGCGCGATGGAAATCGCTCCTTCGCTAGGCCTCGCCCGCCGCATAGTTGACCTTGTTTCCAGCGGCAGCACGTTAAAGGCCAACGGCCTTATCGAAGTTGAAAAAATAATGGACGTATCGTCCCGCCTTATCGTCAACCGCACGGCGCTGAAAACCATGCCGGACATTATGCAGGAATGGATTGGCAAATTCCGCGCGGCGGTGAAATAATGCGCGTATGGCGTCTTCCATAAAATCCATCACTCTGCATTATCCGGACGGGATCAATCCCGCATCGATGACAGGCGAACAGGACCGCGCGATTGCCGACCTGTGCGCAGAAGGCGTCTTTCATTTCACGGGAGAAGATCACCCGCCGTACCACATTGATTTATCCATCTATAACCGCCAGCTGGTTTTAAAGGCGCACAGCGAAGACGGCGCATCCCGCCCGCATCTTGTCCTGTCGCTCTCCCCTTACCGCGCCATTATCCGTGACTATTTTATGATGATCGAAAGTTATGAAAGGATGCGTGCGGAAGGAAATTTTGTAAAACTGGAACCCATCGACATGGCGCGGCGCGGCCTGCACAACGAAGCCGCTGAAATGATGGTCGAACGGTTTAAAGACAAGGTGCAGATGGACCACGCCACCGCGCGAAGGCTCTTCACCCTCGTCTGCGTCCTGCATATGGATCAGGCGCGGTTGTGGAAGGGTTAAAGTTCCCTAAATTTAACTGGGAAATGCGTTCGTACCATCTCTTTGCATCCTGAATAGTTCCATCTGATGTTTAGCGGCACATCCTGAACATTCACAACTGCTGGGATGGGGAGGAGATGCCATAAGGGCATTCTCGTGTACACCAGCCTCAATGTAATTAGGACGCCACGCTGTTCTTGCTTCTCCCATTTTATTTCCTCTGACT
>CAUJHN010000052.1 GCA_963204825.1 Pseudomonadota bacterium
TCCTCGAGCGTCTTGCCTTTGAGTTTTGCATTCTTTGAAACTTCGCCGTTCAGCTTGTCGATATAGGCCTGGTGGTGCTTGTCGTGGTGTAGTTCCATCGTCTTGGCGTCGATCGCCTTTTCCAGCGCGGCTTTAGAATAAGGGAGATCCGGAAGCAAGAACGGTCCCGTCGTTTTCGGCGCGGCAGGCTCTGCGGCAACGGCCTGCGAAATAAAACCCGGAGCAGATAATTTTAATGCGGCGAGCCCTAAAGGCGCGGCACCCAGATAGGTTAAAAACCGTCTTTTCGTGAATTTTATCTTTTCCATACTGAATCTCCTTCACATGCTGAAAATGATTTTAGGCCTTGTTTAGTTCACGAGTGTGGAATTTTTCGGGCAATCCAAAATTTTCCCCGCAAAAGACAAAATTTCTGATAGAATCAGGTCAAGTCGTACTCCTCACCCAAGGGTTCTCCTTGATTAATATAAGCAGGTACACATATCCCCTAGAAGCCGCAGGCGCGGAAGATGAGCGCGCCGCCTCAGAAACAGCTTTTACCCAGCCGCAGGATCGCATGTCCCGCGGCTTTTTTGTCGCTTCACGTATTACTTCAACCCCACGAACAGGAAGGATCAGGCCATGTCTAAAAAAACAAAAAAATCTTATGAGAATAAAGGCCGCATGCACAAACAAGGGAACATTATTCATCCGGCCTTTATGGATGACACGGGCTGGCACCCGCTCGACGGGGAAATCGACCAGGCACGGGACAAAAGCTATGTAAAAACTGTGCGCCCGAGAACGGACGGGCAGCGGGATTTGATGGAGGCGATTGCCGGCCACAACCTCACCCTAGCCATAGGCCCCGCCGGTACGGGCAAGACCTATCTTGCCATCTGCGCCGCCGTCGAAGCCCTGGAAAAAGGCAAGGTGGAAAAGATCATCCTCTCCCGTCCTGCTATGGAGGCCGGTGAATCGCTGGGCTTCCTGCCCGGCGACATGCACGAAAAAATGGCCCCTTACCTGCGCCCGCTCTATGACGCGCTGGGCGACCGTTTGGGTGGAAAAAAAGTCCGCCAGTATATGGACGATGGCACCATCGAAATCGCGCCTGTCGGCTTTATGCGGGGACGGACCCTGAACAACGCCTTTATCGTGATCGATGAAGCGCAGAACTGCACCTACGGGCAGCTCAAGATGCTTCTCTCTCGTCTTGGCTGGAATTCAACGATGGTGGTGACGGGCGACCCCGGGCAATCAGACCTTCTGCCCGGCGTTTCGGGCCTGGCCGAGGTTGCGGAAAAATTCGATCCGCTGCCCAACATCGCGGTGGTCCGTCTTGCACAGACAGATATCGTACGCCATCCCCTGGTCGCCGAAATGCTCGACGTTCTTTAAACGGTTCTCTCCTCGAAAACGCCGGGCCTTCCTCCCGGCGTTTTTTTATGGCCCCCGCAGGAAAGCTGCTTTATCATTAAATCCATGGACACAGACCGGATTGTTTTGATCACCCTTCTCGCCTTTTGCATTCCCATGGCCTATCTGATCTTCGTGGGGCAACAGGCAAGCCAGGGCATGAGCAACCAGATGATCGCCGTAACGGACAACGCCTTCGGCGGTCCGTTCACACTTGTCGATCAGGACAATAAAACCGTCACAGAAAAAGATTTCACCGGAAAATTCCGGCTGATTTATTTCGGGTTTACGTACTGCCCGGCCATATGCCCAACCGAACTTTCAAAAATAACCAATGCGATGAAAGGCCTGGGTGAGCGTGGGAATATCATTCAGCCGATGTTTATTACCGTGGATCCGGAGCGCGATACGCCGGAAAAAATGAAAAATTATATTTCCCTGTTTAATCCCTCCCTGGTCGGGCTGACCGGAACGCCGGATCAAATCAAGCAGGCGTTAAAAGGATACAAGATATACGCCGCCAAGGTGCAGGACGCGGGCATGAGCGATTACACGATGGACCATTCTTCTTTCATTTATTTCATGGGGCCGGACGACCGCCTTCTCTATATCTTCAAGACCGAAGACACCGCGCAGCAAATGACCGATATCATCGGACAATGGCTGGACGCGGAAAACGTCAAATAGCATAAGCCCGTATGTTTATGCGGGATATCCCGCCTTTTTCTGGCCGCGCGTCCAATAATTGGGTAAAATCACATTCATTCGGGGGAACGAATAAATCCTGTCGCACATTTATACGGGAGCAAACCATGATTAAAAAAATTCCATGCCTGCTTCTCCTTTCCGGCGCCGCTTTTCTATACTGGCCGGCGGGTGCGCACGCCGCAGGTTTTTATTTGCAGGAACAATCCGCCTCCGGCCTTGGCACCGCGTTTGCGGGCGCCGCCGCAGACACGCCGGACGCCAGCACGGTATATTACAATCCTGCCGGCATGACGTCTTTAAAGCGCCCTGAAATAGTGGGCGGCGTTTCGCTGCTGCTGCCCAGGGCCGACTTCGACGACACAGGGTCAACCTATACCGCACCCGCAGGGCTTGGGGGCGCAACCACGGCGCTTACCGGCAACGACAGCGGCAATCCATTCAGCCTTGAAGCCATTCCGCATATTTACGGCGTTCTGCCCGTTAACGATCGCTTTGCGCTCGGTATCGGCGTGAACGCGCCATTCGGCCTCGCCGACGATTACGGCCATGATTTTACAGGGCGGTATAATTCGACGGATTCTGAATTGAAGACGATCAATATTCAACCGAGCGCCGCCTATGATATCAATAACTGGTTATCCGTCGGCGCGGGCGTGCAGATTCAATATGTCTACGCGAATTTAAAAAATAAAATCCCGGCGCCGAGCGTCGGCGCGCCGAACGCAGACAATGACGGACGGCAACGCCTGCGCGGCGATGACTGGGACGTCGGGTATAATTTCGGCGTTCAGATTCAGCCCGTAGAAGAAACCAAAATCGGGCTGACCTATAAAACGGCGGTCAATCACCGTTTGAAAGGCGATGTCGACGTCACCTATCCGATCAGCGGTTTTCTTGCCAATTCAGGCGATACGGTGAGCGTGGACGGGAGCGCGAAATTAAGTCTGCCCGACATGGCATCGTTCGCCGTTTCACAGCGGCTGGATGACAAATGGACGGTGCTGGGCAGCGTCAACTGGTATGGGTGGTCGGATTTCGACAATATTCCGGTGGCGTCCAGCCTTGGCAATTCGGCAACCCCGCAGAACTATCAGAATACATGGGGTTTTGCACTGGGCGCGCGATACCGCCTGAACGATCAGTGGCTTCTGAAGAGCGGTTTTCAGTATGATCAAACGCCCACCGTCACGGCAGACAGGTCCACGCGGATTCCGGACGGCGACCGCATGTGGTTCGCGGCCGGCGCGACCTATTCCATCACGCCGAACATTGATCTGGACCTTGCGGCGGCGTATGTCCATGTGAGTGAAGAGCGCGTCGGCGTAACGGATGCCTATGATTCCGGCACCGTTGCCACGCGCGGCGATACGGACGGCGATGTAGGGATTTTTGCCAGCGCGATCAAATATAAATTCTGATCAATCTTCCAGCATGGAGTTGAGTTTGAGGGCGAGGCCCATAGACCCGCTGACTTTCAGCTTGCCCATCATGAAGGCGATGTTCGGGTCCTGATCGCCTGCGACGATTTTTTCGAAGGTTTCCAGCGATGAGCGCAGCGTGACTTCGGCATCCTTGTCTTCTTCAGTCACCGTGACGTCGTTCGTTGTGGCATCGACAAACAGCATCCCGTCTTCTTCGAAATCGAATTTGACGGTGTGGTTGAATCCAGCAAGGCGGGATTTCAGTTTTTCTTTTAAATCATCGAGTGCCATGTGAATCTCCTGCCCCCGATTGTACGGTCAAACGGGCATGTTGTCTATCAGACGCGCCCGGCCCAGATAAGCGGCGGCCAGAATGCGGCGCTCTTTTGTTTTTGCATCCGGCGGTTGCAGGGTTACGGCATCGCGGATGGTCACATAATCCACCTTTTCAAAACCGGCCTGCAGAAGTTTTTGCGCGGCGTCTTTTTCCGTTCCGGAAGCGGCGGCCTCTTTCAGAATTTTATTCAGCTGAATGGCGATGGCGTATTGTTCTTTCGTCAGATAGGCGTTGCGTGAAGACAGGGCCAGTCCGTTTTCATCCCGCACCGTCGGCACACCGATGATATCGACAGGGATATCGAGATCCCGCACCATCTGTTTGATAACCTGCAACTGCTGCCAGTCTTTTTCGCCGAACAGCGCGATATCCGGCAGGCATTGCAGCAGCATTTTTGCGACGACCGTTGCGACGCCTTCGAACATCACGGGGCGGAATTCCCCTTCCAGCGGCAGCGCGACGCCGCCAAGAGAAACTTTTGTGACAAATCCATCCGGATAAATGTCCTGGGAATTTGGCAGATAGACAGCGCTTGCGGAAACGCTTTTCAGTTTTTGCAGATCGCCTTCAAGGGTTTTGGGATAGGAAGCAAGATCTTCGTTGGCCGCGAATTGTTTGGAATTGAGAAAGATATAGGGAATGCAGATGTCGGTGCGGCTTAAACCTTCGCGCACCAGTTCCAGATGCCCTTCATGCAGCGCGCCCATCGTGGGAACGAAGGAAATTGTTTTTCCGCTTTTTCGGTTTTCCTGCACAAAGCCGCGCAGCGCGGCAGGGGATTCAATCTGTTTCATGCCTTTAGCATAAAGCAGAAACCGCCTCCGGCAAAATCAGGAATGTGGCGATGATCTGGGATATTTTGGCGGCAGCGCCCAGTGCGGAACATCTCAGGCGCTCAAGATCGATTGCAGGTCTTTCTTCACGGCATGGACATCCTTCCGGTTTTTTTCCAGAGATCATGAATTCCGTACCAACTCTGCCAAACATGCCTTCGATCGCTATCTGGCTGGCGCATGCGGCAAATGCTGCGGATGTTCCATTGACCTGCCAAAGAGGAGCGCCTTCTTCATCGCGCAGCGATTTCATGGCCCGGAGCAGATTTTTCATTTCAAAGCGGCCTTTGACGGCTGTCTTTAAAAGATTCTTCAAGCTGCCCGGCTCCAGCTTCGTTGCGTTTTCACGCGCTACATAAATATCGGGATGAAAATTTTCAGCGGCATGCGCCGTCACGCCGGCAATAACATTAAAACGGTCATGGAGAGCATTATACTTCTCTCTGTCCGTCTTACCCTTCAATCCCTCAACAAAAGCGGCCGTCTTTTCAGCCGCTCTGTCGCGACAGGTTCTCACCTCATCGCGCGCTAATCGTATCTCTGACATTGTCTTTTATTTTTTAAAACGCCGTTTGTTCCATTTCCATCAGGGATTTTGCCCCTGATAGCACCATCTTCTGGCGGGCATCGGCTTCGGGGAGAATGCGTTCGAAGAAGAACCTCGCGGTTTTTATTTTCGAATCGTAAAACTCTTTTTTGCCGGGGTCGGTGTCCGTCATCGACTTCTCCAGCGCCACTTTCGCCATGCGCGCCCACATATAGCCAAGGGCCACGAGCGCGAACTGTCGAAGATAGTCCGAAGAGGCCGCGCCTGCTTCATTGGGATCTTTAAGACCCTTCTGGGCAATCATGGCCGTCGATTGTTGCAATTTAGAGAAAGCTTTGGCGAGCGGGAATATAAATTCTTGCATAGCAGCATTGCTTTGGTTGCATTGCACAAATTCGTCCACCGGGTGGAAGAAGCGGCGCAAGAGCCTGCCGAAGGAGACCGACATTTTACGCCCGACGAGGTCCAGCGCCTGGATTCCGTTGGTCCCCTCATAAATCTGGGCGATGCGGGCGTCGCGCGCATATTGCTCGACTCCGTATTCCCATATATAGCCGTGACCGCCGTGGATCTGGATAGCGTGGTTGGCGATTTCAAAGCCCATATCCGTCTGGTACGCCTTCAAAATCGGCGTCATCAGGGCGACGAGGTCTTCGGCTTCTTCCCTTTTTTCAGGGTCCGTTTCCTTTTCCGAACGGTCGAGCGCCATGCCGACCCAGAAAGACAAAGCGCGGCAACCTTCTATCACCGCTTTGGAAATTAGCAGCATGCGGCGCACGTCCGGATGCACGATAATAGGGTCCGCCGGTTTATCGGGCGCTTTCGTGCCGTCCAGCGCGCGCATCTGCAAACGGTCCTTCGCGTAGGCGAGGCCATTCTGATACGCGACTTCGGCGATGCCGAGGCCCTGCATGGCCACGCCAAGGCGCGCGGTGTTCATCATCGTGAACATAGCGCGAAGGCCCTTGTGCGGTTCGCCCACAAGCCAGCCCCTGGAATCTTCGAAATTCATGACGCAGGTGGCCGATCCCTTGATCCCCATCTTGTGTTCAAGGGAGCCGCAGGTGACGGCGTTCACGCCCATCGTGTCGGGCAGGAATTTCGGCACGACGAAGAGGGAAATCCCCTTCACGCCTTCCGGCGCGTCCGGAAGCTTGGCCAGTACCAGGTGAATTATGTTGGACGTCAAATCATGTTCGCCGGCCGAAATGAAAATCTTCGTGCCTGTGATATTGTAAGATCCATCGCCGTTTGGAACGGCCTTTGTTCTGATCAATCCCAGATCCGTGCCGCATTGCGGTTCCGTCAGGCACATCGTACCCGACCATTCGCCGGTGACGAGCTTTGGCAGATACGTATCCTTTTGTTCCTGTGTGCCGTGCAGATACAGCGCGTTATAAGCGCCTTCCGACAATCCCGGATACATGCCGAACGACATGTTGGCGGAACAAATCATTTCCTGCAAAGCCATGCCGACGGTCAGCGGCAATCCCATCCCGCCATATTGCGGATCGGATGTCGCGCCGCACCAGCCACCTTGCGAAAACGCATCATAGGCATCTTTAAATCCGGATGGCGTTTTGACCGTGCCGTTGTCCCATGTGCATCCTTCTTTATCGCCGCTCTGATTAAGTGGAAACAAGATTTCCTCACACATTTTCGAGCATTCTTCGAGAATGGAGTCGATCAGGTCCGGTGTCGCGTCCTGATACCCCGGCAGGGCAGATAAGCTCTCTGCACCCAGCACTTCGTGCAGAACGAATTTCATATTTTCTAAAGGGGCGGTATAGACGGGCATGGAGTTCTCCGGAAAAAAGCGAGACTGATGTTTTACAAAGTAGGCCTACATTGCTTAACGAATACTAAACGCAAATCCTTATTTCTTCTTCGGCGTTTCGTGGCGGATCATGAATTGGATATTGTCACGGACCTTGTCGACGTCGGCGGTCTTGATCTGCGCCTTCGCCTTTTCGATGGCGGAAGACTGTTTCTTCAGTAACGCTTCTTTAATTTTTTCGAGCGTTTCGTCGCCGATTTCGGCGCGTGCGGCGGACATATTGGCCTTTGCCTGCGCCAGGATCTGTTCCCGGGTGGGTTTTCCCTTGCCGCCGGCGGGCTTGGCTTTGTCCTTCTTTTTCCAAAACATGACGATTCTTATCCTAACACACCATAATTAAAGCATTTTTAACCCGAATAGGCGACCTTAATATGGGGTATATTTTATTCCTTTTCAAAGGGCTGCATATTTCATGTCCGAACAACCGAGATTAAAAGCCGTTGGCGAACCCGCCGCAGGATATAACGATCTTAAATATTATTTTGCGAACCTGCACACGCTTTTTTCGATTCGCGGCATGCTGGCCGTCGATATGATGACGGCGATGCCCCAGGGCGGAATAGGCCGCCGCCTCAACGATATTTCCGCGATCACCAAACGCATTTATGCAGAAACGACGACGCAAGCGGTCACGCGCCTTCTGGATCAGGTTGAAAACGAATCCCTTATCCACCCGGAAGACTGGGATAGCTGGAACCTTGCCAACCTTGCGGAGATGCGGCGCATTCATGCGCATCTCTCCGCACTGCCGCCCGATCTCTATGTTGCGTCTGTGCAGGTGGCGAGCGAAGGGCGCAAACGTCACGCCGCGGCGCGAGAGGGGCAGAACTGGAGCGAAACGCAAGCGTATCTTACGCAGGTTGTGGATCTTTACCGCCGCATATCAGAATTAAAGCAAAAGAAATTCGGCGCAGAAAGTCCTTATAAAGCGCTTCTTTTGGGATACGCCAGCGATATAAGCGAAGCAAAGATGGATTCGCTTTACGATTCCTTGTTAACCCCGCTTGCCGTCATACGCGACAAGGCGCTGCATAAACAGCGCAATATGGAACCGCCGCTGCCGCTTGACGGCGAGTTTTCCCGCGGCGATCAGATGTGGCTGAATAAAACCATACTGGAAATGATGGGGTTCGATTTTTCCAGGGGCACTTTACAGGTCACAGCTTTATCCCCCATGACGGGAGGCTCGCCGGAAGACGTGCGCATACTGGTGCGATGCGGCAGAGACGATACGTTTTTGGATTCCATGGAAGACACGCTCTATCAGGGCGCGCGGGGACTTTACATGCAAAACCTGCCGGGCGACTGGATCACGCAGCCGGTGGGACAGGATATGGGCTCGCTTATGCTGAACACACTTTCCAATCTTTACGAAAACATCATCGGCCGAACGCCGCAGTTTTTTGACTTTATCGCGGTGCGGGCCGAAGGCGTATTCCGCCAGCTCAGAAACAAATCCTTTGAACCGGAAAATCTTTACCGCCTGAAAAAGATCATCACGCCTTCCGCACGGCGCAACGAAGCGGATGAGCTTACCAAGATTTTTCACGACGTCATGCGGTATTACCTTGAACGCGATTTGATCAACGGGACTTTATCCGTGGAAGATTTGCCAGACAGATGGAACGAAGAGAGCCGAAAATTCCTTGGCGTTTATCCAAAAGACGCCAATGAAGGCCCGCTGCAAAATCCCGACTGGTTCACGGGCCGTTTCGGGTTTATTCCGACCAATACACTGGCCCATATCATGGCGGCTACGCTGCACGAAAAAATCTACACGGACATTCCGAGCATGAACGATATGGTCCAGTATGGCGACCTCAAACCCATCAACCAATGGCTGAAGACCCATATCCATGAAAAGGGCCGCAGCGTCGGCGCCATAGAAATCATGGAACGCATTACCGGCGAAAAAATATCTGCGGAGCCGCTTTTGACCCATTTGGAGCGCCGCTATTTAAGCGACAAGCGCTAGAATTTTCGGTGGCAAAATTCCTTATATAGAAGTGATATAATCGATTCGATCAAAGGGGATGAAAACGTATAATAGACATTCTGTCCCTCCTTTCGCGCCTTTACATACTTCCTGCGCCTGAACTCAGCCAAATACTGGGATATTTGTGACTGGCTTGCTTTGCCTTGCTGACTTTCAACGATCTGTCCCGCTGACATTTCTCCGTTGTGGAGAAGTTCACATAGTATAGACAATCGCACGGGATGCGATAACAGCTTCATTATTGCAGACGCCTTTAGAATATTTCCCTTGTCTCTTTTTTTCATGGTCGCTCCTTGATTTTTATCATATCATAATATATTAAAAATTATTAAATTATTTTTTATTAAATTAAAAAGAGGAAACTATGGCTGTTACAGAAATAAGCGCCGATGACTTCGCAAGGAAGCTGCAATCCGGGGATCCTCTGGATATCCTGGATGTCAGGACGGGTGTGGAGTGCCGCGCCGAAAAACTCGCCTGCAAAGTGACCTATATGCCGCTGCACGAGCTGGATGGCGCGCGGTTTGCCGCGGATAGAAAGGCCCGCGGCGCGAACGGCCCCTTATACATCCTTTGCCGCAGCGGCGGCCGTGCCGCAAAAGCGGCAGAAGCCCTTGCCGCTTCCGGCGTTGAAAACCCCGTGATTGTCACAGGCGGTATGGCGGCGTGCGGCGCCTGTCAGATTCCGCTGGAAAAGGGGAAGGTCATATCTCTTGAAAGACAAGTGAGGATCGCGGCCGGGCTTTTGGTTTTGCTGGGATTTCTTCTTGGACATTATATCAGCCCGTCATTCTATCTTTTATCCGCCCTCGTAGGCGGCGGGCTTGTTTTCGCCGGGATCACGGATTATTGCGGCATGGCGATGCTGCTTGCCCGCGCGCCCTGGAACCGGGCTGATATTTCACAAGAGATCAACCAGTCACTACAAAAATTCAACGAAAAGAAAGGAGCTTCCTCATGAGCGAGACATATAAAGACTATAAGGAAATCACCAAAGGCATTTCAGAATATATGGGCGTGCTCCGCAAAATGGCGCCGGACGCCATGGCGGGTTTTTCTGCGCTCGCCAAAGGCGCGACGCAGGACGGGGCGCTCGATAAAAAGACCAAGGAGCTGATCGCTTTGGCACTTGGCGTTGGCGTTCGTTGCGATGGATGCATCGGATTTCATGCCAAAGCGCTCGTCGATTTGGGCGCAACAAAGGAAGAAGTGGCGGAAACAATGGCCATGGCAGTTTACATGGGTGGCGGACCGTCCTTGATGTATGCTGCGGACGCTCTTCGCGCCTATGATCAGTTTAAGGGATAAAATCTTGATTTATGGCGCGATGGGTGGTTCCATCGCGCCATGAACTACCGCCACATATATCACGCCGGAAATTTCGCCGATGTCATGAAGCATCTGGCGCTTGTGCTGATCCTCGATCATTTAAAGAAAAAAGAGGCGCCTTTTTGCGTGATCGACGCGCATAGCGGAATAGGACTCTATGATCTGCAATCCGAGGCCGCACAGAAAACGAAAGAGTGGGAACACGGCATCGGGCGGTTTTCAGGTTTTGAAGACAATGACGACTTTGCATTGTACCAACGCAGCATAAAATCCTATTTAGACAAAGGGCAGTATCCCGGATCCCCCCTTTTAATCAGCAATATGCTGCGGCCTCAGGACCGCTTGATCGCGAACGAGCTGCATCCGGATGATTGCGAAACCCTGAAATCAAACCTTCGGGGCAAGCAAAACGTGCGTGTGACGCATCTTGACGCCTACGAATGCATTCGCGCGAACATACCGCCAAAGGAAAAGCGGGGACTTATTCTTGTAGATCCGCCCTTCGAGGAGCGGGACGAATTCGAAACTCTGGCCCGGCAAATGGGCGAGTGGCAAAAACGGTTTGCGACAGGCATCTTCATGGTCTGGTACCCCATCAAGGCGCATCTGGCCGTGGAAAAGATTAAACGCGAAGCGCAGAGCCTTTCCTTCCCGCGTACATGGTGCATGGAAACCATGCAGCACCCCAGGAAGCAGGAAGGCACGTTCAATGGTTCCGGCCTTTTAATCTTCAATGCCCCGTTTCAGATCCCGGAACGGCTGACGGCTGTGCTCCCCCTGCTGCAAGAGAGAATCGGACTTCTGGAAACGCCCACTTCCTGGATCGTGGAAGACCGTCCATAAAAAAGTGTGACTTTGTTGCCACAGAGCCCGGGAAAGTTGCGGGGATACCCACAACACGGGGGGATGGGCCCGGGTCAACGTATTGACATTGCCAGCAGAACCTTCATATTCGCGTATAGTTTAACTCTATTTTGTTGGGAGATTATGAGATGACGAAATTTGCAAAAACTCTGTCCGTTCTGGCAGTTGTTCTGACGCTGGCTGCTTGCAGCACGGGTCCTGCGCAAAACGAAAGCGTTGTTAACGGCGACGCTACGTTCTCAAGAGCACAAAACAAGTAATTGTTTTGCTCAATGCAATTTAAAAGCCGCTCCAAAGAGCGGCTTTTTTATTACCTAATTTCTTAAAGGTTTGCCGTTTTCCAGCATATATTCGACGCGTTTTTGCGTGCCTTCGTGCTTTACCAGCTGCATGAATTCTTCGCGTTCAAGCTTATAAAGATCGTCCTCGGTCAGGGGCTTCGTCCAGTCGGCCTTTTCACCGCCCGATAACACCCGCGCCACGGCCCCCGACACGATTACATCATAGGGCGTCGCCTTGCCATTTTTGCGCATGTCCGCAACCGCCATGTCGAGGGCGAGGCGGCCGGATGGGCCCGGCAGGCGGATATCCTTCACCGGCTCAGGCGGAGCATAGTTCTTGGCAAGTTCCAGCGCCTTGGCCTTCGCATCGAACAGCAGTCGATCGCGGTTCATCGTAATACCATCCGTCTTTTTAAGGTATTTGAACTCCTTGGCCTCCTGCGCGCTCTTGGCGACCTTGGCAAGCGCTATCGTTTCAAACGCCTTGCGGGGTGCGCCCATCGGCGTGTTTTTGGGCGAGAACCACATTTTGCGGCCGCCCGTATTCTTGTCGAACTGTTCCCGTTCTTCTTCCTGATAGCGCAGCAGCATTTCCTTGCACCCGCCCCATCCGGGGATCAAACCGACTCCGACCTCGACGAGACCGGTGTAAGTTTCCGCATGCGCCTGCACATGATCCGCGTGCAGCAAAATTTCGCACCCCCCGCCAAGCGCCATGCCCGAAGGCGCCGCAACAACAGGGAACGGCGCATATTTAAGCGCCTTGTAAACCTTCTGCCCGCCGGAGACGAGCTCTTCGATCTGCGGCCAAAGGGCGATATTCATGGCAAAGATCGCAAGGCCGAGATTGGCGCCGGCGGAGAAGTTCGAGCCTTCGTTATAGATGACCATGGCTTTGTATTGCCCGTCGCCCTTGCCGATCAGCTTGATCGCCTGGTGATAGGCCTCGAACACCTGATCGTCCAGCGCGTTCATCTTGCCGGTGAATTCGACGCAGAGCACGCCATCGCCGATATCCCATACAGCGGCAGAACCGGTTTTGATGACCGGCTTGGAATTCAGTTTGATATCGGAAAGGAGCAGAACGCCTTCCGCACGCGGCACAAGGTGATACTTCCCGTCCGTCCCGTAATAATTGAGCTTCCCGTCGATGACCTTGTAGAAGGAGCCATCGCCCACAGCCTGCAGCAATTTTGGAACGGCGATTCCTTCTTCCTTCAGCTTTGCAGCAAACCATGCGGCGCCTAGCTGGTCTATCATCTCAAAAGGCCCTGATTTCCAGTTGGTGCCAAGGCGCATGGCTTCGTCGACTTCGGCAACAGAATCCGCAATATCTGGCACGAGATTCGCAGCATAAACCAGCGTATCGCGTAAAACCTTCCAGGCGTATTTCCCGCCCTGATCATCCGTTTCAACAACAGCGCGCAAGCCTTTTTTGCCCGCATCCATGGAGGCGAGTTTTGGTTTATCGGCCTTTTTATAACCGGCTTCTTCAAATCCGTTTTGCTGCAGATCCAGCGCCTGTTTTTCCTTGCTGCCGTCGGGTTTCAGACGGTAGAACCCGCCTTTGCCCTTACGCCCGGTGTAGCCGGCTTTGATCATGCCTTCGATGAATGGGTAATCTTTATAAATTTTGCGGTATTCGTCTTCCTTGGGCAGGGTGGATAGTAAAGATTCCGCAAGGTGCGGCATAAGATCCACGCCCACGAGATCGATCAGGCCGAACACGCCCGTTTTGGGAATGCCGACAGGTTTGGATAAAACGGCGTCGGCCACTTCCACCGACACATTGTCCGCAACCGCAACATTGAGCGCGCTCTGCATAAAGAAGGTCAGGATACGGTTGACGATAAAGCCCGGCGTGTCTTTGCATTTCACAACGCCCTTGCCGAGTTTGATATCGCAGAAATCGATAACTTCCTTTGCCTTCGCCGCATCCGTGTCTTTGCCCGTGACAATTTCGAGCAGCCGCAGGTAACGCGGCGGATTGAAGAAGTGCGTGATCAGGAAATTCTTTTGCACGTCCTTGGACAATGGTTCAATCAGCATCTCCAGAGGAATGGTCGATGTGTTGCTTGAAAGGATCGCGCCCGCTTTTAAGTGCTTTGCTATTTTTTCGTATGTCGCGTGTTTGATTTTAAGGTCTTCCAAAACGACTTCCACGACCCAGTCGCAGTCTTCCAGCAATTTCAAGTCATCTTCCAGATTGCCGGGCGTGATCAGCTTCGCGTTCCGCGCCGACATAAAAGGCGCCGGGTCCTGTTTTAAAAGTTTTTCAATCGCACCCTTCGCGATTTTGCTGCGGTCTTCGCCATCGGCCAGGTTCTTTGGCACAATATCCAGAAGCACAACCGGAACACCTGCGTTGGCCACCTGGGCCGCGATGCCGCTTCCCATGACTCCGGAGCCTATAACAGCGACTTTCTGAATGGTCATATCGATAAACCTTTGGCGTTGAAAATTCGTCTAGAAGAAATGATAGCGCGATTTGGGGAAAAAGGCAGGCCTTAGTTGCCGCCTTCCGCCGGCGTATTCGCCATATATTCCCGGGTCTGGGTGAATAATTTATTAAGGGTCGCCGTCGTTATTTCCATTTCATTGAAAATAGGCCCGAGAGTTTTGAACCTGCCCATCAGGGCGCGGGTGGGTATAAGAATTGTCTGCTCCTGTTTTTTGGCATAATCCGGATCATTATGGACCCTGGCCGCCAGGGACAGCAGCTTCGCATGGTGGATGATCAGCCCTTCGATGGAACCTACCCTGCCCAGAAGATACCCCTGATGCAGGAGGTTCTTATATTGAAAAACCATGTACGGGACGTTGTATTTATCCACAAAGGCGTTGATTCTCTCTTCATCGCTTTTCAAAAAGGCCGTGATGAGTCCCAACTCCCCGGAATGCAGAACCAGCCCGTCCTGCGCCGTCAGTTCGCCGGTGTTCTTCTGCGCCATGTCGATAATCTTCAAGGCCGACGCTTTCAGCCGCAGATCGGACCAGCCGCTCACAATGGCCCCGGCCTGCACAAAGTGCTGTTTGCGCACGGCGCCCTTGAACAGGGTCAACTGCCGTGAGCCTTCCTCATGGCCCATTATGCGCGGCAAATTCGCACCAAGAGATTCAAGAAGCGGATCGAAATGCCGAAGAAGGGATTTTATGCGGTCCAGACGCAATCTTTTTTCCATGATCGTTTTACGGTCTTTGTGCGCCCGCTGCAGTATTTCTCCTGTCGCATGGTTTACCTGCAATGTATCGACCAGATCATCCACATTGTAATTTTTGCTTAAGCTGCCGATCTGGGCCCTCGCATGGATCAATTCGCGGTTCAGCTCCAGATAGCAAAGAGCGTAGCGGTAAAACTGCCGCTCATACGCTTCAAGCGTGGCCAACGCTTCCCGCGCATTGCTGCGGGATAAGGCGCAGCAAATGGTGTCGTCGTGCCGTTCTTCTTCATCGGCGCGCCATTCGGCCATAAAAGCAAAATAGTCGCGGCACAGGCGGCGCAGATCCTTTTGCACTTCCGTCAACTGCGAAGGGTCGCGTATTTTTTCAGCGGACTGAATGAGATGCCACAGATTCGTGTAAAAGCGGCGGGCATGGTCGTCGTGACCTATACCATGAAGCTGGAAAGCAAACTCCAACTGTTCAGAATCCAAAAGCTGCAATGCCTTAACCCCGATTTTGTGTACAGTTTATTGTACGCAAGGCGGGTAAAGATTTATTAAGTTTTGCCTAAAATTTTAGGGTTTTCTGGCGGATTTCCGCTCCCTTTACTGCAGTGCAGCATTAAAAGTTGCGGCAAAAATGCCCTTCATACGGATTCCAGGACGATGGCGACCCCTTGGCCCCCGCCGATACACATGGTGGCCAGGCCGCGCTTTTTCTTTTCGCGTTTCAGCAGGCTGGCAAGTTTTCCGACAATACGGGCGCCGGAAGCGCCCAGCGGGTGGCCCATGGCAATCGCGCCACCATCAAGATTGGTCTTGGCAAGATCGATGCCAAGATCCTTGATGACGGAAAGCCCTTGCGCCGCGAAAGCTTCGTTCAGTTCGACGATATCGATATCTTTCATGGAAAGCTTTGCTCTTTGCAGCGCTTTTTGAGAGGCGGGCACCGGACCGATGCCCATGATTTCCGCGCCGCAGCCCGCGACGCCGACGGATTTGATCCGCGCCAGGATCGGCAATTTGTTTTTCTTGGCGTATTCTTCGGAGCAGACAAGAACTGCGGCTGCGCCATCCGTCAGCGGAGACGCCGTGCCCGCCGTCACAGTGCCGTTTTCGTCAAAGGCAAGTTTGAGGCCGGCAAGACCTTCCAGCGTCGTTTCGGGACGGATGGTACCATCTTCGGTAACACCGGCGATCGGCACAATCTCATCCTTGAATTTTCCGGCATCGCGCGCCTTTGCGGCTTTCTGGTGGGAAGACACCGCGAATTCTTCCTGTTCTTTACGGGATATAGAATATTTTTTAGCAAGGTTTTCCGCCGTTTCCCCCATGTTGATATAGGCCTGCGGATAGGTTTCCGCGAGCTTGGGGTTCGGCATGGGATTAAAACCGCCCATCGGAATGCGCGTCATGGATTCAACGCCGGCGCAGATAAACACATCGCCGGCATCCATCTGGATGTAACCGGCGGCCATTTGAACGGTCGTCATGGAAGACCCGCAGAAGCGGTTTACGGTTGCGCCCGCCACGGTGTGCGGCAGGCCGGCAAGCTGCGCGACGATTTTGGCAAGGTTGAAGCCCTGTTCGGCTTCGGGGAAGGCGCAGCCCATGAGTATATCTTCGATATCTTCAGGCTTAACCCCGGTTTCCTTGATCAAGGCCTTGATGACTTCGGCCGCCATATCGTCCGGGCGCACACCCGCCAGCGCGCCTTTGCCCGCAAAGTGAAAGGGGGTGCGTTTGAAGCCACAGATAACGACCGGTTTTTGCATGGAATTCCTCCTGATACGGCCATTGTGCCGCACAAAAATGATAATAACCTTAACAGCCTAATAGATAAATGGGGGGTGCGACAATGGCTTTCAAGCCTTCCGGCGGCCGCATATTCATTTGACATGGCGAACAAAATCGGGCAGCTAGAAACACGATTTCGTAAACCAATCATTCTATGCCCGACGGAGGGAATTTTGGCCGACCTAAAAGGATTAAAACGTATTTGCATGAGCTGCGGCGCGCGCTTTTACGATTTGAATAAGAAACCTATCATCTGTCCATCCTGCAAAACGGAATTCACGGGCGAGATTAAAGTAAAATCCCGCCGGGGACGCCTGCCGAGCGAAGCCGCCGAAAGCCAGATAGAGGACGACGACGCACCAGTCCTGGAAACGGAAACAGACGATATCGAGCAAGATGAAGAGACCGTCAGCCTCGAAGAGATCGAAGAAGACGGCGATGACGCCGAAGACGATCTGGAGATAGATGGCGACATCGAACTCGACGACGAAGATCTGGACGATATCGACGACGAAGATATCGATGAAGACATCGCCGAAGACGACGATAAGTAAGCCGCCTTGTCTCTTCATACATTGAATTTGCATCTTGAAGCCGGTCTGAGCGACGATCAGACCGGCCTTTTTTCCGTTCTCTTCGATGAAACCGCTTTATCCTTTTCCTGCAAAAAAGACAAAGGCGCGTGGGATTTCTTATGGACGTTCGACGAATGTCCGGATGAAGGATTGATCGCCGCGCAATTCGAATTTATTGCGGCGGAGTTCGGGCTGAATATTTCCGCCTTTAAATATAAAATAGAAGAACTGATCGACCGTGACTGGCTGGCCGAAAGTTATCGCGCCCTGCCCCCTTTTACCGTCGGGTCCTTCTTTATCTACGGATCGCATTATGACGGCGCGAAGCCCGAAGGACAGATCCCACTGCTGATTGAAGCCGCAACGGCGTTCGGATCAGGCGAACACGGAACGACGTCCTGCTGCATGCTGGCGATAGAGCATGTCAAAAACACCGGATTTCAACCCAAAAATATTCTGGATATGGGATGCGGGTCCGGCATTCTTGCCGCAGCCGCCGCAAAGCTGTGGCCTGATATCCCCGTTTTTGCGGCGGACAATGACCCCGAATGCATTCGCGTCACGAACCATCACCTTGCACAAAACAATATCGGTAACGTTCATGCCTATGTCAGCGAAGGCTATGACCCCGCAAGCCCTGTCTGGAAAGATGCGCCATACGATTTCATCATCGCCAATATTCTGGCGGGGCCTTTGATTGACATGGCCGTCGAGCAATCGAAGGCGGTAGCCCCTGGCGGCTATCTTATTTTATCCGGGACGCTTCAGGAGCAGGCGGAGCGTGTTTTGAGCGCCTATACGCCGCACGGATTTTCGACGGCCGCCGAATTTCCCGGCGATGAATGGATGACGCTTCTTTTGCACAAAAAGCCTTAAGGTTTTGCAGAATTTCCGACGGCGGCGTTGAAATGGCAGGCCCATTCAAGACCGGATTTCAGGAGATGGTCCCCCCGGTACAACACCGCCTGATTAGGGTGAAGTTTATATGTGCGCAGGACCCGGTTGATGTCCGGAACGGAGCCTGTCGCAATTTGCCGGATTAAAAACAAAGCCGCACTGACCGCACGCGTCGCCGACATGCGGGTATGGGGAATATGCGTGTCATATGATCTGATATCGCACACAAAGCATTCGCGCGGCATGGAGGAATCAAATCTGTCCATGACGCTGAAAGATAAAACAGGGTATTCAACGCTTTCGTTCAGGATGGAATATTCCCACCCGTCTATTTCAATATCGTGGCGGAAAAATTTCTTGTTATCCTTAAAAAGAGGCATGGATTCGATCCGGTACTGCAAACCGTATATGCGCGCTTTTCTGATATCCTTCGCGAGGGACTGTCCAGATGAAGATTGAATAGTGGCCAGCTGGCTCCAGCCGGTGGGAGGCCAAACGACGCCCTTATGTTCGAAGCGACTCATAATACCTGTTTTCTCCCTCGAGATCTGTTTTATGACAGACCCACGTGAACCTCTATGCTGTGCTAGCTCTTGAATGGCTATTTATGAAAGCGAATATGAGTAAATCTGAAAATAGGGAAAAAATCAAGATTTTTCTTTTGTCATATATAAATTAGTCTTTTTATATCAGTGGGTTAACCATATAATTGGCCCGTATCAGGAAGCACGCGGGGCGAACGCCCGCCGCCGTAAATCAACAAGATAAAGCAGGATGAAATAGTACATATAGAGCTCCTGCAGTTCGCTGACCCGCTTGAAAAGACGGGCATGGAATAAGTGCTCCCTTATCTCATTCGCCAGATAAGGGAGCGTAACCCCTAGTGCCGTTACCACCAGAATATCTGCAGGATAAAGAATTGCGAATTTTGGGGGCAGCAGGGATGGCCTCCACCGGCGCAGCGCCGGCACCACAAGCCCGCCGACCATGATTCCAATGAACAAGAGAAGGCGCGGCTTTTGATCCAGCCAGGAGGATGTGTTGTGCAGATTGGTTTCGTTCTGGTCGTTCATCGTCGACCAGTAGGCGGGCGTATCCCAGTGAATGATCTGCTGGCCCCAGCTGATTTCCTCGCCAGCCACGTAAAAACTGCAGACGGCCGCGATCGCTAGCCATAAGCCGAGCAATTTTTGGGTCTGCCAGTCGATTTTGGGAAGAGTAAAAGCGGCCACCAGAAATGCCGCCGCGACAAAAAAGAACTGCAGCGTTTCATGCGGGCCCCATTCGGAATGGATGCGCGCCTTCATATCCTCTGGAACAAAAATTTCGATGCCAATCTGGCCGACGATAAAAATCAGCGGCACGATAAGCCAGAAAAACCGTGAGATGGAAGAAGAGTGCGTCGTCATGACGCCCAGTTTATTCCACCGTGACGGATTTGGCTAGGTTCCTTGGCTGGTCCACATCCGTGCCCTTGGCGACCGCGACATGGTAGGCCAGAAGCTGAACCGGGATTGTGTAGAGAATGGGCGCAACGAAGGGGTGGACATCATCCATGGTCACCGTCCAGCTGGCCTGTTTTTTCATCTTCTCCGCACCGACGGCGTCCGTGAGCAGTAGAATCTTGCCCCCGCGGGCCGTCGTTTCCTGCATGTTGGAAGCTGTCTTTTCAAAGAGCGGATCGTTGCCCGGCGCCAGGACAACCACTGGCACTTTATCGTCTATAAGCGCGATGGGTCCGTGTTTCATTTCGCCGGCGGCGTAGCCTTCGGCGTGGATATAGGATATTTCCTTCAACTTCAGCGCCCCTTCCAGCGCGATGGGGTAGAGCGCGCCGCGCGCGAGATATAACATGTCGCGCACGTTTACGACATCTTTTGCGATTTTCTTGATATCCCCGTCGTGGTTTAAAATGGCGGCGGCCTGTTTGGGAAGGCGGCGAAGCGCATCGGCATAGACCGCCTGGCGTTCCGTATCAATTGCGCCTTTTTTCACAGCAACGGCAAGCGCAAGACACGCGAGCGTCGTCAGCTGCGTCGTAAAGGCCTTGGTGGAAGCCACGCCTATTTCAGGGCCTGCCAGCGTGTGCAAAACGGAATCCGATTCCCGTTCGATCGTGCTTTCGATCGTGTTGACGATGGAAAGAATTTTTTGCTTTTGACGTTTGCAATAGCGCAGGGCTTCGAGCGTATCGAGCGTCTCTCCTGATTGCGAAACGAAGATGGCCGCGCCGCCTTCGGGCATCGGCGCTTCACGGTACCGGAATTCGGAAGCGATATCCATTTCGCAAGGGATTCGGGCAACCTGTTCAAACCAGTATTTGGCCACGAGGCAGGCATAGGACGCGGTGCCGCAGGCGATGAGCGTGAGCCGCGGCGCCTTGGAGACCATCTCCATGACGTCGTCCGGCAGCGTGATTTGTCCTGTCGCCGGATTGATGAAGGAATTCAGCGTATCGCCGATGACTTCGGGTTGTTCGTAAATTTCCTTCAGCATGAAGTGCGGGTACTGGCCTTTGCCCGTCGTCGCGCCCGATTGCGCCGTGATGCGCACGGGACGTTCTACATTGTCATTGCTGCGCGTATAAATGCGCACAGACTGTTTCGTGATGGAGACACGATCGCCGTCTTCCAGAAAGCTTATCTTATTCGTGAGCGGCGCCAGCGCATAAGAATCCGAAGCCAGATACATTTCGCCGTCGCCATATCCGACGGCGAGCGGCGTTCCCTGACGCGCGCCGATCATAAGATTGTCTTCACCAGAGAAAATGATCGCAACCGAATAAGCGCCTTCCAGCCTGTTCAGCGCGGCGTCCGCAGCCGCCTGCGGGCTCATCCCCTGTTTCATGTTGTGTGTGATAAGATGCGCGATGACTTCAGTATCGGTTTCGGTTGCGAAGCGGCACTGATGCGCGGAAAGCTCTTCCTTTATTTCGGCATAATTTTCGATGATGCCGTTGTGAACAACGGCGACTTTGTCCGTTGCATGCGGGTGGGCGTTTCCTTCCGTCGGGCCGCCGTGCGTCGCCCAGCGCGTATGGCCGATGCCGATCGTTCCTGGAAGAGGTTCTTTTTTCAGCTTGCTATCAAGGTTGCCGAGTTTGCCTTCCGCGCGGCGGCGATCGATAACGCCATTCACCAGCGTCGCCACGCCGGCGGAATCATAACCGCGGTATTCCAGTCTGCGCAGGCCTTCCACCAGTCGTGGGGCCGCTTCTTCTTTTCCAACAATTCCGATAATTCCGCACATATTACTTCTTCTTTCTGCTGCGATATAAATTTGCCCAGCCTTCTTTGATCAATTGCCGCGCACGGGCCACAATGAGCGCGTCTTTTGGCACGTCATGCGTCACGACGGAAGCCGCCGCGACGAAAGACCCATCGCCCAGTTTTACCGGCGCGACCAGCGTGGCGTTGGATCCAATGAAAACATTTTCGCCTATAACGGTCTTGTGCTTGTCGTATCCATCGTAGTTACAGGTGATGGTGCCGGCGCCTATATTCGTCTTCGCGCCCACCGTAGAATCGCCGATATAGGAAAGATGATTGACCTTCGCGCCGGCGCCCAAAGTCGTATTCTTCATTTCAACGAAGTTTCCGACCTTCGCGTTTTCTTCCAGACGCGTACCGGGGCGCAGGCGCGCAAACGGGCCGACAGAAGCGCCTTTTTCAACACGCACCCCCTCCAAATGGGAAAAAGCGTGAATGACGACGTTATCACTGACAGTGACGCCGGGACCGAACACGACATTCGGTTCCACCACCGTATCCGCGCCGATCTGCGTATCAAAACTCAAATACACCGTGTTCGGGTCGATGAAGGTTGCGCCGTTCATCATGGCCTTTTCCCGCAGCCGCGTCTGCGCCATGCGCTCATGTTCGGCGAGTTCGCTGCGCGTATTAATGCCCCAAACCCACTGCACGTCCGTTTCAACGACATAGGTGAGATATCCGTCTTTTTCGGCGATTTTGGGAATGTCGGTGAGGTAGAATTCCTTTTGCGCGTTGTTCGCCTGTATCTGATCCAGCCATTTAGCGATATGGCTTGCAGGAACGCAGAAATTCCCGGCGTTGCACAGACGTATCTGTTTTTGCTCTTCGCTTGCGTCTTTTTCTTCCACGATGCTGTCGAGCGTCCCGTCTTCGTTGACGATCATGCGGCCCAGGCCCTTGGGCGACAGCGGGCGGACCGCCATCACGGACATTCCGTTCCATTCGATCATCTTTTCAAGAACGTTTTTATCCAGGAACGGTTCATCCCCTAGCAGGATCAAAACCTTCCCGTTAAAGTCTTTCAGGAATGGAAGCGCGGGCTTCACGGCATCCCCCGTCCCCCGCTGCGTTTCCTGAATGGCGACCTGATGCGGCGCCGCGGCGGCGGCAACATCGTCCATGCCTGGCGCCGTCACGACGATGATTTTTTCAGGGTTCAGGCTTTCCGCCGTCTCTATCAGCCAGCCGATCATGGGACGCCCGGCGATTTCGTGCATCACCTTGGGCTTTTCGGATTTCATCCGCGTGCCTTTTCCGGCCGCGAGAATAACAATGGCGAGAGGGACTTTTCTTTTGTTCATGCTCCGACTTTTACCGAATCGGCGCACACGCTCAAGTCACAAGGTGTTGCAGCAGGTTACATAAATGGCTGTTTAGGGGGTTGGCGCCGCCGTGGAAGCGGGGCGAGGATGAATGCCCAGAAGCTGATCCATTGTGGCCGGACCGGATTCTGGCGGCTTCACAGGCGCATAATCCATTATGCCCGGATGGGACGGAGCGATAGCATCCAGCACCGCCCGCTTTTCCGGCTCGGTCATACCTATCTTTCCATCACTGGCAGTCCTTGCTTCCGGCGTTGCTGCTAGTCTGGCATCTCTTTTTTCTTCCAGTGTCATGCCCTGTTCGGCCTGGCCCCTTAATTCATCCGTGCCGACAAATTCAATACCGCCTTTGGAAATTTTTTCACGCAGAGCTCCCACCAAAGGTGTACCTGGCGCAACAGGGGCATCTTTTGCTGGATCATCAAACCCTACGCGGGCAACATCGATGAGTACGGTTCTTTGCCCCGTTTCAGCGTGCTCCATGATCACTCTGGAACCATAAGGAAAAGGCCGTGTATCATCACTGCTGTAATCCCCAACACCAGGCATTTTCGCGACGTAATCTTCCCTTTTGCCCTTTAAGATGGCCGTATCATTTCCGCCGTTCCCGATAATGACTTCGGCGCGTTTATCCTGCTCAGTAATTTTTGGGTCTACGCCGCCCGTGATAAACAAATCATCCTTAGAACTGCCTATAAATGACTCGATGGCGGGTGAACCGTTTGAAAGCTCTGTATTGTCTCCGATTTCCATGCTTTTCCGAGGAAGGCGGCCTCCCAGAATTTTCCCCTGCCCTGCTTTGGCAAAAGCGGGCGCAATGGAAGGTGGTGGAGCGCTGGGTCCTGCTGGTGGTTCGCTTTTTACATCAGACATAATATCTTCCTAAACTTGATCCTAGGAAGAGTATATCATTTACATAAATAATAAGTAAAATTACCCCAGAAAACCGCTATTTTGCGGCCAGAGCCAGGGTTTTGCCCGCCCCTTTATAGCCCGTCAAATGCATGAAAAGCGTGCCATATTCGGTTTTTACGCGGATTTTGACCGGCACCGCGGGTTCCCCCGGGGCCATCTGTGCAAGCCAGATCGTCGGCATTTTGCCGCGCTCCCGCCCCTGCTCCTGAATGGACAACCACCCACGTGGTTTCTTATGCCATTTTCCTTCAAGCGGCTTTACCTCAATCGTGCATTCCGTGGCAGGGCCGGAATAGATGTTATATTCATTCCCTTTCAAAACCACCTGTTGTTGATGATGGAAAATCAGGTTGTAGCTGCGCGCGCCATCGAAGATTTTATCGGAACCTTCGCATTTTCCGCCTTCGGCAATTTTGTTCATCACTTTAAGCGTCGAGCTGAGAATATCCGTGGAGTTATCGGGCAATCCTTTTTCCGTTTCTTCGGGCCCATCTTTTTCGCGGTTGTGAATGCGGAACTGTTTGAAGGAGCCGTCCTTGTTGTACAAGAACTCCGTCAGTTCTTTTTCATCACGCCAGGTCGTATCGGAAAAATGTATTTCAGGCTGCGGGAACGCCTTTTTAACGTCATACCAGCCATGGGTTTCAAAGACGCCTTTCCATGGCGCAAGTTTTGCCAGCATACCGTGCGTGTAAGCGCCAAGACGCAGCAGATATTTATTTTTGGCTTTTAAGTCTACGTCCAGATCGGCGGATACGACATGAAAGCCGCCCGCGTAGACATCGTATTTCATCTTCTGGTAATCGGTGGCCAAAGCCTTTGCCATTTTTTCCTGGGCGTAAGCGGGCGATACGCTGCCATTAACGGCAAAGGCGGTCAGCGCACATGCCGCGGCCACCAAGACCTTTCTTGAGGCTTTTAACATCTTCGGCGTTTCCATCGTTTACCCCTCCTAAAGCGAGAACCTTGATTCCCTTTCTTAGCATCTTTCCCCCCTTCCAGAGAAGTGGGTGACGCAAGGCAATTTCCAGTTGTTTGCGGGAATAATATGGCATCGTCCCCCATTTCATCAATGGATGGCGTATTCCATTTTCTTGCTTTGATGGTCGACGCCGCTTTCGTCCTCTTTGACACGCGCTTCGTCAAAGCGGGCGATCAAATCCGTGTCAACGTCGTTTGCGGGTTCAGGTGCATCCTCCTTCAAAAGCCCCTGTTCGGCCATTTGCCGAACAACCTGCTGCGTAATCTGGGGGGTTACCTGCTGCACGACCTGCGCGACGGTCGCAGGGTCCAGAGGCGCAGCGCCGGAAGGGGGTTGCAAAGGCGGGCGCGGATCCGGTGGCGCGGGAATCGGCTGGGCCGGTTGCGCCGGCGGCGTTACGGGGCCTGGTGCTGGCGGCGGCGCGGGCGGCGCATGGGGAGTCGGCTCCGGCTGTATTTCAGGCCCGGCCGGACCAGGCGGTGCAATTTCAGGCCCCGGAACCTGGCCGGGTTGAATATCAGGCTGCTTTGGCGGTTCAGGTTTCGGATCCTGCACCTGCAAGGATAAGCCTCCGTCCCGCGACGTAGCGACGACATCGCCCACCGGCACCGCATTGCCTTTGCCAACCACCAGTGAAAGCGCATCCTGCGTTTTGGCGCGCAGTTCATGCAACACGCGCAGAAAACGTTCGGGGTTTTCGATGGCGGGAAGACGGATGTCGCCCAGGAAACGACAGTCGAGCAGGATATAGGCATATCCAAAAATGCGGCCAAGATGCCCCATATCCATATTTTCACCCCGGACTTCTTCCAGGTCTATCTGTCTTACCTTGACGAAAAGCAGTCCCGTTTTTTCGATGATACGGCGGTTTGACAGGCCGACTTCGGTGACGAGGATTTTCAACACGAATAAAAAAAAGATTAGAAAACCGCCCGCCATCATGAAAAGCATCATGGCGTTGGAAACGGACATAAGCGCCGCCGGAAACGCATAGGAGTTTGTGGCGCCGCCCACGTACATAAGGCCGCGTGTAATCAAAGAATGCAGCAACCAGCCGATGCCGGCGAAGCCGATGAACCAGGTAAGGCCTTTGACCACGTAAATCCAGTGAAGACGGGCAATGCCTATCAACTCTTCATCCTTGGCGATAATTTTTCTTATATAGGACATGGCTTAAGGGACCTCTAACGTTGCGGAAAAACAAACCGCCGTCATGGAACAAAGGTTCCCGTTCTCGTCCGATGCCTTTGATTTCAGTTCATTTTGTCCAGATCGCGCAGTATGTCATCGCCGGTCTTTTCTTCGGGCACAAGCGGCAGACCTCTGGTCTGCTTATCCTTGATTTCCGCGACCGTCTTTTTGATCGAAAGGAACCGCTTTACGGAAGATGGATGCGTTGTGCCGGCCAGATGGATGGATTGGGGATAGGTTGCGCCGAAACGGCGGTGGAACTGCATCGCCTTGTCCAAATCATAGCCGGCGCGCGCCAGCATATAGACACCGACATAGTCAGCTTCGGTTTCCTTTGCCTGGGAGAATGCGCTGCCTGCAAGCCCTCCGAGCCGATCATACAGATCCAGCCCCAGCGCTGATTCAATGATCACGCCGACGATCTGCGATAAAAAGATATTTATTTCCCTGATCTGCGCATGCAGGCGCACATTGTGCGCAAGCTCGTGCGAGAAGATGGCCGCGACTTCTCCGTCATCGGCGGCATAGCGCAGCATCCCTGTCGTAAAGACGATATTGGCGGAATCGGCATAGGCATTGACGTCATCGTCATCCTCCATGGCGATGAAAGAAGCGCACGCAGCTGGAGGATTAAATGTTATGTCCTGCTTTGCGCCTTTCCGCCCGCGTTCCACCGTGATGGTTATAGGGAGCGTTACATCACGCCCGTCTTTCCAGATTACGTCGTAGAATTTTTTCTTACCCTTTTCTCCCGAAGGAATGGAAACGCCATTGACGGCCACAATCTGATCACCGGGAACGATTTTTCCTTCGACCGGGGAGCCAGGCGCGATATAGGCGACGGTCAACTGATTTTGCAGCCCGTAATAAATCTGCATGGCATCTTTAAATTCTTCCGCAACGCCTGAAAGGCTTTCGAGCATCATGCCATGGTAAGGCCAAATTTTTTGGCCACATAAAGGCGCGTTCGCCGCCGTGATCGGCATGCCGATCCGATAGAGGCGCTTTAACTGCTCCGTTTTTTCTTCGGCGGCCATGCGCTTTTGGATGCGGACCTCTTCCAGCGCTTCTTCATTTGACACAGGCGGCGATTTCGTTGTCGGCGCACAGGCGGAAATACAAAGCAATAACAGGAGAAAAATCAAAACTGCTTTCATGGTGCCAACAGTGTCCGGTCTTTTTGCAGCGCTTGGCAAGGTCAAAAACGCGGTACCTAGGACTTATGCCATCAAAACCGCTTGAGTGCGCGGGTAATATATGGTCAATTGCGACATTCAAATAAAGGGATTATGACGCCATGGCCAATAGCGCACGACTGCAAGACCCGTCCATCGCCGCCATCATAGAAGCTGCATGGGATGCCAAAGATACAATTTCCCCCGCGACGAAAGGCGAAGTGCGCGATGCGGTCGAGGAAGCCCTGACACTGCTCGATTCCGGTGTGGCGCGCATTGCGGAGAAAACGGATGCCGGATGGCAGGTAAATCAATGGCTGAAGAAAGCCGTACTGCTTTCTTTCAGGCTGAATCCGATGGAAATGATATCCAACGGGCCAGGCGAAGCCAGCTGGTGGGATAAAGTGCCGTCCAAATTCAATGGCTGGAAAGACGAAGATTTTAAAAAGTCGGGCTTTCGCGCCGTGCCGAACTGCATCGTGCGCCGCTCGGCCTTTATCGCACCGAACGTCGTTTTAATGCCGTCTTTTGTCAATCTTGGCGCCTATGTCGGTGAAGGCACGATGATCGATACATGGGCGACCGTGGGATCCTGCGCGCAAATCGGGAAAAACTGCCACATATCGGGCGGCGTCGGCATCGGCGGCGTTCTGGAACCGTTGCAGGCAGGCCCCGTCATCATCGAGGACAATGTGTTTATCGGCGCGCGGTCCGAAGTCGCCGAAGGCGTGGTCGTGGAAGAAGGCGCGGTGCTCTCCATGGGTGTTTTCCTTGGTGCCTCCACCAAAATCATCGACCGGGAAACAGGCGAGATTTTTATGGGCCGCGTGCCCGCCTATTGCGTGGTGGTGCCGGGAGCCATGCCTGGAAAAGCCTTACCAAACGGCGCACCCGGGCCTTCGTTGGCCTGCGCCGTCATCGTCAAGCGCGTGGACGCCAAAACCCGCAGCAAAACAGGCATCAATGAGTTGCTTAGGGATTAAGGATTAGATATTAGTAAAACATAATGTTTTTTGTTTTATGAAAAGAGTTGCGAGGGTCCTCTTTTCCTAGTAGAAAGCCGCACATTAAAGTGTGTGATTTGTATGGTTATGACCCCTGTAAAAAATTTTAAGGCCGCTTTTTTACCTAGCCTGACTACGCGTTTTGCTAACGAAGCAGCTTTGCGTGACTATCGGGGGGAATTTGCCGCATATACGGCAAAGGCAATTCATAAATTGCCCTTGGCCAGCGCGGCAAACAGGTTCCGGCTTTCAAAGGCAAGGGGGCGTTTCAGGAAGGATGGAAACACACCGGCCGAGAGTCATGAGCAAAGACATATTATCACTGCGAACAGTCTTCTAAACAAACATGACTTCATTATCCCGGCCGTGGTCGATAAATATGGAACTGCCGATGCCTTCATGACCGGCATCATTCTTCACGATATACCGGAAGATAGGATCGCCTCTACTGTCATGCTTAAGCGCCATCTGCATCATACGAACGGACACAGGAACGGCAAAGACCGCAAACAAGCTTTCCTGATCGTCGACTGCCTGACGAGAAAGGCGAAGACAAAACACAGATCCGTGCGCGACAGACAAATGAAACAGCTACTCCGTCATCCTTATGCATTCATAATTAAGCAGATAGACTGGTGTGACAAGCTTGCAACCATGATCGGCGTTCCGCATTTCGAAGATAATAACATGCAGGGCATTATCAAAGTTCTGGAAGAAACCGCGCGGTATTTTTTGGACACAAACCAGAGATATGCGCAAAGAGCCATGCGGACATTTCCGTTTGCCCGCGGCGCCATCAAAGCCATGGATAATGTTATGGGCCTGCAATATGAAATTCTTTTGCGTTATGTGCATGCCGCACCCGGCAACGATGGATTTAAAATAAGACACCCGATAAGTTCTTTTGACCGGTTTTTACCAAGCACCATACAAACGCTTGAGTGCGTTCCACGCGGCGTACATTACATCCATAATATGTTAGACCGTATAGAGGCAGCAGGTAATCCGGCCCATCAAGAGATGCTCTGCGAAATAAAAGGCAAGTTTTCCGCTATCGAGACTTCTTTACAAACGCGCACGGTTGTTGTTTCTCGTGCCTTAACTTCCGCCACGCTCATTTGATACGTTATGTGAATAAAATTCCGTTCTTCTGTAAGCGCTCTTTTCGGTTAGAATTATAATCCTGTTGTTTTACAAGGGAAATTCATGCCGGACGCACTTTCCATCGCGCAAAAACTCATTCGCTGCAAATCCATTACGCCCGAAGATGACGGCGCGATGGCATATCTTTCTTCCGTGCTGAAATCGATGGGGTTTGAAATCTTCGATCTGCCGTTCGACGGGCGCGAATCCTACCCCGTCAAAAACATCTTCGCCCGCATTGGCAAAGGCGCCCCCCATTTGTGTTTTGCGGGGCATACGGATGTCGTGCCGCCCGGCGACGAGAGCGCGTGGAGCGTCCCGCCTTTTGCCGGCGAAGTAAAAGGCGATTCCCTGATCGGGCGCGGGGCATCCGATATGAAGGGCAATATCGCAGCCTTTATGGCGGCAGCCGAAAAGTTTCTTGTAGCCAATAAAAATTTTACAGGGTCCATGAGCCTTCTTATCACGGGCGATGAGGAAAAAGACGCGGTCAACGGCACCAGCCGCGTTCTGGAATGGATGAAAAAAAATAATCATGTGCCCGATGTGTGCATCGTGGGAGAGCCTTCAAATCCTGATTATATCGGGCAGGAAATAAAAATCGGGCGGCGCGGGTCGCTCACGGGGAAACTGACTGTTAAAGGAAAACAGGGCCATGTCGCCTACCCGGACCGGGCGGACAATCCCTTGCCGCGTATGATCGCGCTGCTCGACGCACTAGAGCGCACTGTGTTTGATAAAGGCTCCGCCCATTTCCCGCAGAGCAACCTGGAGATCACCACGATCGATGTCGGCAACAAGGCGGATAATGTCATCCCCGCCATGGCAACGGCTTCGTTCAATGTGCGGTTTTCCGATAGGTGGACCGGTGAAGCGCTGGAAGAGAAAATTCGCGAGGTTCTTAATAAGGCTTCTATGGAATATGAAATAAAATTTATACGCGGCGCGGAGAGTTTTTTAACCCAGCCGGGGCCATGGACGGCGCTTGTCTGCAACACGGTGGAAGCGGTCACGGGGCATAAACCCGCGATGACAACAAATGGCGGAACGTCCGATGCGCGCTTCGTCGCGCAATATTGCCCTGTCGTGGAGTTCGGCATGGTGAATAAGTCGATTCATCAGGTGGATGAGTTCTGTACGCTATCGCAGCTTGAAAAATGTGAATCGATTTACCATGAAATATTAAAACGATATTTCGTGTGACGCATTTTAGCCACAATCTTTCTTGAAATCATCATGATCTGAACAAACCGCCGCGCCATTGCAGGGCGAATATCATTCTTGTCACGACGACATAATCCATGTCTCTCATGACTCTCTCTGACCCCTGACTCCCCTCATGACGATTTCCCCCGTCATGAGGGTTTTTTTCAATAATCTATACGCATCAGGTAGAGGCCGCAGGCCGGAGCGGTGATCCCCGCCTTCGTGCGATCGCGGGCGTCCAGCACGGTTTTGATATCGGATTTTGCCCATTTCCCCTCACCCACGAGAGAGAGCGTGCCGACCATATTGCGGACCTGATGGTGGAGGAAGGATTTTCCTTCGGTTTCAAGGATGACTTCATCGCCATGGCGCGTGATGTCCAGACGGTCCAGCGTGCGCATCGGCGTTTTCGCCTGGCATTCGGAATCCCGGAAAGACGTGAAATCATGGTGGCCGATCAGAACCTGCGCGGCATCATGCATAGCCTCTGCATCGAGCGGCCGTTTAAAATGCCAGGCGAAACCTTCATCAATGGCGAGCGGCGTCCAGCGGTTAATAATGCGGTAGCGGTAAAGTTTATTCTTTGTCGAAAAGCGCGCGTTGAATTCGGGGTCTACTTCTTCCGCATGCAAAACGGTAACTGGGTGCGGGCGCAGATGCGCGTTGATAGCCTTCGCAAGTTCAAAGCCTTCAAGCTTGCGATCACCATAGTCCAGATCGAAATGCGCGACCTGCCCTCTTGCGTGCACGCCCGTATCGGTGCGGCCCGCCGCCTGAATGCGGATGAACTGACCGCAGAATTTTTCGATTGCTGTTTCAATCGCGCCCTGCACGGATAGTTGATTATCCTGCGCCTGCCAGCCGACGAACGGCGCGCCGTTATATTCGATGGTGATCTTCCAGCGCTTCATGACAGGATTTGTCCAGCCGCAATATAACCACCGCGCATGGCGTCATCTATCTTCATCGCTTTCTTATTTTCCGGCTGAACCGTTTCCAGTTTGATGCTGGTGTTGCCGCCGCAGGCGATGACGCAGTCGCCATCCAAAACGGTGCCAGGTTTTTCTTCCGGCGCGAAAGGCATGATGACGGCTTCCAGGATTTTCAGCCTCTTTCCGTCCGGCAAATCGCACCAGGTGCCGGGCCATGGGTTAAGGGCGCGGATCTGGCGGTCGATAATGGGTGCGGAGTTAGTCCAATCGATACGACCTTCTTCCTTTTTTAACATTTTCGCATAGGTGGATCCTGTGTCCGGCTGCGGCGTCGAAATCAGCGATCCTTTTTCGGATAAGGTTTCGAGTGCTTCTATTATCAGGGAAGAACCTATGGCCGAAAGCATGTCATGCAGGCTCGGCGTTGTCGTGGAAGGGCGAATGGCAACAGATTTTTTTGCAAACATCGGACCGGTGTCTAGTCCCACATCCATTTGCATGATCGTGATGCCGGTTTCGGAATCGCCTTCCAAAATCGCGCGCTGGATCGGCGCCGCCCCGCGCCAGCGCGGCAGAAGCGAGGCGTGGATGTTAAGGCAGCCATGCGCGGGGGCGTCTAAAATGGCCCTTGGCAGTATCAGGCCGTATGCGGCCACAACGGCGACATCAAGTTCGAGGGCCATGAACGCAGCAATGTCTTCGTCCTTTTTGAAATTAAGCGGCGTGCGCACTTCTATCCCGGCGGCCTTTGCGGCTTCGTGCACGGGCGATTCCTGCACCTGGTGGCCGCGGCCCTTCGGGCGCGGCGGCTGCGAATAGACGCACACCACCTTATGCTTTGATGCAATAAGCGCTTTTAAGGCGGGAACGGCAAATTCCGGCGTCCCCATGAAAGCGATGCGAAGGGGCTTACTCATGGCTTACAGGGCTTCCGATTCCTTTTGCAACTTCTTCATGCGCTTGATGATCATGTTGCGTTTAAGAGCGGATATATGGTCGATGAAAAGAATGCCGTCCAGGTGGTCTATTTCATGCTGCACGCAATGGGACGCAAGGCCTTCAAACATATCTTCCTGTTCCTTGCCGTTATAGTCGAGGTATTTTACCCGCACTTGCAAGGGGCGTTCGACTTCGGCGTATTGTCCCGGAATCGAAAGGCATCCTTCTTCCCATACGCTTGGTTCTTCCGAACGCCAGATGATTTCGGGATTGGCCATGAAGATCGGTTTTTTCGTCCCTTCTTCTTCCCGCTGAGCAATATCCATGACAATAACGCGGTTCAGCATGGCAACCTGATTGGCGGCAAGACCTATGCCGGGCGCTTCATACATTGTGTAAAGCATTTTGTCGAACTGCGCGCGAATGGAATCGTCGACCGCAGTAACCGCCTTCGCTACCTGTTTCAAAACAGGGTCGGGGACTTTGATAATATTATATTTATCCATGGGAAATTTTTCCGGTGTCTGTGTCGTCTTCGTCTGAAAGCATTTCGTTGATAGCATTGGCCGCCAGCATTTGACGCGGCGTGTTTTCAATGGCGGAGAGGTCGGGCAATGCCGCCGATTGATTGATGGCATGCAGTTTCGTGAACTTACGAGCAGCGGGAAGAACGGATCTTTCCGCCGAACCCACCGCGTCGTTATACGATGTCAAAGCGCTGTTCAAATTCTTGCCGATTTTAGAAAAATGGTCGAGAAATTTGGAAAATCGCTTATGCAGATCGGCGCCAATGGCGGCTACCTCCGCCGCATTCTTTGCCATCTCCACCTGCCGCCAGGACAAGCCGACGACGCGCAGCAAAGAAATGATCAGCGTCGGCGACGCAATCACGACATGGTTTTCGGCGGCATAGTCAACAATATCCGGATCCGCGCGCAGCGTTGCACTGAACACCACTTCGGACGGCAGAAACAGGATAACGAAGTCTGATCCGTTGACGTTTTCCTGATACGCCTTTGCGCCAAGCGCTTTGACATGCGCACGGACCGCGCGGGCCATCGATTGCTGCACCTGGCTTGTGTCTTCCGCAGAAAGATCTTCATCCATGCGGACGACATATTCATTGATCGGCGCTTTGGAATCGATAGCGATGCGGAACCCGTCATGCAGGTTGATGATGACATCGGGGCGACGGCCGCCTTCTATCTGCTCCTGCGTGTTGTAGTGAACGCCTTTGATAAGATTTGCCTTCTCCAAAATCGCTTCCAGAACGAATTCACCCCAGCGTCCTTGCGCCGAGGGATTACGCAATGCGCCCGTTAATTTGGAAGTTTCACGCTGCAGAGATAATAAATCTTCGCGGATCGCCTTGTCGGTTCCCTGCATCTGTTCGGCCAGCGTGTTGATGCGGACCAGTTCCTTTTCTATGGGCTTTACCAGTTTTTCTATTTCGAGGGTGCGCTTATCGAGATCGCTCGCGCCTCTTTCCTGGGCCGCCTTGAACCTCTCTCCGGCAAGGGCCAGAAACTGTTC
>CAUJHN010000053.1 GCA_963204825.1 Pseudomonadota bacterium
AATTCCGCGCCGCCGTTCGATAGCTGGATGATGACATCCGATTTGTTTGTCGCGGCGGATTCCAGAACGGCGTTAACCGTGTTCGTGCCGATCACGTTAACGGCAGGAAGGGCGTATTGCCCTTCCTTGCAGGCTTTGAGCAGCGTTTGATAGGTGTCGCCCCAAACAACGCCGGGTTTCAGTTTAGGCATAGGAGAGTCCTTTTTAAGCGGTTGCATTACGCTGCCTTGCTTTGCGCGGCATAGCCGACTTCGTGCATTTTTGCGCAGGTGTCGAGCATGCGGTTGGAGAAACCCCACTCGTTGTCGTACCAGGACATTACGCGGACCAGCTTGCCATCGATCACTTTCGTTCCATCGTAAGAGAAGATCGAAGAGTGGGCATTGTGGTTGAAATCACTGGAGACGAGAGGATCCTGGTATGCGTCCAGAATATTCGTCATATCGCCGAGCGCCTTTTTGATCGCGGCATTGACTTCATCCGCCGATGTTTCGCGGCTTGCCACGAATTTCAGGTCGACAACGGAAACATTCGGCGTAGGAACGCGCAGCGATACGCCGTCCAGCTTGCCCTTCAATTCCGGCAGCACTTTGCCGACAGCCTTCGCAGCGCCCGTAGATGTCGGGATGATGTTCAGGGCCGCCGCGCGTGCGCGGTGCAGGTCTTTGTGGAATGTATCGACCGTGTTCTGATCGCCTGTGTAAGAGTGGATCGTCGTCATGAATCCGCTTTCGATTCCGATTGCTTCATGCAGGACTTTCGCGACGGGTGCGAGGCAGTTCGTCGTGCAGGATGCGTTGGAAACGACCGTGTGCTCAGGCTTCAGCTTGTCGCTGTTAACGCCGAAAACAACCGTGATGTCTTCTTCTTCGGCAGGAGCGGAAATCAGAACTTTCTTCGCGCCGGCCTGCAGGTGCATCGCGGCCTTTTCACGCTTGGTGAAGATACCCGTGCATTCCAGAACGATATCGACGCCAAGGTCACCCCAAGGCAATTTTGTTGGGTCTTTTTCCTGCACCACTGTTACAGGCTTGCCGTTGATGACGAGCGTCTTTTCATCTTTTTGTTCAACGCTGAACGGGAAGGGGCCATGCACGGAGTCATATTTCAAAAGAATTCTGTTGCCTTCGAGCGTCGCGAGGTCGTTGATGGCGACGAGTTCAATATCCTTGCGGCCGGATTCATACAAGGCGCGGCAGACAAGGCGGCCGATACGTCCGAAACCATTAATAGCTACTTTTACAGTCATGGAGGATTCCCTCTAATTGCATTTGGGTTTTTCACTGGCTTAGGGTATTAAACCTTCCCAAAAGCCTATGCAACAGTTTATATAGGCTCGTTTTTTGTGCTTTGCACTGAAGGGGGAAAGATATGAAATTCATAAGTAATACCGCAGTCGTTTTGGTTGCTTTTTTAATAATCATGCCGGGAAGCGCGCTTGCCACCCAGACGGTGACAAGCCCTTACGTTACAAAGGGGCAGGCCGGGATCGAATTCAAGGGGGGGTATAAATTCGACGAAGACGACAGTAAAGATAAGAAATGGCAGCAAAAAACAGAGGTTTTTTATAACCCAACCGATTTCTGGCAGGTGAAGGTCGGGGGCAATTTTCAGCAAAAAAGAGATAATTCCGCCGAAACATCCTCAATACATTTGGAAAACAAGTTCGAATTCACCGAGCCTGGAACCTATTTCGTCGATACCGGCATGCGCCTAAAATATCTCTACGCAACCAATACGGGGCCTGACGAAGTGGAAGTAAAATTCCTTATGGCAAAAACTGTCGGCCCGGTCGACAACATTGCAAACCTGATCCTCAGCCGGGAAGTGGGCAAGGATTCCGCAGGGCATACCGAATACGGCCTTTCCTACAGCGGCGCTTATAAATTCACGGACAATTTCAAGGCTGGGTTGGAATGGTACAGTGATTTCGGCGATTTCAGCGACGATTTCGAAGATGAAAACCATCAGGTCGGCCCCGTTGCGTATGGAAAACTTGGCGGAGGCTTTGGATATCAGGCTGGCGTTCTGTTCGGCGTGTCCGACGCTGCTGCAGATGCAACAATCAAGACCGTTATAGATTACAAGGTGCAATTCTAGGTTTACATTTTTTATGTGTTATATTATAACGTATTAAATTTATGAGGCCAAAGATGACTCGAAAATATCTTCTGCTTTTTTTACTCGCCGGGTTTGTAATCGTCGCCCCCTATCGGGCATACGCCAACAAAACGGTCGACGCGCCTTACGTTGATAAAGGGGCAGCCTACGTTGAATGGAAGGGCGGCTATGACGTCGACAACGATGACGATGTGTCCGGCGGCTGGGTGCAGGAGTTTAACGCGGGTTACGGAGTCACGGATTACTGGAATGTCGAAGTCGGCGGTGCGGTCGAACACGATGGCGCGGATAAGGGCAATACAGATTTTACCGGTGTTACGATAGACAATAGGTTCGAGTTGACGCCGCCCGGTGAATATTTCGTCGATTTCGGATTTTCCGTGGCCTACGGAATAGCGACGCAGGACGATGCGCCGGACTCCATTGAAGGAAAACTTCTTTTCGCGAAAGAAGTTGGCGGCTTTTCAAATCTCGCCAACATTATCATAGGGCGTGAAGTTGGCGATAATTCTTATGATAAAACATTGTATGGACTTGCATTAGGATCAAGCTATCCGATTAACGACAAATGGTCTGCCGGCCTCGAATGGTACAGCGATTTTGGCAGCTTCGATGACGGATGGAGCGATCAGTCCCATCAGATCGGCCCAGCCTTATATGGAGAAATCACGGAAGGCGTAGGTTTTGAAACCGGCGTTATGCTCGGCATTTCCGATGCAGCACCCGATACGCAGATCAAAGCTGTTATAGGTTTTGAGTTCTAATCCTATACGAAACGATTGCTACGCAGCCGCTTCGATAATCGCATCGACGGTGATGCCAAAATGCTTGTAGAGCACGCCGGCGGGGGCGGAATCGCCAAAAGATTTCATGCCTATGAACGTTCCATGCGGGCCGATGATGGCATCCCATCCCTGACGCACGGCGGCCTCAACAGCGATTTTCTTGCTGTCGTTGCAGATCAGCGATTGAATATATTCGCCGCTTTGTTCAAAGAACAGCTCCATACAGGGAACGGACACAACGCGCGCGCCATCGCCGATTTTTTCGGCGGCGGCCATGGCGAGTTCTACTTCGGTGCCCGTGGCAAAGATCGTTACCTTCGGCGCGCCCTTGGAATCTTTTAAAATATAAGCGCCTTTGGCGGATTTGTTTTCGGCCCTGTTTTCACAGACAGTGGCCGCGCCTTGACGGCTCAGCGCCAGAACGGATGGGGACGTTTTATGCTGAAGCGCTAACTCCCAGCACTCCGCCGCTTCAACGCCGTCGCAAGGACGGTAAACATAGAGGTTCGGAATAGCGCGAAGGGCAGCCAGATGTTCCACCGGCTGGTGCGTCGGGCCATCTTCGCCAAGGCCGATGGAATCGTGCGTCAGAACATGGATCACGCGTTGTTTCATCAAAGCGGCAAGACGAATGGAGGGACGCGAGTAATCCGCAAACTGCATGAACGTCCCCGCATACGGAATAATTCCGCCATGCAGAGCCATGCCGTTCATGATCGCCGCCATGCCATGCTCGCGCACGCCGTAGTTAACGTAGTTTCCAGCGTAGTTGGATTTGTTCACGACGGTGGAGGATTTCGTTTTCGTGTTATTGGAGCCTGTAAGGTCGGCAGAACCGCCCACCATTTCCGGCACGACGGGAATAAGCTGTTCCAGAACTTTCCCCGAAGAAACGCGCGTTGCGTCTTTTGGTTTTTCGGAAGAGATCGTTTCTTTAACCTTCTTGATGGCCGGCGCAATAATATCCGCGACATCGCCTTTTATCGCCGCGTCAAAGTCTTTCTTTTGGGCGGAAGCGGCAAGGCGGGCTGCCCATGCTTTATATTCCTCTGCGTTCTGCATCCCGATGCTGCGCCAGTTGGACAGGATGTCGTCAGGAATAACAAACGGTTCAGAAGCCCAGTTCAGATTTTTGCGCACGCCCGCAATTTCATCATCGTTTGTAATCGCGCCGTGGGCCGCCGGCTGGGATTCCAGCGTCGGCGCGCCGAATCCAATCTTGGTTTTGCAGATTATAATGCTCGGGGCTTTGGCACCTTGCGCATGAACAATCGCCTTCTCAATGGCGGCGTGGTCGTGACCGTCTATGCTCTGCACGTCCCAGCCGTAGGATTCAAACCGTTTTGCGGCATTGTCGGAACAGGACATGTCCATCCTGCCGTCGATGGTCACGTTGTTGTCATCGTAAAAGACGATCATCTTGGACAGGCCCAGGTGACCTGCAAGGGAGCAGGCCTCGTGGCTTACGCCTTCCATCAAGCACCCATCGCCCGCGAAGACATAGGTATAATGATTCACCAGATCATCGCCGAAGCGGGCATTCAGTATGCGCTCCGCCAGGGCGAAACCGACCGAATTGGAAATACCCTGGCCCAGAGGCCCGGTGGTCGTTTCAATCCCGTTTGCAGGATCGACTTCCGGGTGGCCCGGCGTTTTGGAATGAAGCTGACGGAAATTCTTGATCTCTTCGATCGTCATCTCCGGATAGCCTGTAAGGTAGCCCAGAGCATATAACAGCATAGAACCGTGACCGTTGGAGACGATCAGCCTGTCGCGATCCGGCCATGCGGCATTTTTCGGATCGAACTTGAAAAACTTGGAATAAAGCACAGTCGCTATATCCGCCATACCCATCGGCATCCCGGAGTGTCCCGAGTTCGCTTTCTTCACCGCATCGAGTGCAAGCACGCGGATGGCGTTCGCCATTTCTTTCATCTGCGGGGCGGTGAGGGCTGTCTCGGAGGCTTTTGTCGCGGCTTTGGTCATAATGGATTCCTTTTCTCCGCGGTACAATGCCAAGCCGCACCCGAACGGTCAACCTTTCATCTGGAGGGTGTCTATTAGAAAAACCTTGGGAAAACTCTGGGCGCGTGCTTGACCCGTCCACATACCTGGTCATAAATGGAATTATCTTTCAGACATAAAAGCCTACCCGGCAACGAAAAAGGGGATTTGAGACGTGAGTGACGCCATAAGAGCATCTTTAAACAAGCTGCATAACTCCATCCAAAAACTGGAAGGCGCAGTTGAAGCCAAGAAAAATGCCCCGCCCGCACAGAAAAAAGGAAATGGCCAGCCCGATCTTTTTGCTGCGCCCGCCGCGCCCGGGTTCAACCCGGTTAATGTCCGCATGCTGGCGACAAGACTGGATAAGGCCATAGACCAAGTCGAAAACATTCTAAAAGAAGCGCGGAGGTAGGCGATGGCGGAAATCAGCATCACCATCAACGGACGCAATTACGGCATTGCCTGCGACGACGGGCAGGAAAAACGGGTGCAGGAACTGGCCCGTTATGTGGATGCCCGGTTGCGTGAAATCGCCCGTGCAGGCGCGGCCAGCAATGAATCCCATCTTCTGGTTCTGACGGCCATTATTTTATCCGATGAAATATCAGACCTGAAATCGCAGGGAGCAGCCATGGCCCGCCAGCCGCAACATGCTGCCCTTGGCGTAAAAATGAGCGACGAAGAGGAGGAAGAAATAGTTTCTGCTATAGACCTGCTCGCCGCCCGCATCGACCAGATCGCTGGAAATTTGCAAAAACTCTAGCATTTTCAGCAGGTTCTAATGCGCCTGTTTTCTGGCCTTTTGGGTCGGTCTGTGCTATATTGATTTTAAGCTGCGGTACTCGTGATTTGACTTAATTCCAGAGGCCGATAATAGTTCGCATTAGGGATCTGTCCCTGACTGGATCTTGGTCCAGTTATATGGAGCCCACCTGTTTTTCAGGGCCACATGTGAATTCCGTTTCAAACACGGTATCCGCGGCGCTTTTCTTTCCCGTCAATATTGCTTACTGTTTCGCCCATGACCAAAGACGAACTCCGCGAACAGGCATTGTTGCATCTAGAGAAAATCCGGCCGTATAGCGAAGACTGCGAAGCCGCAGCCTCTTTTTTTCATCAGCAGATAAAAATAAAACAAGGACAGGTCGTTGCGGCGTACTGGCCGATGAACGGGGAATTCGATGTTCGCATTATCATGGACGACCTAATCAACAAGGGCGTCACTGTTGCGCTGCCGATTACAAAACGCGGTGTGCGCGAAATGGTTTTTTCCAGGTGGGGCGGGAAAGGCGATTTGGTGCAGGGCATGTATGGGGTTTTCGTACCGCCTAAAGAAGACCTTGTAGAACCCGATATACTTCTTGTCCCCTTGCTGGCTTTTGACCGAAAAGGCTACAGGCTGGGCCGGGGTGGCGGTCATTATGATGCGACCCTTTCTGCGCTTCGCGCAAAAAAAACCGTTCTGGCCATAGGTATTGGCTATGCGGCGCAGGCTGTGCTATTCAATCTCCCCGTGGAAGACCACGACCAGAAAATGGATATGATCATCACCCCGAACGGCGTGATGGATTTTAGAAACTGAAAAGAAATGCGTATTTTATTTGTCGGAGATGTAGTGGGCCGGTCCGGCCGTGATGCCGTTATAAAGCATCTGCCTACTTTAAAAGAAAAGCTGAAAGCAGATGCGACAATCGTCAACGGCGAAAATTCCGCACATGGCATTGGCATAACTGAGGCAATTTGCAAAGAGATTTATGAAGCAGGCGCGGATGTAATCACAACCGGCAACCACGCCTGGGCGCAGCGGGAGATCATCCCGTATTTTGACCGCGATCCAAAGCTCCTGCGTCCAATCAATTATCCGGAAGGCACGCTCGGCAACGGCGCTTATATTCATCAAACGGCAGACGGCCAGAAAATCGCCGTCATCAATGCCATGGGCCGGATTTTTATGGACCCCATCGAGAATCCATTTTCAGTGATGGAAAAAGTTTTGCAATCGCTGCGCCTCGGCCTGCAGGTGCAGGCTATTTTCGTCGATTTTCACGGCGAAGCTACATCCGAAAAAATGGCGATGGCGCATCATCTTGATGGCCGCGTTAGCGCCGTTATAGGAACGCACACGCATCTTCCGACCAATGACTGCCAGATATTGGATGGCGGCACGGGTTTCCAGGCGGATGCCGGGATGTGCGGGGATTACAACAGCGTCATAGGCGTTAAAAAAGCCGTGCCAATCCATAACTTCTTGAAGCAGACCCCTACCGAACGCATGACCCCAGCGGATGGCGAGGCGACGCTATGCGGCACATTCATTGAAACCAATGGCCAGGGCCTGTGTACGCGCATTGAGCCGATTATTGTGGGTCCCCGGTTGCATAATCATATTCCGGCGGTATAAAAGGGCGCAGTAAATAACGGAGTTAAAAATGGCAGGCCATTCGAAGTTTAAAAACATTCAGCACCGTAAAGGCGCGCAGGATGCCAAGCGCGCGAAAATCTTCACGAAAATCGGGCGTGAAATTATTGTCGCCGTCAAAGCTTCCGGTGCAGACCCGAATTCCAATCCTCGTCTTCGCGCCGCCATTCAGGCAGGACGCGCCGAAAACATGCCCAATGACCGTATCAAGCGGGCCATCGATAGCGCATTGGGCGCGGGCAATACCGACAATTACGAGAATATCCGTTATGAAGGCTACGGCCCAGGCGGCGTTGCTATTATCGTCGAAGCGCTGACCGACAACCGCACGCGGACGGTGGGGGAAGTCAGATCCTATTTCTCCAAAATGGGCGGCGTATTGGGCGAAACCAATTCCGTTTCCTTCATGTTCGAACGGCTGGGCGAAATCATATATCCGGCAGCAAAAGGCAGCGCTGACCAGATGTTTGAAATCGCCGTGGAGGCCGGCGCCGACAATGTTGAAAGCGGCGACGAATTGCACGAAATCACATGCGCGCCGGATAACTTTGCCGCCGTGCGCGACAATCTTGTGGCGAAACTGGGGGAACCCCAGAAGGCGGGTTTCGTCTGGAAACCGAATGTTCAGGCAAGCGTTGATGAAGAGACGGCAAAATCCATCCTCAAGCTCATCGACATGCTCGAAGACAACGACGATGTGCAGAACGTCTTCACAAACTTCGAAGTCAGCGACGAAATCATGGAACGTCTTATGGCGTAACCGCTGCCTGACCGCAGCGTAGGATGTGGGATGCCTCAATCACTGCCGCGCCTTCAGGATGACAGCGTTAAAAATGTTGTCGATTTGTTCTTATCTCTTGGTTAGCTTCTCGCTTAATGGTACTTTTTGTTATGAGAATTTTGGGAATCGATCCGGGTTTACAGAAAACAGGCTGGGGTATCATAGAAACGGAAGGCAACGCCATCCATTTCACGGCCTGCGGCCTTATTAAAACAGACGCGGATCTGACTCTGGCTGAAAGGCTGTGCCAGATAGATTTCGGCATGCAGGAAGTTATCAATGCGTGGCGGCCCGAAGAGACGGCGATCGAAGAAACCTTCATGAACAACAACGCGGCATCGGCCTTGAAACTCGGCTGCGCGCGGGGAGTGGCCATGGTGGTTCCCGCAAGGTTCAATATTCCTGTTTATGAATACCCTGCCAATCTGATTAAAAAATCCGTTGTTGGTAACGGCCATGCAACGAAAGTCCAAATCGAAGTGATGGTCCGTACGCTCGTCCCCATGGCTGGAAAAACCATGGGAGCAGACGAAGCGGACGCGATTGCCATCGCTATCTGCCACGCGCACCATGCCGCATCCCGGCAGCGTTTCGGCGGCATCATGGCGGGGGCCGCGCGATGACTTTATTAAAAATATTTTTACTTATCCCTTTATGCCTAACCCTTATTAGTTGTGGTGATCGATGCACAGAGTATTCTGACTTCAATTGCAAGCAGATAGATGAGGCAGATTATAATGTTTACTTCTATTATTCAGGTGGAAATGAAAAGTTCTTAGGACAAGTATCTGGGTTAGCTACATGTGGTTCAATAGCACATGGGTTTGCCTTTGATGAAAACATTAACAACACAGAATGGAGTTATGTTTGCTGCATGATTGCTAATGGGTCTTCTTGCTACGAGAAACATAGGTAACTAAATGATAGGCAAACTCTCCGGCATTATTGATGGGTTCGGCAGTGATTATATCCTGCTGGATGTTTCCGGCGTTGGTTATCTTGTCCATTGTTCTCCGCTGACGCTGCAGACGGCAGGGCAGGTTGGAGACGCGGCTTCGCTCCTGATCGACACGCATGTTCGCGAAGATGCGATCAATCTCTATGGGTTCAAGGATGCGCCGGAACAGCAGTGGTTCCGCTTGCTAACGAGCGTGCAGGGGGTGGGCGCAAAGGTGGGGATGGCCATTCTCGGCGCGTGCCCGCCGGAACGTTTGGGCTTTGCTATCGCTTCTGGGGATAAAGCCGCCTTGACACAGGCGGACGGCGTGGGGCCCAAACTCGGGCTTCGTATCGTCACTGAACTGAAAGACAAGGTCGCCAAAATGGATCTGTCGTCTATGATCACGGCAAAGAATGATACGGCAAGGCCTGCGGCAAAAACAGCGGCACCCGGGTCAATGG
>CAUJHN010000054.1 GCA_963204825.1 Pseudomonadota bacterium
GGCCATCCATAGGCCGAAAAATTGTCGATGCCACCCGTTATTTTTTCCAGATGGAGGCGGCTGGCGGTATTCTGCTGGTGGTTGCATCTTTTTTGGCCATCTTTATAGCGAACTCTCCTTTAAGGGGGGCGTACGACCACTTTCTAAATGAATTACATTTTAATATCGGGCCAAGGAATTTTGCCGAAGGCGCCTTTTATATTGATAAGAGCATCCTGCACTGGATCAACGACGGCCTTATGGCGGTTTTCTTTTTTCTGGTCGGCCTGGAAATTAAACGGGAATTGACCATAGGCGCGCTATCGAACCGGGCCAGCGCCATATTACCGGTAATCGCCGCGATTGGCGGGATGATCGTTCCGGCTGTAATTTACGCCGTTCTCAATAAATCCAACCCGGAAACACTGGGGGGATGGGCGATCCCTTGCGCGACCGATATTGCCTTCGCCCTTGGTGTTATGTCGCTGCTTGGGGATCGCGTGCCGCTCTCTGCCAAGATCCTTCTGACAGCGATTGCGATTATAGATGATCTGGGTGCTATTCTTATCATCGCCCTGTTTTATTCAGATGGGCTTCATATCTATGTGCTTTTAGGGGCGCTGCTTCCAATCGCAGGGTTAATTTTTCTCAACAAAATGAACGTGGGACGGCGTTTACCGTATATATTGTTGGGAATTGTTCTGTGGGCGCTCGTTCTTAAATCAGGTGTGCATGCAACTATGGCCGGGGTTCTGACTGCGCTTCTTATTCCTGTCAAAGTTCCAAATGAAAAACGTTCTCCTGCCGTGCGGCTGGAACATGATCTCCATCCGTGGGTCGTATTCCTGATCCTGCCGCTGTTTGGATTTGCCAATGCCGGTGTCCCGCTAACAGGCATTGGGCTGCAATCCTTCATGGAGCCTGTAACGCTTGGCATTACTCTGGGGCTTTTCGTGGGTAAGCAGCTTGGTATTTTTGGCGCGATGTCATTGGCGATCAAATCCGGCCTTTGCCCGAAACCGGACGGAACGCACTGGCGCCAGCTCTATGGGGTATCCTTGCTTTGCGGCATTGGCTTTACCATGTCTTTATTCATTGGCGGGCTTGCGTTCAAGGCTGGGGAAATGCAGGCGTCCGTCCGTCTGGGCGTTCTGGCGGGGTCTTTGATTTCGGCTGCAGCGGCCTATATTCTTATCAGGTCGACCAGTAAAAAAGGCTAAAAGCCATGAAATATGCCCTGATTTTATCCCTGTTATTGTTTGCCTTCCCTGCGAAGGCGGAGGAGCCGTTACCGATGTCCACACCCAAAAAATACGAAAAGACGCAAGCTGCCATAGACGCGCTGACGGACGAACAGAAGTACGTCACCCAGCATGAAGGTACGGAACGCCCGTTCCACAATGCCTATTGGGATAATCACGAAGAGGGCATTTACGTCGATGTCGTTTCCGGGGAACCGCTGTTTTCCTCAACTGACAAATATGACTCCGGCACGGGCTGGCCGTCTTTCAGCAAGCCGATATCGGAACATAATATAAAGACAAAAACCGACCGGAAATTATTTATGGAACGCACGGAAATTCGTTCCGCCGCTGGGGATTCCCATATTGGCCATGTTTTCACGGACGGTCCAAAAGACAAAGGCGGCCTTAGATTCTGTACGAATTCTGCGGCTTTGCGCTTCATTCCAAGGGATAAGCTGGCCGAAGAAGGATATGGCGAATATTTAGAGCTTTTTAACCAAACTAAGGTTCAATAGACGGGATTTAACCTTCTTGAGGGGACTCCCATGTCTGCAATTACGCCATTTAAAATTTCCGGCTCTATCATCGATATGACGGGGGATGGCGTATGGCCGCATATGTCCGAAGAAATTCGTGGACAGCTGATCGCGCCGTTTTTTCAGGTGGACTGGAAAGTGCATGATATTTCGCTGCAGGCACGCGATAAAACGAATGACGGCGCCCTGAATGATGCGATTGCCGATCTGAAAATGCACAAAGCTGCCGTCAAAGGCCCGACTATTACGCCGACTATGGAAGAAACCAAAAAATTTGGATTGTCCCAAAAATGGGATTCTCCCAATGGCATTATCCGCCGCGCGATCAACGGCGCAGCGATACTTCGCAACACGATTGAAATCAAAGGAATCGATAAATTCGCGCCGCTGATGAACGATGTAACGATTGTGCGTCAGGCAGTCGGCGGTATTTACGGCGCGCCGAACGTATCCATTCCTGGCCGCGGCAAGTTGAAAGTTATTTTCGAAGGTGACGATGGATCGGAGGTAGTCCTCGTTGAAAACCGCAAGGTCGATAGCGGCGTTGCGCTGCTGACCACGGAAACGGATTCATCCATCAGCGATTATGCGCATGCAGTGTTCCAGCAGGCGCTGGCCATGCATAAATCCGTTATATTTGCAGGGAAAGACACGATTAATCCGGTATATGACGGGCGCTTTATCGATGTCTTTAACAAAATTTACAATGAATCTTATATCAATAAATTCATTGCTGCCGGTTTGACCTTTAACGACAAGGTTCAATTGATCGACGCCGTTGTGTCTAAAATTCCGCAAGGAAAACTGAACGGTATGATCATTGCCCTGAAAAACTATGATGGCGACGTTGTCTCGGATCCGGTTGCGGGTGAACATAAATCTTTGGGATTGATGGATTCAACGCTGGTGTCTGCCGATGGAACGCTTCTGGCGGACCCTCCGCATGGCACCGCGCCGGATCTGGAATCCGCATGGCATGAAAAGAAAATCCTGCTCGCCAATCCTGCGGCCCATATTTTCGCTTATGCAGAAGCGATCCGCCACAAAGCGGAAATAAACGGTCAGCCGGAAGGCGTGGAGTTAGCCAAGAAATTAAAACTCGCCGTTGTCGCAACGATCGAAGCGGGGCTGAAAACCAGCGCATTGACGGGTGACCTGGCGAAAGATAAATCCAAAGCCATCACGGGGCAGCAATTTATTGCCAATGTCCGTGACACTTTTGCGGATATGATCGCACCGGCGGGAACCAAAAAGGCCGCCGCGCGTTAATCACAGAATTCGGGCAACCGATATGAGGAAGGCCGCCGAGGTGAATAAGGCGGTCTTTTTTATTGTTTCGGCGCTGGCTGTGCCAGATTCTTGATAAATGCAGGCGGTTCACATGTTTTGCTGCTTGGATCTGATATCTTACCCAGCAGGCAATCGGCAAAAGCAAGGCCAGGGCGGGTGATGCCAAGTGTTGGAAGCGCCGCATAGCCGAGCGCCGCTATACCAAACGCTGCCATAATTCTTCCAACGCTCATATGTGCTTTCCTCTTTTTAACGCAACGTCGGTATTGCCAAATCGCCGCCGGGACGTGCGCGGCTAAGGCCCTTGGTCAGACCTCCGGAGAGAAGGCCGCCGTATTCGCAGGAACCGGGGGCGCCATGGGCAACATTCCCTATGGTGCAAAGGCCGCTAAGAATTTTCGGGAGAACAACTTCGGTGCCGAGGAGCGCTGCCACTCCCACGAAGGCGCACTTTAATTCGAATGGTATGAATGGTTCATTTGTACGCATAATAAATTATCCCCTGTATAAAATCCGCCGATTGGAGATGTTTATACATTACGGAAAATATAAAAACAAGTAAAATCTTGTTAACCAATATGGCTGGCGGCTTTCAGGGTATTGGCCATCAGGCAGGCAATGGTCATAGGCCCGACGCCGCCCGGAACGGGGGTAATGGCGGCGGCGGTCTTGGCGGCTTCATCATAGTCCACATCGCCGGCCAGTTTGCCGGTATCGAGCCTGTTTATGCCGACGTCGATGACAATGGCGCCTGGCTTAACCCAATCGCCCTTGACCATCTTCGCGCGGCCTACGGCGGCGACAAGGATATCGGCTTGACGGCACAGGGCGGGCAGGTCTTTCGTTTTCGAATGCGCCATCGTGACGGTGCAGTTTTCGGCGAGCAGAAGTTGCGCCATCGGTTTTCCAAACAAAAGCGATCTGCCAATCACAACCGCGTTCAAGCCGGTCAGGTCGGAACGAACGGTGCGGATAAGATGGAGCGACCCTTGCGGCGTACAGGGAACGAGGCCGGTTTTATCGCCTGCTACCAACTTTCCCTGGTTGATGTATGTCAGGCCGTCGACGTCCTTTTCCGGGGCAATGGTTTGGATAAGCGTATCGGCGTCCAGGTGGTCCGGCAAAGGCAGTTGTAGCAGAATGCCGTGTACATCGGGATTTGCGTTCAGGTTCTGGATAACATGGCGTACGTCGCGCTGCGTGGCGCTGGCGGGCATACGATGCTCGTGGCTTTCAATGCCGACTTCCTGGCAGGCCTTTACTTTATTGCCCACATACACATGGCTGGCTGGATCGTCTCCCACGAGGATAACGGCAAGGCCGGGCTTTTTGGGAAGCGACGCGACTTGACGCGCGATATCGGCGCGAAGCTGGGCGGCAATTTTCTTCCCGTCGATGATGGTCGTTTGTGTCATGCGCTCCTGCTAGAATAAAAAGATACGGACAACAAGGTTTTTCAGCAGGTAAATCGCAAAAATGACGATAATGGGCGTAAGGTCTATGCCGGCAATGGGGGGTACGATTTTGCGAAGCGGCGTGTAAACCGGGGCGGTCAGGCGATCCAGAAGGCGAACAAAATTGGCGGCTTGCGCGTTTCTGACATTGATGACTTCAAAGGCTATCAGCCAGCTGATGACCACCTGCAACATGATGATCCAGAAGCAGATATCCAGAAAAAAGAGGAGGATTTGTCCAATTATGCCCATGACGGTCATTCCATTTTGTTAACAATTGCCTAACCAGTTTGTCTTATACTCTATTAGGGTTATTGCGGTAAAGGGGCTTAGCGCTTGATAGGATTAGATTATTTAATGGCCAGCTATATTCATCTGGCCGCTTTCGATGTGAAATGCCAGTTAAAAAGTGCGCCGCAGATCAGCGTTGTCGCGTCGGATACGAACGTTAAATACGACAACACCAAATCTCAGGCCGAGCTCGATAACTTCGATAATGACACCATTTCCCCGTATGGCGCGAACGTACAGACGCACGTGGGCGGCCTTATGAGCGGGGAAGTTAGTGTTTCTCAGAACATAAGGACGTTGCAGGAAACGTATGACAGGGCCGATGTGGGCTGTGTTTACGTCGATTCCATAAAGGTAGACATTCACATCACGCCAACCATTTACATTGCCAATCACTATCCCAAGAACGGCTGTATGTACAAAGAGATCATGATCCATGAGAAAAAGCACATAAAAGTGGACCGTATGATTGTGAATAAATACACGAACATAATCATAAAAGGCCTTGATGCCGCGTTTAAAAAGGCTGGCGGATATGCGTACGGTCCAATGAAGAAAAGCGAAA
>CAUJHN010000055.1 GCA_963204825.1 Pseudomonadota bacterium
TGACTGGGTTGGATGCTTTTAGCTAGCCTGGCCAGCGGCTATGTAGGCCTGCCATAGCTACGGCCTTTAGTGCACCTGCACGCGCACGAACCTGCCAATGCTCCATCACATATCCTGCAAAGCGCGCAACAGCCTCATTCCGTAGATCATAATCGCCTAAGGAAACAAAAGGCCCTATAAGCACCCCATCTGAAGAGGGATTTTCCTTTTGTTTCGCAACAACGTCTCCACACAACCCCATGCTCGTCATATGAGGCCGTGCAGCCTCACGAACAGCTTCTCCAAAATCGCCCACATATCCCCTGAAACGGTCATTACTTATCAGGTCAGCCAAAGCACTAGAGATATCAGAACTCACTATCATCCCTCTTAATCCAGGTAAAAGAGCACACAACCAATCCTCTCTAAGAATTTCGGATAAAAGTCTAGGCTCTGGCACAAAAGGCTGCGACACACATATTAGAAATTGTGTATTAAGTCGTATCCTCGCTGGCGGCTCTGTATGTTCATCAGCTGGCGCCACTTGCTCAGAAACACATGCCAGAAGCGCTGGATTAAGTCTTTTCCGCACTGGTGGCGTTACAAGTTCAACTTGCTCATCTGGCTTTTCTTGTATCCCTTCAACCGATCTTCGATAACTTTGCAAATTGAGGACGCTCACCGTGTCCGGTGTTAAAAATTCATCTAACTGCCGGGGATCCATTATCCGAAGCACGGCTGAATCGATAGAGATAGACCCCATAGGCACGCCTATCACTTCGTCCAGACTTCGAGAGAGATCCCTCCATGCGGCTTGTCCAAGATTTTTTGCATCGCGGTGCGGAGGCTGAAGAGAATATAAATGCGCGACAAAAACACAAGGAACATTGATATGTCCACCCATAACGTTATGGGACGGAGGGTTATCCTTGTCTGTCAGACGCCCATATAGTCGTGTCCCAATTCTATTCTTCGAATCATCCATAATGGCGCTCACGCGATGCATGAGAACTGCCTTCAACTCTGCAAAATTACGTGGCGATGGATTCAGCACAACAACCCCTTGGTTTTCGGTAATTTTAATACCCAAAAACCTAAAGTTATGTCAACAAAATTGCTGTGATTAGCCAGTATAACCATGAAAAACCGGAACAAAAACGCCCGGTATTATTCCTCATCATCCAGGCTCGCCAGCCCGGTAAACTGGGACTGGGATGTCCAGAAACGCTCAAACATCTTCATGGTTTTGATGGTTTCCGTCATGCGCTCAGGGGTAAGTTCCGTGCCTTTGATTTTTTCTTCATGGCGGGCGAACATATCGGCAATAACTTTATAGGCCTCTTTACCCTTGTCGGACAACTTTACGCGTATGGACCGCTTGTCGTGCACGGAACGTTCCTGCTCAATATAACCGTTCTGCGCCATGATCTTCACATTATAAGAAACATTGGAGCCGTGATAATATCCGCGCAAGGTCAAATCGCCCACGGTCAGTTCCTCATGACCGATGTTATAGACGATCATGGCCTGCACGGCGTTGATATCCTGCAATCCTTTGCGTGTTAATTCAACGGCGACAACATCCATAAAGTAACGGTGCAGTCTTTCAATCAATTGAATGGCTTCAAAATAAGGTGTGGTTGACAAGAATTTTCTCCAATTATGACAATTACATAGACCTGTATCCAAACTGAGCATACGTTGTAAATATTAACCAATTCTTGCCCCCCTAGCAACCGCGGCCGAAAAACTGATTTTCATCAAGGCAGGAAGGAAGATGTTAATTTACTTTCGCCCATAAATGGCATAACCAAAACTTAACGAAAGGCGGCTCCCATGGCAGACACAAAAATTTTCAAGAATGCGATCAGTGAAACGGCTCCCTCCGTCGAGGGTCAAACGCATTTTGAGCGCATGAAGCTTTCCAGCCTCTCTTCCGACCGTTTCCCGCATGTTCGCATGCGCAGACTGCGGCGCACAGAAGCGATCCGCGACATGGTCCGGGAAAATATGGTAACCGCGAATGATCTGATAGTCCCGCTTTTCGTAGAAGAAAATATTACCGAGCGCCTGCCATTAGATTCAATGCCTGGCGTTTTCCGCGAAACCGAAAAATCCCTGGAATCCCGGGTAAAGGATATCGCAGCCAGTGGCGTTAAAGGCATTATGCTTTTTGGCGTTTCACACAACAAGGACCATACGGGCAGCGATTCAATGAGTCCGAACGGTCTTCTGGCACGCATGATCTCCCGCGCAAAAAATGCCGCCCCCGAACTCTGCGTTATTTCCGACAACTGCTTTTGCGAATACACAGACCACGGTCATTGCGGCCCTCTTTGCGCCGATGGCGATGTCGATAACGACCGCACCATCGAAAATATAGCGATGCAATCCGTCGTTTGCGCCGAAGCCGGTGCCGACATAATCGCGCCATCCGGCATGATGGACGGCCAGATTTCTGCCATTCGCCATGCGCTGGATGTCACTGGGTTTACCCATATTCCAATTATGGCGTACGCCGCTAAATTCGCATCCTGCTTCTACGGCCCCTTCCGCGATGCCGCGGGTTGCGCGCTCGGCCATATGCCGAATGTACGGAAAGACCGCAAAACCTATCAAATGGATCCTGCCAATTGCCGCGAAGCCCTGCGTGACGCGCTGCTCGACGAGCATGAAGGCGCGGATATCCTTATGATCAAGCCGGGCATGACCTATCTGGATGTCATATCCAAACTGCGGGCGCAGACCAGCCTGCCTCTGGCCGCCTATCATGTCAGCGGTGAATACGCGATGCTCCGATTCGCCGCCCAGGCCGGCGCCCTCGACTACCAATCCGCATTGATGGAAACCATGATGGCCTTCAAACGCGCCGGCACAGACATGATTCTGACATATGCCGGAGCAGAAATTGCCCGCCATATACGCGAAGGAAAACCAATCACCCTGTAAGCAGGGTGGTTCTTCCGCGACTTATTGGATTTACATCCACTACAGGCACTTGATCCGGCGCGCTAAAACAGCGACAATCGAGCTGGTAACCTTTCGTTACACGATTCAGTGTATCCTGTTCTATGTGCGTCTAAAATTTTCTAGGGAAAATCTCAGCTTATGAAGTTTGCAGGTCTGGCGCTTGTTTTGGTTTGTACGTTCGGCGGTCTTATGGTCGCCGCAGGCGTCGAAAAAGCGATTCACCTGATCGTGGGCGCCATTCTGCCCGCCATGCCGGGTGAATTCATAATTATCTTTGGTTGCGCCTGCTGCGCCTTTTTGGTGGCAAACTCTCCTTCCGCAATTAAACACACCATGAGCTATTTTAAGGCTCTGAAAAAAGGCGGCGCCTACACGAAAGATGACTATATTGAACTGCTTTCCATGCTTTTTATGGTCTTCAAACTGGCAAGAACCAAAGGCTGGCTTGCCATGGAACAACACATCGAAAACCCTCATGAAAGCGCGCTTTTTCAGCAATTTCCTACATTTCACCACAACCATCACGCTGTGCCGTTCCTTTGCGATTACCTGCGGATCATCTCTCTTGGCAACGAAAACCCCATGACGATCGAAGCGCTGATGGACGAAGAAATCGAAGGCATCAAGGAGCACGAAGGCCATCCGGGACATGCCGTACAGACGATGGCGGACGGCATACCTGCGCTTGGGATTGTGGCCGCCGTTCTTGGCGTTATTAAAACCATGGCTTCTATTTCCGAGCCGCCTGAAGTGCTGGGCCACATGATCGGCGGCGCGCTCGTCGGAACATTCCTCGGGGTCTGGCTCGCATACGGTATGGTCGGCCCAATCGCAGGCGCCATGACGTCCTATGCCGCTACAGAAGTCATGTATTATAAAACAATAAAAATCGGGCTCATTGCCTTCTTGAACGGCTGCGCGCCGCAAGTCGCGGTAGAATTCGCCCGTAAAGCATTACCGCACGACGTTCAGCCAACCTTCCAGGAACTTGAAGAAAAACTGAACGCCCTGCCAAGCCCATCGGCATAAGGAGGGCACCGGATGGCAAAACCCGCCGGCAAAGGAGACGAAGCCCGTCCCATAATCGTCAAAAAGATCAAACGCGGCGGTGGCGGACATCACGGCGGCGCCTGGAAAGTCGCCTATGCCGACTTCGTGACCGCGATGATGGCGTTCTTCCTTTTGCTTTGGCTGTTGAACGTGACGACAGAAGAACAAAAGATGGGAATTGCAGATTTCTTTGATCCCAATCCAAAAATCTCTCA
>CAUJHN010000056.1 GCA_963204825.1 Pseudomonadota bacterium
GATCATCACGTTCGGCAAGTTGCAGGCGCGGAATACGGTGCGCGATGTGGGCCGCGTTCTGCAGATGCCGTACGGGCAGGTGGACCGTCTGGCCAAGATGATCCCGAACAACCCGGCGAACCCAGTTACGTTGCAGGAAGCGTTGGACGCGGATGCGGATTTGCGAGCCGAAAGAGATAAGGAAGAAACCAGCCAGAAATTGATTGAAATTGCCTTGCAGTTGGAAGGACTTTATCGCCATGCGTCTACGCACGCAGCGGGGGTTGTTATTTCTGACAGACCGCTGCATCAGCTTTGCCCCGTCTACCGCGACCCGCGGTCCGATATGCCGGTGACGCAGTTCAACATGAAATATGTCGAACAGGCGGGGCTGGTAAAGTTCGACTTCCTTGGACTTAAGACGCTGACTGTTGTGCAGAAGGCTTTGCAGCTCGTAGAGGAAGTACACGGCAAGAAGATCGATATCCTGCAGATACCGCTAGACGATGCAGGGGCGTATGAAATGATTGCGCGCGGGGAATCGGTCGGTGTGTTCCAGCTTGAAAGTTCAGGCATGAAGGACACGCTGCGCAAGATGAAACCGAACAGGTTTGAAGACATCATCGCGCTTGTGTCGTTGTATCGCCCGGGGCCTATGGACAATATTCCGAAATATTGCTCGGTTAAAGACGGGCATGAAGAGGCGGATTATCTGCATCCCAAGCTGCGCCCCATGCTGGAAGAAACTTACGGCATCATGGTCTATCAGGAACAGGTTATGCAGGCCGCGCAGATATTGTCCGGTTATACGCTTGGCGGCGCTGATCTGCTTCGCCGCGCCATGGGTAAAAAGATCAAATCCGAGATGGATGCGCAGCAGGCCATGTTCGTCAAAGGCGCCGCCGAACATTCCGGCGTGGGCGCTGAGCAGGCCGCGGCGATTTTCGTGCAGATCGAAAAATTCGCAGGGTACGGGTTCAACAAATCGCACGCGGCGGCGTACGCGCTGATCGCGTATCAGACGGCGTGGCTGAAATCCAATTACCCGGTGGAATTCATGGCGGCGTCGATGACGCTCGATTACGGCAACACGGATAAGCTGGCTATCTTCAAGCAGGAAACGCAACGGATGGGCATTCCGTTGCTGCCGCCAGATATCAATAAATCCGGCGTGATGTTCGTGGTGGAGGAACAGAAGATCCGGTATGCGCTGGCGGCCCTGAAAGGCGTCGGCCATGGCGCGATGGAAAAGGTCATTCAGGAGCGCAACGACGGCGGTTTGTTCAAGACGCTTGCGGATTTTATCAATCGTCTTGACGCCAAGGTGATGAACAAAAAATCGTTTGAGCAACTGATTTGCGCGGGCGCCTTTGATTCATTGTATCCGAAGCGCGCGCAGCTCTATGAGAACATGGAATCGCTGCTTCGCCATGTGCAGGCGCAGGCGGACGAACGGTCTTCGGGGCAGGTCAGTCTGTTCGGCGAACCGCAGGGGGCCGCGTCGCTGCCGCCGATGAAGGACGCGCAGGAATGGGATATTTTAGAAAAGCTGCGGTACGAATTCGAAGCGGTCGGGTTCTATCTGTCGTCCCACCCGCTGGACACAAAAGCCGCGCAAATGGAACGGATGAAGATCATTCCGTTTTCAAGGCTGGCGGAGGAACTGGACAGGCGCCCATCGAGCCGCGTGCAGATGGCGGGCATTCTTATAAAGAAAGTCGAGAAGGTTTCGGCGAAGTCCGGAAATAAATTTGCGTTCCTGCAAATGTCCGACGCGACGGGCGTTTATGAAGTCATGATCTTTTCAGAAACATTGTCGAAGAGCCGATCCTTACTGGAACCGGGGAATGCGCTGCTGCTCACTTGCGATGCGGATATCAAAGATGAACAGGTCAGGCTGCTCGGTCAGATTATCGCGCCGCTCGATACGACGCTTGCCGATAAAATGATGGAATTGAATGTTTATATAGACGCCGCTGCGCCCGTGAAGCGTCTTTATGATCTGATGCAGGTGGAAGGCGCGGGGAACGTAAAGATTTCCATCTTCGCCAAAGTGCCGGACGGCGATACCGCCGAGATAGCGCTGAAAGGCCGTTGGTCGGTTTCACCCGCCGCCATATCGGCGATACGGTCCACGCCGGGGGTTATCCGGATTGCGGAGCGTTAAAAGTGAACTTTTGCATTTAAAATTTTGGCGCGCATGTTTCTTTATATTGCTTGGCCATGTTGTCCAGATTTGTCAGGGTTACAGGCGAGGTTTTCACTTCAGTTGTATGTGGAGTAAATGCCAGTTTTAATTGCGCGAATGTGTCAGCGGTAAGAGGGATCAATGTGCCATCGGGCGACAGGCTTATGTATGTGAATTCACGTTTTACTGGTTTTCCGTTGATGAGGATGGGGTTCGTTTTGGCATCGAGATTGAAGTGGTAATCCAATTCTTCTTCATTTCGTATTTTGGTCACGCTAATTCCTGCGGGCAAATATGCAGAATCTGCGTCCGCAGGGCAGGTCATGGTTACAAGATTGTAGCCATTTTTATGAAGAAAAAGTGCGAGCCACCTCATTTGGAAATCGAGACTTTGTCTGCCTCGTGCGCCGCGAGCAAGATAATAATCTATATCATTTATATTGATCATAGGGCCGATGTTGATGTCGTGTCTGGCGCTGGCTTTCTTAAAAATATCCATGGTTCTGCCAGTATCCATATCAAAGTCTGCAGTAGGGGCGTTGCGTGACTGGCTGCCCGCATGGCTGACAGGCAGCAGGGTTGTTGCCGTTATAAGTGCTGCTCTTAAGGATTTTAGAATTGCGAAACGCATTGGCTTTACGCGCGTTCGTTATGATGGTTCGGCGGCAGGTTCTTTGTCTTCTTTAGCTGGGTATTCCAGTTTTCCCGGCTGCGCTGGCGTGCCAGGGCCTGAAAGTCTGAGCAATGTCTCTTTACGTCGGAGTTCCTCCGCGCTGGGATTGGTGGCATCGTAAAATCGGTCTTGCATGTTTTCCCCCATAATTTGATCTTCTGAACAAAAAATTACATAATATTGGTGACCGAGCAAGCCGAAATTTGAGGTTTTCCCTTGCATTTCCATGGGTAAAGAGGCATAACCCGGCCAGTAGTAAATTCACAGGCGGGTTCCTTACCCGGTGTTTTTGAGGTAACCCCTTGAAAAACCAAGGCCCGCCGAGGATATAACCGGTTTATAAAAGGAGAACCATAACCATGGCTATGCCAACATTCACTATGCGCCAATTGCTTGAAGCAGGCGTACACTTCGGTCACCACACACGCCGCTGGAACCCGCAAATGCGCCCATACATCTTCGGCGTGCGTAACGGAATCCATATTCTCGACCTGCAACAATCCGTGCCTCTTTTGAATACGGCCCTGAAATCCATCCGCGATATCGTCGCCAACGGCGGCCGCGTTCTGTTCGTCGGCACGAAGCGCCAGGCAGCGGAAAAAGTTGCAGAATCCGCAAAACGCTGCGGCCAGTACTACGTCAACCACC
>CAUJHN010000057.1 GCA_963204825.1 Pseudomonadota bacterium
CGGTGTCGCTACCGATATGCATGCCGCATCCCTGAACGGCGGCAAGCCTGCCGTGCTGCACGGGATGAAATCCTACTTCCTGCAAAACGATGACGGCCAGATCACCGAAGCCCACTCCATTTCCGCCGGCCTCGACTATCCCGGCATCGGCCCGGAACACGCCTGGCTGTTCGATCAGAAACGCGTGAACTATGTTTCCGTTACGGACGACGAAGCGGTCAACGCCTTCCAATACTGCAGCAAAATGGAAGGAATCATCCCGGCCCTAGAATCCTCCCACGCTATCGCTTACGCGATGAAAAAGGCGCCAGAACTTCCCAAGGATCACCTGATGATCGTCAATCTTTCGGGCCGCGGCGACAAGGACATCTACACCATCGCCGATCGTCTGGGCATGAAGATATGAGTGCAAAAGCGCAGCAAAAAGAAGCCGCGCAAACCGAAGAACTCGGCGGGTTTACGGTCTTGGGCATCACCATTCGCACAACGAATGCGGACGATAATGCTGCAGCGGACATCAATGCCCTGTGGGCGCGCTTCTTTGAAGAAGCGGTCGGCGAAGCCATCCCCGCCAAAGACGGTGAAGCCATCTACGCCATCTACCACTCTTATGAAGGGGACCATACAGCCCCTTATAAACTCACCATCGGCTGCCGCGTAAAATCGGATGATTTTTCCTTGGCCGAAGGCCTCGATTCCGTCTTCGTTGAAAAAGGCGATTACCTCGTTTTTTCTGCGCAGGGGCAGCAGCCAAAAGCCCTCCTCGACACCTGGGCGTCCATCTGGAAATCAGACCTGAATCGCGCCTTGAAAACCGACGTTGAAATCTACGGCCCCCGCTTCTTTGAAGACGGCGTGCATGAAGTGCTGGTCTGCATCGGCATTCAGAACTGATGGATTTGGCGCTCTTTTTGTGATATTTATAAAATTAATAAAAAATAAATAATTTACCAGGGAGCTACACAATGAAGACTTCTTCCTACGCGGAAGAATCCTACGCCCGCATTGGGATTGTAGGGTTCGGCGCCGTCGGCGCATCCATCCTTGCACAACAAGTATCCACCATAGAAAACCTGATTGCCGCCAACCCAGCGTCCCCGCCGCCTCTGGTGGAATTCAGCATCTATAACAAAGACCGCAGCACAGGCTATGGCCAGGCCTACGACCTGACAAAAATGCACTTCCACCTGAACTTTCCGGTGCAATGCAAGGCCGATGAATACAATGTCCCGGACGGCATGGACCCCACGGAAATCGGCCTTGTCGGCATGCATATGTTCGATGGACAGAAATGCGATCTGATCCAATGGTTGGAAAAACGCGCGGCAGGCCTGACCGAAGCCCAGCGCCATGCAGCAAAAACAATATACGAAAAGAATCGCGCGGACGGCCTTAGCGATAACCAGATCGCCTACGCCCATCCCGAAGCCTACAGGAATTACCGCCTCACCGCAGAAGGGGATGACCGCTGGGGGGCGCATAGCTACCTGCCGCGGGCGCTTTACCGGGAATATCTCTCCGGCATTTTTGCGGAAACCTGCCGGCGCGTAGAAGCTATAAACCAGCGCTTGGGATTTGAAGCCATCCGCCTTAATCCCACGGTCGAAGGCTGCGTTACGCATATTGAAAGGGCGTCTGACGGCGCGCTCATTCTCTCCTGCGATACGGGCGACACGGCAAACCCGAGCGGCATTCTGACAGGAACGCTGGACTCGGTCGTAATCGCCACGGGCCACCATAACGGGCCGCTCTTCTCCGAAGACATCCAAAGACGCAAAAGCTTTGCCAACACGCCTTTAAGCGACACGGAAATAGAAACGGCCCTGGGCGACCGGGTCGACAACCCCGGCGCGCACGTCACGATTGTAGGGACCGGCGCATCGTATCTCGACGTGCTGCGCAATCTGGATGCCCTGAACTATCAAGGACAGATTGTCGCCATTTCATCGGATCCGCTGGATTATTGGCCGTTCGACCCCCGCAAAAGCGGGCAGGCCTATGACATCGGCCCGTTCCTGAAAGCCGCTGACGGATTGCCTCTCGCAGACCTGAAAGCCCTGTTGGTGAAAGAAACCCATAACCCCGCAACATTGCAAGCAGGCCCTCAAAATATGTTTGCAGCATTAAAGGGTGAAATGCAGCAATTGCGGACGTACCTCTCTCCTCCGGACTTTGCCGAATTTGAAAAATTCTTCGATAAGCTGGCGGGAACCCGCACCGCGCCGGACAGCTATGAGGTTTTCCGCAAACTGAAGGATTCCGGCCAACTGACTTTCCGCTCCGCCCGCATGGAAGGAACGTCCTATGACATCGGGGCCGGGGTATGGAATACGCGCTTAAAAGACGGAACTGTTCTGACATCGGACATCCTCGTGGACTGCGCCGGGCTGGCAACCCGCGTCGTGGGGCGGAAGGGGGAAATTTACGATCCCCTCATCCGCTCGATGGTGCAGGATACCAAAGTCGCGGTGGCGGACCTGGAACGGGGGATTGCGACCTGCGCGGACGACTGCAGGGGCCAGATCGCCTTTGCCGGGGTTGCCGGCGCCAACGAACGCGGCATCCCTTTCACCCGCCAGCTTTTCGGCAAGGCGGCAGGCCCCACCCTGGAAACCGCCCTCTACAGGGCGGCCCAGCGCCGCGCCGATATGCCCATGCCCATGGTGGCCTAAGGTAATTCCGGCGGGTTGGAATTTTTTCTTTTCCTGCCCACCGGCTTTCCGCTATAGGATGGCCCTATGGCAATCAGGATCGAAAAGATTTTTGAAAAACTGGCAAAGCAGGGCCGCAAGGCTTTGATAACCTTCACCATGGCAGGCGACCCGAACGAGGCGGCCTCTCTTGCGATCCTGCATGAACTCGCGAACAGCGCCGACATTCTCGAAATCGGCATGCCCTTTTCTGATCCCATGGCCGATGGCCCCGCGATTCAGGCGGCTGGCCTGCGGGCGCTCGATGCGGGGATGAGCATGCGGAAAACATTCGAAATTGTGCAGCAATTTCGCAGCAAAAATACAGACACGCCCATCGTCCTCATGGGGTATTTCAATCCGATCCTCAAATACGGCATCGATAAATTTACCAATGATTGCAGCAAGATAGGGGTAGACGGTCTCATCGTCGTCGATATTCCGCCTGAGGAAGCCATAGAAATCGCGCCAAAAGCGCAGCAAAAAAACCTTTGCATGATACGCCTTCTAACGCCCACGACGGACGAAGCCCGTCTGCCCAAAATTCTGGATGGCGCCAGCGGCTTTCTCTACTACGTCTCCATCGCCGGCATCACCGGCACGGCCTCCGCCGATCCCGCAAAAGTCGGCGCGCATATCGCCAAAATCAAAGCCTCCACACACCTGCCAATCGTCGCGGGCTTTGGCATTAAAACGCCTGCGGACGCGGCCGCCATGGCCAAAATCGCGGATGGCGTCGTCGTCGGCTCCGCCCTCGTTCAATCCGTCGAACAAAACCTGAAAGACCCCGCACTCGCCCAAAAACTCGGCGAACAGGCGCAATCCCTGGCTTCGGCGATACGCGGATAATTATCCATAGAATTCAAAAAATCATTTTAAATCAAATAGATGATATGATTTTTGGCGTCAAAAATCCGCCATTTATCTTGACTCCGCTCATCAACCTGCGCTAAATGCGGGCTTCAATTTCCAAAGGATGAACGCGCCCATGAACTGGCTGACCAATTTTATCCGTCCCCGCATCCGTTCCATCGTGGGGGATCAAAAAGACGTCCCCGACAATCTCTGGCAGAAATGCGAAGCCTGCGACGGCATGCTGTTCCACAAGGAACTGAAAACCAATCTGAACGTCTGCTACCATTGCGGCAACCACCTCGCGATTGAGGTGAAAGAACGCCTGGCCCTTATGTTTGACGACGGGAAATATCAGCGGATTGCAACGCCTGCGGTCCCCTACGACCCGCTTAAATTCAAGGACAGCAAGAAATACGCGGACCGCCTGAAGACGGCGCAGCTCAAAACCAAGGAGAATGACGCCATCCTCATCGCCCGTGGCACCATTGGTGGGAATAACGCGGTGGTTGCCGCCTTTGATTTCGCCTTTATGGGCGGATCCATGGGCACGGCCGTGGGGGAAGGCATCGTGAAAGCGGCCGAAACCGCCGTAAAGGAAAACGCGGCCCTGATCGTCATTCCGTCTTCCGGCGGCGCACGCATGCAAGAAGGCGCCCTGTCGCTCATGCAGATGCCCCGCACCATCATTGCCGTGGACATGGTCAAGGAAGAAGGCCTGCCCTACATCGTCCTGCTCACAAACCCGACCACCGGCGGCGTTTCCGCCTCCTTCGCCATGGTCGGTGACGTACACCTCGCAGAGCCCGGCGCGATGATCGGCTTTGCCGGACGCCGCGTGATTGAAGAAACGGTCCGCGAAGTGCTGCCAAAAGAATTCCAGACGGCCGAATATCTGCTCGAACACGGCATGGTCGATATGGTGGTAAAGCGCGCGGAATTGCGCGAAACCATAGGCCGCATTCTGGATCTTCTTATGATCCGCACGAAATCGGGCGCGTCTGGCACGCTGGGCGGCGCCTCCAAACTCCTCGGCGGCCTGGGCGGAAACAGCAAACAGGATAAGCCCGCTGGCTCTCGCGGCGCCGTTGCGCTTTTGAAAAAGAAGGAAGCGGCCAGGCTGGTCAAACAGCCGGCCAACGCATCGGGGCGCAATGACAAAGTCACCAAAAAATCCGTGGCCCGATAACGCGCCAGAATCCGGCAATTTCGATACACCCGTTACTGGCGCTTTCGTGCGGCCCGTGAACCGTGCAGCCGGCGCATCCGATGACCCGGCCATTGAGGCCCGGCTCGAGTCCCTCCTCCAGCGTCTTTACGGCTTTTATCACACTGAAATAGAGCTCTCTCTGAACCGCACGTATCGTTTTCTGGAGCAGCTCAACAACCCGCATCTGAAGCTTCCCAGAACGGTTCACATCGCGGGAACCAACGGCAAAGGCTCAACAACGGCAACGCTTCGCGCGCTTTTGGAAGCCTCGGGTCAAACGGTGCATGTTTATACGTCACCGCATCTCGTCCACCCGACGGAGCGCATTCGCCTTGCCGGCGCGCCCATCGGATCGCAGGCCCTGATCGACCTTTTGACGGAGTGTATCGAAACCAACAAAGATGAACCGATAACCTTCTTCGAACTGTTCACCTGTGCGGCCCTGTTGGGGTTCAGCCGGGTGCCCGCGGACTGGCTCATCCTTGAAACGGGGATGGGGGGCAGACTCGATACCACAAATGTCATCCCGCATCCGGCGGCAACCATCATCACCACCATTTCTTACGATCATATGAAGTTTCTGGGCGATACACTGCCTAAAATAGCGGCGGAGAAGGCCGGAATCATGAAACCCGGCGCCCCATGCGTCATCGGATACCAGATGGAAGAGGCGCTAAACGCCGGTGTCATGGATGTTTTCCTCAAAAAATCCCAAGAATTATCCACTTCCGCTACGCTCGTTCGCTACGGCGCAGAATGGTCCAGCGCACCCGAAGAGGGCCGGATGATGTTTCGCTACGAAAATGACTCTATTCTGCTCCCAAAGCCCAATCTTCTTGGGAATCATCAGCTATGGAACGCCGGTGCAGCCCTCGCCGCATTCCGGATCATTGCCCCGGAGCATTTTAAGCCGGAGATTTTATCCACAGCGCTCACCCAAATAGACTGGCCGGGGCGGCTGCAGACTCTGAAAAATCACCCGTTCAATGACCTTGCCCCTGAACCCTGGGAGATTATCATCGACGGGGGGCATAACGACAGTGCGGGGGTCATACTGGCCGCCCAGATGGAAGAATGGAAAAAAACCGACCCGCGGCCCCTTCACCTCGTCGTCGCCATGGTCAACCGCAAAAACCCCGCCGCCTTTTTAAAACCCCTGCTGCCCTATGCGGACAGCCTGACCCTGACCCAGATCGAAAACGAGCCCACTTCCTTCACCCCTGAGGTCCTTCAGGAAGTTGCCGTACGTCTCGGCTTTCAGAACACACACACAATGGTTAACGCCGCTGAATCGTTAAAATCCCTGATTAAACAAAATCCGGGCCAGCAAAAAGCCCGTGTATTATTCACGGGCTCGCTGTTCTTTATGGGGAATATTCTCGCGCAAAGCTGATATTTAGCTTGTATGGGGCAATTAATTTAATATATTATCCATAACATGGACATGCTTACAGTATACAAAACAGCGGCCCAGGCGCCAACCGGATTTGCCGCAGAGCAGATTCTGTTTAACCGCGGCTTTTATGAAGCCGGACGACGCACGGATGCAGCAGCATGGACGAAGCCCGAAGCAGACCAGGTGGTTAGGATTTCCCAGGATGCCAGAGGTTCTTTTGAATTTTTTGCCCTGGCCCAGAAAATGAAGGGCAACCCCTATATGCCTGTCGTCAGTGATCACCGGATTCTGGAAACGGGGAGAGAGCATATAGCTTGTGTAGAAAGACTGATACACGGCGTTCACAATGGCATTTATGAACGTTATAAGGAGATCGAGGGCAGGTTGACTAATCAGCTGGGCGTATCCGCAGAAGACGCGCATTGGTATGAGGAAATACATCAGAGCGCCATAATGTCGAAAACCATAAGCAATATTTTTATGGTCAAAAGTTATGAATACGACATGGCTTCCCTACCGGAACCCGCAGCCTTCCGTGAAGCATCGATAGCCGTGCTGGAGTTATGCGAAAACATGCACAAGGAATATAAAGGCTACGTTCCAGGCCCCGACTTTAATCCGACGAATATTCTATGGCGGCGGACCGGGGCAGGTCTTGTGCCTGTTCTATACGACCCCGTTAAGCGCCAAGATGGCAACGGCGTCCGTGAAAGGGATCATACCAATGAAGTCCGTGCGAAATTCGGAATGGCCCCGCTTCCCTCCTAAACAAACCCCATGCCTAAAAGCCTTGTTTTGCCGGTATTATTTGGCTTAAGCCATAGAAATACCCTTTTTGTGTCTTGATAGTGGCTCTTTTGACCCCTAAATATGGGTCATAAATACAAGAGGCATTTGAAATGACGCACAGCATTACCTTAATCGACGACGACCGGAACATTCTGACCTCCGTTTCCATGGCTCTGGAGGCGGAAGGTTTTACCGTGAAAACCTTTTCGGACGGCGAAGAAGGCTTAAAAGGCGTAACCGCCTCGCCGCCCGACCTTGTGGTTCTGGACATCAAAATGC
>CAUJHN010000058.1 GCA_963204825.1 Pseudomonadota bacterium
CGACACTGGAAGAATATCGCAAGCATATTGAAAAGGACGCGGCGCTCGCCCGCCGTTTTCAACCCGTATTCATACCTGAACCAACGGTTGAAGATACCATCTCTATCCTGCGGGGGCTGAAAGAAAAATACGAAGCGCATCACGGTGTACGCATTACGGATGCCGCCATAGTTTCAGCGGCGACCATGTCTAATCGTTATATTACGGATCGATTCCTGCCCGATAAGGCGATCGACCTGATAGACGAAGCCTCTTCAAGGCTTCGCATGCAGGTGGATTCCAAGCCTGAAGAGATTGATGAGCTCGATCGCCGGATCGTACAGCTCAAAATCGAGCGCGAGGCTCTCTCCAAGGAAAAGGATACGGCTTCAAAAGATCGTTTAACAAAACTCGATGACGAACTGAAAACGCTGGAAAAGAAATCGGCCGACCTCACTGCCCAATGGATGGCGGAGAAGGAAAAACTTAATTCAGCACAAAAGGTGACCGAGGAGCTCGACAGGGCGCGCATCGAGCTTGACCAGGCGGAACGTGACTCAGACTGGGGTAAGGCCAGTGAGCTGAAATACGCGCGCATTCCCGAACTGGAGCGGCGCCTGGCCGAAGCGGCAAAAGTACAGGGCGGCAGCATGATCAACGAACAGGTCACCGAGCATGACATTGCCGCGGTTGTGAGTAAGTGGACGGGTATACCTGTGGATAAGATGCTTGAAGGCGAGCGCGAAAAGCTTCTTCATATGGAAGACAAGCTAAAGCAGCGCGTTGTCGGACAGGATGCGGCCGTACGGGCCGTGGCCAATGCGGTTCGCCGTTCAAGGGCCGGCCTGCAATCACCGAACCGCCCGATTGGTTCCTTCCTGTTTCTGGGCCCCACCGGGGTGGGTAAGACCGAATTGACGAAAGCGCTTGCGGAGTTTCTTTTCGACGACGATACGGCGATGGTGCGCCTCGATATGTCGGAATACATGGAAAAGCATTCCGTGGCGCGGATGATAGGCGCGCCTCCCGGTTATGTCGGGTATGAAGAAGGCGGCGCGCTGACCGAAGCCGTTCGGCGCAGGCCTTATCAGGTCGTCTTGTTCGACGAGGTGGAAAAGGCGCATCCGGACGTATTCAATATTCTTTTGCAGGTTCTGGATGACGGGCGTTTGACCGACGGTCAGGGGCGTACAGTCGATTTCACAAACACGGTCCTGATTATGACATCGAATCTGGGCGCAGAACATCTTGTGAATCTGGAAGACGGGCAGGACGTGGAAGTTGCCCGTACCCGCGTTATGGACGCCGTGCGCGCCGCTTTCCGCCCGGAATTCCTGAACAGGCTGGATGAAATTCTGCTCTTCCGCCGCCTGGGCAGAGAGCAGATGACAGGCATCGTTGACATACAACTGGGATATCTCCACAAACTTCTGGCCGCGCGGCAGGTTACGCTTACGATCGATCTGCCGGCCAAAAAATGGATCGCCGAGCGCGGCTACGACCCGGCCTATGGGGCGCGTCCGCTGAAGCGCGTCATTCAAACCGAACTGCAAAACCGGCTGGCCGAACTTATACTCGAAGGCAAGGTCGACGACGGCGCGCAGATCAATGTGGGGCTGAAGGCCGATGCTTTGACATTCGCGATTTCGCCATCGGGCGGCAAAGTAAAATCCGCGGCTTAGCGTTTGTCATCGGGGCCGCTTTACGGTAACTTTAAGGGATATTGATTCCCACCTTGCAAGGGGTTCCCGGCATGCGCGCCACTAAACTTATTTTTTCTGCTTTTTCAGTGACTCTTCTGTTATCGGGGTGCGGCACGATTCACGACGGCCAAACCCAGGAAATTACTCTGGAAACCCAGGGGGCTTATGAGGCTGAATGCGTTATAGATAACGGCGTGCGTTACGTTGTCCAGAATGACGAAAAATTTACCGTGCAGCGGTCTAATAAACCTTTGCAGCTCGATTGCTATGCCGCCGGAAACCGCCACGTAACGAAAACGGTTGAGAGCGTATATAACCCATGGTCAGTGGCTGTGCCGCCCAGCGCGCTGTTTGACCACTTTTCCGGAGCTCTTTATGAATATCCTTCGATCATCGTCGTGGATTTTATGGGCGTGCCCACAGGGTATGAGCTGCCAGAATATCACAACAAGGATGTCCCGAACCCGTACACGCAGCCCATCGAAGAATATAAGCCTGGAACCGCGCGTATTGGCGACGACACGGCCTATATCAGGCGTGGTGTCGAAAAACGTGATCCTGCGGCCGATTCAAATCCGTTCATTGATCCGTCATCCGGCGGGGCCGGCGTTTCCGCCGCGGCCCCTTCGCCTGAAGGAACTTCTGCGGATAGTCTGACGCGCTCCATGAATCCCCGCGTATTTAATAATTAGTCCGTGACGCAAAAAACGCCCCACTTTTTTATTTGCGGCATAGGCGGCAGCGGCATGTTGCCGCTTGCCATTATATTGCGGGGTATGGGGTATAAAATTTCCGGCTCCGACAGGTCGTATGACCAAGGGCGTACACCTGAAAAATTCGCCTGGATCGCATCACAAGGCATAACGCTATATCCACAAGACGGGACAGGCATAACCGGAGATATAGATAGCGTGGTAATCTCAAAAGCGGTCGAAGACACTATTCCGGATATCCGCGCGGCCAAAGACAAGGCCGTTCCGATCCTCAAGCGCGCAGACACGCTGATCAGCCTGTTTAATCAATCGAAAACGAAAATCGCGATTTCTGGAACCAGCGGCAAGACGACGACGACAGGGATGATCGGCTTCTTGATGAAAGAGACGGGCTTTGACCCGACTGTGATGAATGGGGGGATATTTCGCAATTATATTGCCCGTAATCCTTATTCCACGGCGTTCGTCGGCAAAGGTGACATGTTTATAACCGAGGTCGATGAAAGCGACGGGAAAGATATTGTCTGTGCGTACGCGCCGGACATCGCGGTCATTCATAACATCGCCCTCGACCATCAGCCGATGGAGGCGCTTAAGGAGATGTTTTCCGGTTTCCTTGCAAGAACGGAAACGGCTGTTTTGAACGCCGATGATCCCGTTTTGCTGGAAATGGCGCGCGGCTTTAATAAACGCATCATCACGTACAGTGCTGAAGGCCGTCAGGCAGATATCGTCGCCACGAATTTTATCCCGCGCCCCGATGGTATAAGCGCCAATATCAATGGGTTGCCTCTGAACCTTAAATTGCCTGGGCGGCATAATGTTTCAAACGCGCTGGCGGCTATTGCCGTAGGTCACGCGGCAGGTCTTGGCCTTCAGCAATGCATAGAAACGCTGGAACGTTTCGAAGGGATCAGGCGTCGGATGGAGGTGGTTGGTCATCGCAACAATATCACGGTGATGGACGACTTCGCGCACAACCCCGACAAAATTTCCGCGACCATGCGTACGCTGCGCGAATTCCCGGGAAGGCTGTTGATCTTTTTCCAGCCGCATGGCTATGGGTTTTTAAAGCTCGTACGGGATGAGCTTGCGCAGACATTTGCGGAATATCTCTCTGCGGATGACAGATTGTATATGGTTGAGCCTTTTTACGCCGGGGGAACGGTTGATCGGTCCATAGGATCTGAAACAATCGTGAAGGATATCGTCCGTCACGGGAAAAACGCTCTTTTGATGGAAGACCGCAGCGCTATAAAAGCAGATATACTGAAACACGCGCAGCCCGGTGACAGGATCATAGTCATGGGCGCACGGGACGACAGCCTGTCCGATTTCGCACGTGACATATGTGCCGCCTTAACCTGATTTCTCAGGAACTCTCCCTTTATCTATGCGTTTGTGCCAGATGTTCGGGAGCTGTTCATGAACCAGTCTGCATACAATAAAATCCATCCGGGCACCGTACCCGAAGTTGTGGGTCTGTTCGACACAACGGATAATCTCCAGGAAGCGATCCGGCAGCTGGAGGGAACGGCTTTCCCCCGGCAGGATATATCGATCATGGGAACCCGCCGCGACCTGGAAAAAATATTCGGCACAAAAGCAGTATCTCCCATGATCGCCGCCGATGATGCGCACACGCCGCGGCAGGCACCAGCGAGGCCGGAAGAAGAAGTTATAGGAGGTACGGCTCTGGTGGGGGCCAGCGCATATATTGGCGCTATGGGCCTAGCGCTCTCAGCAGGGGCCATTGCATTTCCCGTTGCCGGAGCCGCCATTATCGGCGGACTGGGCGGCGGCGTGCTTGGAGGCATACTGGCCAGGATATTAGACCAAAGCCATAACCGGCATCTTGAGGAACAGATAGAACGCGGCGGTTTGCTTTTATGGGTGCGTACGCCCGATGAAAACAAAGAAAGCCTCGCGATAAATATCATGACAGCGCATGGCGGCAGGCATGTACATGCCCACACTATAACCTAAGACTTGATCCGCTTTTCAATCAGCTTCAGGACCGCGCGCATGCCCGTATCTGCGCCACCCTGCGGTCTTCCCGGTTTTCCTGACTGTTCCCAGGCGTAGCAGTCTATATGTATCCAGTCTATGGACGGATCGACAAACTGTTGTAGGAACAACCCACCATGAATAGCGCCGGCCTTGCCAGTTCCGATATTGTTAATGTCCGCAATTGGGCTGTTCATCTCTCTCAAGTAGGGTTGCCACAGAGGCAGGGGCCAAACAGGATCTTCGCATTGCATTCCTATAGCCCTTAATTCGTCCAGGATGACGTCCTTATTGGAAAAGAAGGCGGGAATATCGTAACCGAGCGCGGCGCGCGCAGATCCGGTTAATGTGCAAAAATCAACGATCAGAGAAGGCTTGCTGTCACCTTCACAGGCATAGGTCAAAGCATCTCCTACAACGAGCCTTCCTTCGGCGTCCGTGTCTCCGATTTCGACGCTAAGCCCTTTACGGCTGGCAAGTATATCGCCCGGCCTGAATGATTCCCCCCCGATACTGTTTTCCGCCGCCGCGATCAGCACGCGCAATCGCACAGGCAAATTCAAGGACATGATGATATGTGCCAGACCCAGTACATGGGCCGCGCCGCCCATATCTTTTTTCATGAGCGTCATAAAAGGCGGCGGCTTGATATCAAGTCCGCCTGTATCGAACACGACACCCTTACCCACCAAGGTGATTAAGGGATGGTCTTCACTGCCCCAGTTAATTTCGATGAGTTGTGGCCTGCGGGGGGATGCCTGACCCACGGCATAAATCATGGGGAAGTTTTTTTCGAGGAGATCTTTGTCGACGATCCTGCCGAAGGAAGCCTTTGAATATTTTGCAATCTGCGCGGCCGCGTCTGCAAGTTCGTCTGTGCCCAGATAATTGGACGGCATATTGATGAGCGTCTTAATAAGGCACAGGGATTCGATCATCGCGGTTACACGCGGCCGATCCACTCCTTCCGGCCAGGCCAGAACAGGGAGCGCAGCCTTTGCCTTGTCCTTTCTGAAGTGGTCGAAACGATAGCTTGCCAGCCCCCAGCCAATGGTGGCCTGCGTCTTGTCTTCTGTTGAAAGTGTGCCTTCAACACGAAAAAAGACTGATTTCAGGAACGCCGGAGAGAGTTCTCCGCGCAGCTTTTCAAAAACAAAGGAAAAGCTGTATAGGCTAAGCGGAACGGCAATTCCGACCAGGATTTCAGCGATAATCCCCTGATCGTCCCGTAGCAAGCATATCTGCCTGTCTTTTCCTTCAAATCCGGACTGTTCCATTTGCCGCGAAAAGGATACGGAAGCCCTATGTTGAAATTCCTCAAAATCCGCCGCCCGTATGAGGCGGAGCGGTATAACTGTTCCCGATGGCGGCTCTGAAAATACAGAATGAATGGAATGGAGATAATTTATTGCTTGCTTATTCATGGGCTGATTATGGCACCAAAAAATGCCCATAAAAAGGGGGTGCGTGACAGAAAGCCTTCAAAACGCTATGGTAAAAGAAAAGAGGATTGGCCATGAGCTACGTAATGGAAAAATGCCTGAAACCTGTTCTGGAGGAGGGAGAGCGTCCGGTCTCCGGCAGAGGGCTTCACTGGATTTTTCTGTTCAGCGGTTTTAGCACATTTGTTTTTTTGGCCGCTATAGGTTGGGCCGCGGATATAGGTCTCTGGAATTATTTTGGCACTTATGTTCCCACCTACGAAATATACAATACAAAACTTCATTTTTCGCTTCAGCCCGGATGGATAGGCTGGTTTTTTTCCATCTGCGGCGGGTTGATATTTTCAATGGAGTTCACCAAATATCTGACGACCCGCGTATTTGTCACCACAAAGCGCATTGTTATAAAAAGAGGGTGGATCAATATAAGGTTCGATCAAACGGATCTTTCGGATGTACGCGGCATTCATGTGGATCAGGGCTGGCTCGGGCGGTTTTTTAACTATGGCAAAATCACGCTCGATTGCAGGTTTGTGAAAGATGTGTTTTTTCAATATGTCAGCAGGCCGTATGACATCGTTGGGGCTATGCAAAAAATGAAGACGCAGGTTGAAGAGCATCTGGCGGGCATAGACGAGCAAAGCCATATGCCACAAACAGGCCAGACGATCATAAACATCAACACATCGGCGGAGGATGGCCGTACGATGCTCGAACATGGCGGGGAAAGAATTGTCATTGAAACAACGCATCCTGCGATGCCTGTGCAAAAGAAACTTTCCTCTGACATCCTTCACGATGAAATTTTGGAAGACTTCAAGAAGAAGCATTAAAGGCAATAATTCCAGCCGCGGCCCATACGCCGGTCGCAAAACATGCCTGCAGTAAATAGCCCCCGGTCGGCGCTTCCCAATCCAGCATTTC
>CAUJHN010000059.1 GCA_963204825.1 Pseudomonadota bacterium
TCCGAAAGAGGCGGCGGACGGCACCATCCGCAAGGAATTCGCACTTTCGATCGGTGAAAATTCCGTGCATGGATCCGATTCCGAAGAAAACGCGAAAATCGAAATCGCGCAATTCTTCACCGATGCCGATATTCCGGGATAATTATTCGCCTGCCCAGTTCTTAAGCGCGTTCTGCGCGCGGCTGCTGGCTTCCGGTAGGAGCGCAACGATGGCGTCCAGCCCCTCAGTCTCGGCTTTGGAGGCTTTTTGCTCCGCCTGAGCGGCCAGGGCGCTGATCTCCGTTAAGCCGAAGTTTCCAGCCATGCCCTTCAGCTCATGCGCGCGCGCCGCCAGAGAGGAAAGATCGCCGGCATCCAGCGCGTTGATCATAAGCTGCAAAATCTCCTGGGTCTTTTCGACAAGTTCAACCAAAAGGCCATTCAGCTTGTCCTTGCCAAGCGTGTCTTTTAATGATTGCAGCATGTCCGTATTGAAAATACCTTCGTATTCCGCAGGCGGAGCCGGCCGCGATTCCATCACTGTCTTCTGGACGGCTTTGGGACTGTCGCCCAGGGCCTTGATCTCGCGCACGAAGCCGTTACGGGATATTTCAACGATAAGCGAACGCAGCTTATCCAGATCAATCGGCTTTGGCAGCACGCCGCTCATGCCATCGGCAAGGTAGCGTTCCATGTCTTCTTTGCCCACGTTGCCGGTCATGGCGAACACCGGCAGAGACTGTTTGCCGCTATCGCCGCTCTCGCGCAGGATGCGGACAGCTTCGTTGCCGTGCATGCCCGGCAGCTCAATATCCATGAGGACAAGGTCGTACGGCGTTTCGTTAATTTTCTTCAGACCCTCTTCGGCTGTGCCGGCGACGGCAACGTGATGATTGCCCTGTTCCAGAAAGCTCATGACGACTTTGCGTGTGATGCTGTTATCGTCGACGACGAGCACGTTGAGAGGCTTGACCGGTGCCAGAGGTTCTTCCTGGACAACCGGTTTTTTGGCCGCTTCCGGCGCCGTGGAAAGGCCGCGTTCCATCATCAATGTGAAGAAGAAAGTGCTGCCTTCCCCTTCCTTGCTGTTGATGTTGATCGAGCTTCCCATCTTTTCGATCAACCCTTTGGATATGGCGAGCCCAAGCCCGGTGCCGCCGAATTTGCGTGTAATGCTCTCGCTTGCCTGCGCAAAGGGGTTGAACAGGTTTTTCTGCGCTTCAGGGGAAATGCCGATGCCGGAATCCTGCACGGCAAAATAAATCGAATAGCGGCTCTTGTTTAAAACGTCATCCTGACTGTTCAGGTTTTTGACATGCAGGATAACGTTGCCTCTTTCGGTAAATTTCAGCGCATTCCCCATCAGGTTTAACAAAACCTGGCGCAGGCGTGTCGGATCGCCCTTGACGTAGCGGGGAATGTCTTCGTCGATCCGCGCCGAAAGCGTTATCTGCTTTTGGGCGGCATGCCCCGACATCAGGGTAATGACACCCTGTATCAAACGGATCAGGTCAAAGCTGATATTTTCAAGATCGATTTTGCCGCGCTGAATTTTTTCAAAATCCAGAATGTCATTCAAGAGCGTCAACATGGCTTCGCTGGATTCCTGGATCGTCAGGACGTAATCACGCTGCTGTTTCGTGATATTGCTTTCCAGCAGAAGACGCACCATGCCCATCACGCCTGTCATGGGCGTTCTAATTTCGTGGCTCACCACGGCAAGAAATGCCGATTTTGCGCGGTTGGCTTCGTCTGCCTCTTCTTTTGCAAAGCGCATCTCTTCGGTGCGGAGTTCTTCTCTCATGCGAAGATCCGCCAGCATTTGCCGCTCCTGCTCGATAACTTTAAGAAGGCGGGAATGATCCCCGCTGTCCTTTGTTTCCTTTATGCGTGACAGGTTTAGGGTTTCGGTGATCGCGCCGGTTTTTATGGGGGCGTCATGGGCGACGCCGCTTTCCAGCTTCTGCCGTATCGCCAGGATCAAGAGAATGCCCTGCGGTATAAGGGAGTACCAGAACATGTTCAGCAGAAGAGACGAATATGGAAGAATCTGACATGCGCTTAAAACAGTTATAATGGCGGCGGCCGACGGCAAAACCCAGGAATAAAAATACAGATATCCTTTAATGTGACCGTTCTTCGCCTGCGCGAAAGACATCAGGGCGATAACCGCCATGGTTATGATCGGTCCGCCGCTCATAAGGGCGACATACAGCGTTTCATTGCTGATGGGCAGGAAGAAAACCAGCATTATCGATACGGCGCTGAACCACGCAAGGCCGTACAGAATGTATTTTTCCGTGAAATTGGAAGATTCTATCCGGCAGAATGTTTTGGTCATGAGGATCGAAAGCAGAGAATGCATCAAAACCAAAAACAAAATGACCCCGTTTACAATGCCGGGTTCTATCGACGATCCGCCGGAGTCGTAAAGGCACCAGCGTAAAGCGGAAAACGCGAAATAGGCACCGGCGATCAACAGTATGGCATGACGCCTTATTACAAAATTTCCAATGAATATTAGCGCAACAGCCACAAGGGAAAAAGTATATGCCGCGCTTGTGGACGCCTGGGATTTCACCGCCGACAGATAGGCGCTCTGGCTGTAGATATCGAACGGTATGGTCAGCGACTTTCCCGTCGCTGGTATGATGTTGAACAGAACGATTTTTTGTTCGCCTTTTTTGATGTTCAGGCTGTAGGCGCCGTTTTCAGCAATGGAGTGAATCTTCTGCAACGCCACGGCGTTCTTTTTTACGCCGTCAACCTCGACTATGCTGAGCGTCAGCTCATAGGCCTTGACCCCTTGAAGCGAACCAATGCGGCCTTCGGTTTTTTTTCCAAAGTTGATAATCCAGTCGGATTGGTCGCCTTCGTTGTATAATTTGGTTGAAAGCCAGACCGGTGCGCCGTCATGGTCGAGCGTGATCATGTCCTCTTTGGACAATTGCCCAGACAGGATTGACCCATCAGAAGAGGTGATGGACTGGACATTAATTCTGTTGGTCGGATCCTTTTGAACGACGGTGTATTGGCCCAGCGGCATTTTTTCCGTCTTGTCCTGAAGCATGGCGGCGCCGAGGATTTTTTCCTGCGCATGCCCGAAATGCGGGGCGGCCAGCATAAAAAACGCCCATAAGAGGATCGCGGCGGCGAACACATATTCGCGCCTGCGGGCGTTATTTCCTGTTAACCCTTTGAATAGCATGGGTGTTTTTGTCCTTAATTGAAGACGCGAAAGACACGTCCCCATCGATCATCATCTACCGAAAAGGTTACAAAAACATGAAGGATTTTAAGGACTTATATAGTTAAGGAAAATCAGCCCACAAGGAAGAATGCCATCATGATCAGGACCATAACGATGGCAATAATGGCGTATTTCGTAGCTTGTGTGAAATTGATCCAGAACGAGTGGGCGTCTTTTAAGGCCTGCGGATCGACATCTACCGGATGATTGTGGTTGGAACCCATGTTTTTCCTCTTTTAATTCTATCCCTATTCAATCAGATTTCACGCCGATTGCAAGACCCGCCATCACCGAAGCAAAAGCGTGTCGTTTTGAATGATAACCTGATGCCCGTCGGCGTCGTCCCGCTTTGTGACGGTCCCGATTTTTTGCGCCGCTTCGCCGTGATCTTTCAGGATGGAAATCACATCGTCCGCCTTTGCAGCGTCCACAATGACAACCATGCCTATTCCACAGTTGAAAGTGCGGGCCATGTCCGGTGCGGTCATATTGCCGGCCTGGCCGAGCCACGCAAAAATGCCGGGGCGTTTCCATGCATTCGCATCCAATGTAACGGCAACGTTTTCCGGCAGAACGCGCGGAATATTTTCCGATAAGCCGCCGCCCGTGATATGCGCCATGCCCTTGATGCCGCCGGTTTTAAGAGCCGCCAGCAAAGGCTTCACATAGATTTTCGTGGGCGCCAGCAAAACGTCGCCCATCGTTTTCCCGGGTTCGAACGCGGCAGGCGTATCATAAGAATAGCCTTGCGTTTCCTTCATGATTTTACGCACCAGCGAATATCCGTTTGAATGCACGCCGGAAGACGGCAGGCCCAGGACGACATCGCCTTCGGCAATCGTTTCGCCGGTTAAAATTTTATCGCGCTCCACGGCGCCTACGGTGAATCCCGCAAGGTCGTAATCGCCGGCCTGGTACATACCCGGCATTTCGGCGGTTTCCCCGCCGATCAGCGCACAGCCTGCGATTTCACATCCCTTGGCAATCCCTTCGATCACCGCCTGCGCCGTTCCGACATCCAGTTTTCCCGTTGCGAAATAATCAAGGAAGAAGAGGGGCTCCGCCCCCTGAACGATCAGATCGTTCACGCACATGGCGACAAGGTCGATACCGATGGTTTCGTGCCGGTTTGCATCGATGGCGATTTTAATTTTTGTGCCAACCCCGTCCGTGCTGGATACCAGGATCGGGTCTTTATATCCGGCCGCCTTGGGGTCGAACATCGCGCCGAATCCGCCAAGACCGCCCAGCATCCCCGCCCGGGCGGTACGCTTTACGGCGGGCTTTATGCGTTCGACCAGTTCGGCCCCCGCATCTATATCCACACCTGCCTCTTTATAAGCACTTTGTTTCATTTGGTTTCCAAAGGGTTTCGCGTTATAAATTCGCCACACTTACATATCAGGATACGGATTATGGCCGACCCCATCTATAAGCAATTCGCCGTGCGCGGTACAGTATTTTGTCTGTTTTTTGCCGCCCTTTTCCTGATCTTTTGCTCATTTGCGCGCGCCGAAACCAATCCCGCCTACACGGTGGAAGGCGTGGAAGTGGACGTGACGGCTGAAAACGCGGTCAAGGCCCGGGAAAAGGCGCTGGATGAGGCTCAGGTTAAAGCCTATCAAATGCTGACCGAGCGGTTTTTGGGCGCGGAAGCCGTGGCGAATGCCCCGGCCCCGGACCCCATAACGGTTTCGTCCCTGGTGCAGGATTACGAAGTCACCAACGAACAGCTTTCGACGACGCGCTACAAAGGCGTATTCACCGTGCGCTTTCGCCCGAATGCGATGAAATCGCAAATGGCGGCAAAAGGGATATCCTATACGGATACGCCCCAGAAACCCGTACTCATACTTCCATTTTTTCAAAATGGGGCGCGCACGGCTTTATGGTCGGATGCGAATCCGTGGATGCAGGCCTGGCGCAATCTTCCTTCTGATAAAAGCATGATGCAACCAATCGTGCTGCCGCTGGGGGATGTGGAAGACATGCAGCAGGTGGGCGACGATGACGCGCTGAATTACGATCCGACGCAGGTGCAGGCGCTCGCCGCGCGCTATGGCGCGGACGATATCGCCTTACTTCTTGCTTCCGCCGAACCTGTCAGCGCAACGCAGGGACGTCTTGTTATCAACCTCTATAATAACGGTTTCGAAGGCCCGCAGTTTGTACAGAAAATAGCCGTAGATCAAAACCCGGGTGAAGCAGCGGATGCGCTCTTCACGCGCGCCGCGATACAGGTGAAGGGCCTGCTCCGCCAAAACTGGAAAGCGAACGCCGCATATAATCCCGCCATGCCGCCGCAACCGCCGCAGCCTACGTCTTCGCCGCAACCGAACAGCAGTCCGTATCCCGCGATGACTATGTATCAGCAACAGACGGCGAATGCGCAGCAGCCAAGAACACCCCCGGCATCCGTGCCGTATACCCGCCCTGCGTTGGGGCCGTCCACGCTCTATCCCGCGCAGGTGCGTTTTGCATCGGTGCAGGACTGGGTGCGCATGAAAAACACAATGGACCGCATTTACGGCATGCAGGCCGTCGTCATCAAATCCTTGAAACCGCGTGAAGCGTTGATAGATCTTCGTTTTGCCGGTAATGTTTCCTCGCTTCAACTCGCGCTGCAAAATGCAGGGATTATGATGCGGGCGGGGCAGGGCGGCGTGCTGCAGATTTATCCTTCCGCCAATCCGTCAACCGTTTACGGGCAATGAGGCCATTTATGTTGTCAACCACAACGAAAACACTGTTCTGGGTTGGATTTCTCGCTCTCTTCGTCGGCTTTATCTGGCTGTTTAACGACATACTGACGCCCTTTATACTTGGGATCGCGATTGCCTATCTGCTCGACCCTATTGTGCGTAAGTTCACATCGCAAAAACGCATACCACGCTGGGCGGTGGGATTGATTATCCTCACGCTTTTCTTCGGCCTTCTCAGCCTGCTGTTCATCCTGCTTGCGCCGATGGCGTTCCGCCAGGGGCAGCAGTTGATCGAACAGATTCCGAATTATATTCAGAATGTGCTTGATTACCTCAACCCGTATCTTATCTGGATACAGGACCGGGTCGGGCAAGATTACATTGAAGAAATTAACAACTACGTCAAAGGCAACGCCGGCAAAATCGTCGGCGTGACGGGCGGAATCGCCGCCGGCATCGCTACGGGCGGCAAGGTCGTGGCGGGCATGGCGACCACTCTGGCGCTTACGCCGCTCGTCTCCTTTTTCATGATAAAAGAATGGCCCGCCGTAGTAAGATGGGTTGAAAATCTTTACCCAAGGCAGCATGCGCCGATGATACGTGATTTGCTAAGACAGATTGATAAAAAACTCTCCGGCTTTATCCGCGGGCAGATCACGGTTGCTTTTATGCTGGGTGTGATCTACGCCATCGCGCTCACGGTGGCGGGGCTGAATTACGGTTTCCTCATTGGTCTTGGCGCCGGAATTTTTTCCATCATTCCGCTCGTTGGTTCCACGCTGGGTTTGATTGTCGCCGTTGTCGTGTCTTGGTTCCAGGCGGGGGATTGGGTCTATACGGGCATTATTGCCGCCATCTTCTTTGCCGGGCAATTCATAGAAGGTAATTTCCTCTCCCCCAAAATCGTGGGAGATTCCGTCGGGCTTCATCCGCTCTGGATCATGTTTGCGCTGCTCGCGGGCGGTTCGCTCTTCGGTATCGTCGGCATGCTGCTGGCCGTGCCCGTCGCCGCCGTAATCGGCGTTTTGGTCGGTTTTGCCATCAAGCAGTACAAGGCCAGCCCGCTGTACCAGAAGCCGGCGGAAGAAAAGGCGATTATCCTGGAAGAGCCGCCTTCGGAAAAGTAACGAAATTCATATTGACGTAATGTATAACCTTCTATAAGACTCCTATATAAAATATAGAGAGTGCAATATGATTACATTTATCGCTTCCAATGAGATTGTTTTTGACGTTCATGACAAAAATGCGCCAATAGAGGCATACAAACCTTTTGCACTAGAAGGCGTCCTTGGTGGCGCTGGCTGGTTCAACGCCCTGGCTCTTGCAGAATGTCTTAGGGGTGTGCCGGACACGCAAGCCATCATGCTCGGCGCCATTTCCGAAGATAGATTTGGTAATGCGGTGCGCACAATAGGCGCAGAACTCGGGATCAATACATCCTTTGCAAAGGCCACGGCCGTGGACACGTTGATGGCTCTGGTAAAAAAAGGAGAGCATAACAACACGTTTGATTTTCCCAATTTGTCCTACAACGCCATGCGGGAAACAAAACTGGCAGACCTTACCGCGCCGCAAATCGAAGGTCATAAAATCGCGCTCATACAGGGGCTGTGCGCTAATATAAATCCTGTGTGGATGGAATATGCGCAGGCGTCCCCGGAAACAATGATCGTTTATGATGCGAATATTCGCATGCCTGCGATTCCTAACATTGCGGATCATCAAAAGCATCTAGCGGACTGGGCGTCGCAAGCTGCGGTCATGAAGGTAAGCGATGCGGACATTCAACTGATTTATGGGGACTATGCAGATTTTGACCGGGTGGTAAATACCTATCTGCACGCCGGCGCGGCGATGGTTTGTGTAACGCAGGGCAGTAAGGATACGCTGGTTTACACCCATAAAGGAAAAACCAATGTGCCGGTTGAAGCGGGGAGCTATCAAAAAACCGTCGGCGCAGGGGATAATTTCCTGGGCGGAATGGCCGCGGCGCTTGCCTTAAAAGGCATGTTCAGCAGGGCTATAATTAATGCCGCACCCATGAATGATATTTCTTTTGTTGTTCAGTCGGGCGTAGGCAGAGCCGCGCAGCATTTGCGCCTTATAAACGCATAGATAAACCCTAGGCATTAAGCTGAAAAAGTTTATACTCCTTCCACCCAAAAAAGGTTGAAGATGAAAAGTAACGGCGCCGCCAATTCGCAAATTCCGTTTGATCTCGGTCACCGCACCGCGATGGCGCGTGAGGATTTTCTGATCGCCCCTTCCAATCAGGACGCCGTTGCGTGGATCGATCTCTGGCCCGAATGGCCGGCGCCCAGCCTTATTATCTATGGTCCTGTTGCGAGCGGTAAAAGCCACCTCGCCGCCGTATGGGGGCAAAAGGCGGGTGCGGCCTGTGTTAAGCCCGAAAGCTTGAACGACTCTTCCATCCGGCATATCGCAGGCGCAGCAAATCATATTATTCTGGAAGACGCAGATGACCTTATAGGCAACCTAGAAAGCGAGAAGGGGCTCTTCCATCTTTATAACCTGTTCAAGGAAGAAAAGCGCTCCATCCTGATCACGTTGAAAGAACCGCCTGTGCGCAGGGATTTCGCCTTGCCTGATCTGGCCTCCCGCCTCCGTGCCGCGCCGTGCGTGGCTATTCGCGAGCCGGACGATGTTCTGCTCGGCGCCATATTGGTTAAATTGTTCAATGACCGCCAGTTAAGGGTAGGGCAGGATGTCATTAACTAT
>CAUJHN010000060.1 GCA_963204825.1 Pseudomonadota bacterium
AAGATATCGCGATGACAAAGCTTATCTGCTCCGCCGCCGCGCCTTTCGGCATCGTCGTTCACGACCACCTGATCGTCAGCCGGAATGGGGTTACAAGTTTCAAGACATTGGGGTTGATGTAAAAAAAACGCGCCGCCGAAATCATGGCAGCGCGCTTTTGAAAAATGTGATGTGGTTTATATATAGTCACCCGCATTTAATACAGCGGCACGCATAGCTTGGTGGCCATTCGGTAATATCTTTCTGATACCATGAGCATCCAACTCCGCCACAAGGCGTGGTCCTGTTATGCCATTCAAACCGTCGTAAAGATGTTCAACCCTTTCGGCAGGCGTGTCCACAACAAGACGAATATGGCTTAACGACCCCATTCTGTTCGTGAGGATTGCATGATAAAAAGACTGTCCTTCTGCAAGCTCAGGCAACATTGTTTGATTGGGCTCAAGAGTGGCCATATCAAATTTAACTTCTCTTCTTGGCTTTTTCACATTGCCATTATGTGCGGCCGCGAACTGTTCTTGCGTACTCATTTAATAACTCTCCATTTTTACAAACTAATGGAAAAAGCTAACCACACAGAAAACCTTATGTCAACTAACCCGTCTTGGGTAATAATTCTTGGTTCCTTGGCATCTTAGTGCTAGAAAAGCTTCATACTCAACAAGGACTTAAGACGTAATGATCCCCCGCTACACTCGCCCCGACATGGCCGCCATTTTTGAAGCCGAAAACCGCTTTAAAATCTGGCTGGAAATCGAAACGCTCGCCGCCGAAAAAATGGCGGAGATGGGCACCGTCCCCAAAAGCGTACCGAAATCCATGCGCGAAAAAGGCAATTTTGATATCGCCCGCATCGACGAAATTGAAAAGGAAGTAAAGCACGACGTCATCGCTTTCCTCACGAGCGTCGCCGAATTCGTCGGCGAAGATTCCCGCTACGTCCACCAGGGTATGACGAGTTCCGATATTATCGACACGGCCTTTTCGGTACAGCTCACCCAGGCCGCCGATATTCTTTTGAAAGATATCGACGCCGTTCTCGCTGCGCTCAAAAAACGCGCACTGGAACATAAAAGCACGCTCTGCATCGGAAGGTCCCACGGCATTCATGCAGAGCCGACGACGTTCGGTTTCAAACTCGCCGGGCATTACGCCGCCTTCAAACGCGCCAAAGAACGCCTTATTAACGCACGTAAGGAAATCGCGGTCTGCTCCATTTCCGGCGCGGTCGGCACATACGCCACCGTATCGCCGCAGATACAGAAATACGTAGCATCGAAACTCGGCCTAGCAGAGGAAGACGTATCCACGCAAGTTATCCCGCGTGATCGCCACGCCATGTTCTTCGCTACGCTGGGCGTCATTGCATCCAGCATCGAAAACCTGTCCATCGAAATCCGCCATCTGCAAAGAACCGAAGTCCGCGAAGCTGAAGAGTTTTTCTCTCCCGGGCAAAAAGGCTCCTCCGCCATGCCGCACAAAAGAAACCCTATTTTAAGCGAAAACCTCACCGGCCTTGCCCGCGTCGTTCGCGCCGCCGTAACGCCCGCGCTGGAAAATGTCGCGCTGTGGCATGAACGTGACATTTCGCATTCTTCCGTAGAACGCATCATGGCGCCAGACGCATGCATCGCGCTGGATTTCGCGCTGGCGCGACTTGCGAATGTCATTGAAAAGCTGCTCGTCTATCCGGATACCATGATGGACAATCTTGAAAAGATGGGCGGATTGGTGTTCAGCCAGAAAACATTGCTGGCATTGACGCAGGCCGGCATTTCCCGTGAAGATTCATACCGCATCGTTCAACGCAACGCGATGAAGGTGTGGGAATCCCGCGGCAAAAAATCACTTCTTGATATGCTGAAGGAAGACGCCGAAGTCACCGCCAAAATCGCCGTCAAGGATCTCGAAAAAATCTTTAAATATGAAGACTACATAGCGGCCGTCGGCGATATAATAGACGCCGTTGTCGCATGATGATACGGGCCCTTTTACTAACAGCACTATGTCTTGCATTGGCGGGGCTTGCGGTATTAATAGGTTTTCGCAGCTATATAATTTACAAGGCGGACCAGCATGCGGAAGAAGTCTATGCGGGCACATCCGTTTCTTCGGCGCCTGCCATATCGCTTTACGCAACGCAGCGGCTGTATCAGATGTTTCGCCATGAAACATACGCGGATCATCCCATTCTTTCCCGCCTGCGCCCCTATATATCAAACGCGCGATTGCCCGATTTTATCCGCATTCCAACCGGCGCGACAGAAACCGTGATGATGGAAGGATGGTGCGACGACGCCGGGCGCGCCTTGACCTACATTCTTTCCAAACGAAACGTGGAATCCAGGCAGTTCAATTTTGTTGGCCCTTCCAACGCACACAGCGCCGTCATCGCGCAATTCGATAAACCCGCCCTGCTGGATCCTTACTACGGCTATCACACCATCACACAAAATGGCGTTGTCCCGCCCGAAGAAGCCGCCGCAAAACATGCTCTCATTCCCATCGACGAAAAATCAAACCGCGCTTTCTATGCACATTTCGACAAGCTTTCGATGGGCGCGCAGGGCGACGAAATGACAATCACGGCCGCCTTGCCGGCAAAAAAAGTAACACTGGGCAGTATCGACGGCAAAACTGACGACGCGCGTGATGATATGATGAAAAATGATATGACGCCCATGTGGAATTATATCGGCCATAAATACGACCGCGGCTGGACGCGGGAATTGATCGCGGATGAAGCCATGCAAGTGGATATCATTCTTACGCGCCCTGCGAATGAGAATGTATTGCGCACATTGACGCCCGCGCCGGTCGTAAATGGAACGAAACTCACCTGGAATTTGTTGAAAGGCGACAAAATAATATCCAAAGACGGCCTTGCGGGTATTTCCTGGACGCGCCTGAAAAGCTATATTGATATCGACCAAATGCTTATCACACCGACGGGAGAACAGCCATGAAAGGCGACGCACAAGTTTTAAAACGCCTCAACCTAGCCCTGAAAGGCGAACTGACGGCCATCAATCAATATTTTCTTCACGCCCGCATGCTCGATGACTGGGGCGTTACGAAACTTGGCAAACACGAATACAACGAATCCATCGAAGAAATGCAGCATGCGGATCTTCTGATCAAGCGCATACTTCTTCTTGAAGGCCTTCCAAACCTGCAGGAGCTCGGAAAACTTTATATCGGCCAGAATGTCGAAGAAGTCCTGAAAGGCGACTTGAAACTTGAACAGGAAGGCATCGCCAACTACCGCGCCGGGATCGCCGATTGCGAAAAAGCGAATGATTACGTCACGCGCGATTTGTTCATCAAATTATTGGCTGATGAAGAAGGACACGAAGACCATCTGAACACGCAATTGAAAATGATCGAACAGATGGGCATCGAAAAATACATACAGCTGAACTCGGCCCCCATGACGGAACAGGACTAACGATCACGCCAGTAATCGAACGTCTTTTTCTGGATCTTCTTTATATACGACTCCGCCTTCGCGCCTTCCCATGGGCCTTTATAGGCGGGGTCGTTTTTTTCTGTCCACCAGCCGGCGCCTGGCAATTTATCCGATGCGCGAACAACCAGCACGGCAAGCTCCGGCTCTCCCCGCTTTTTCGCCCGGCGGTCAACTTCGCCCAGCGCCACGCATAACGCCCGCATTTTCGGCCTGGAAAACGTAAGTCCCAGGCAATTCAACGCTTCGGAATAGGAAATGGGCTGGCCAGCCCGTGCGCTTCCTTGCAAAAGTGCCTCGATTTCATCCAGATCGAAGAGTTTTTGCCAGAACGGGGTCGGCAGTTCCGGCTCGATATATCTTTGATGGCGGGGGCTATGGGCCTTGGGCATGGTAAATTCCTAGCATTTCCGCCATTTTGGCGCGAGGGTTTTTCCCCCTGCGAATAAATGAGAATAATTCTCAAAATTAGTTGCGAATGGTTATTACTTGCCTTAATGTCAGCTTCAGCTAGATCCTCTAGCCTCTACCTTAAAGGAAACCCACAATATGTATGTCTGCATATGCAACCCTTTCACGGATAAGGATGTGAAGGCCGCTCTGGAAAACCCGGACGTCCGTAATACCCCCGCACAGATATATAAGTGCTGCTCCGGCGGCGAACGACCAAACTGCGGCACCTGCCTTTGCGAAATCAAGGACATGATTGTGGACCACCAATCCGCCCTCGGCGTTCAGAAGATCAAGGAAGATCTTCCCGCTTCCGTCGAATTTCAAACCGCAGAATAATCCGAAAGAGTTTTACTATGGCGTATCTTTGTTCCTGTTTTCCAAGAACTGATCATACCGTGGAAGCCGATGCGCAGGCATTAAGAGCAGCAGAACCGGATTTGACCGCCGGACAAGTTACTTCGCGTCTCGTCCGGGGCTATGCCACACATGAAAAACATTGCGGAAGAACATGCGCCCCTGGGATCCGCGCCGTTGTCGACGCTGTCTTTGGCGTTGAATCCATGACAGCCGGATGCCCCGCCCCCTGTGGCGTTCGCAACGCCTGCGGAACAAAAGGCGCCTGCTCAAAAATTGCAGATCTGGCTGTCGCATAACTCTTAACACCCTCTTGCATTCCCTTCCCCGCTGTGGCACCCCTTATGCCACATCAACCCATGTCTGAAATGAAGGATACATCATGATCAGAACGTTAGCGCTTTTACTCGGGAGTTTATTTCTTATGACCGCCACCACGAACGCCGCGGACCTCGATCCGCAAAACACAATTTATATGGACCTTAAAGATGGACGCGTGGTTATCAAACTGATGCCCGATATCGCGCCGAACCATGTCGCCCGCATTAAGGAACTGACGAAAAAAGGGTTCTATGACGGTCTGACCTTCCACCGCGTGATCGATGGATTCATGGCACAGACGGGCGACCCGACGGGCACAGGCACCGGCGGCTCCGACCTTCCCGATCTGAAGGCCGAATTCAATGATTACAATTTCGGACGCGGCGCTATCGGCGCGGCACGGACCAATGATCCGGATTCCGCCAACAGCCAGTGGTTCATCTGCTTCGATGACTGCAGCTTCCTGAACAAGCAATACACCGTTTGGGGGCAAGTCGTTTCCGGCATGGAATTCGTCGATAAAATCAAACGCGGCGAACCGCCGACAGATCCGGATAAAATCGTCAAAATGCAACTCATGTCGGATGCAAAATAATTTTAAAAATCCCCGCCACAAGCGGGGATTTTCTTTATGCAGGCCACGATTTCAAAACAATAATCGCCGCCGCGCATCCAACGATGCCTAGGCCCGCCATTACATCCGCCTTTTCCGCGCGGCCAATGGCGCGGTAATAGGCCATGATGATAATCGCATCGAGATATTTCACCGCCGGGACGAGGCCGGGATTATCGACATAATGCATGGCGGCGAACTTGCTTAAAGACACTGCGCACATGGCAGCACCTATCATCGCACCGCCTTTCAAGGATTGCTTTGAAAATAAAACGGCTGCCGGCACGGGTTTCTTCACAGCATAATAAACAGACCACACCGATACCATCACGAAAGATTCAAAGAGCACGAACGCAAACGGCCCCTGCTCTATCGTCGTATGCGCCGTCACCATTTTATACATGAGCGGCCCTATGATGGCCGCCACAAGCACGAACCATATCATCCGCACTGCCGCCCAGGATATGGGATCTTTCTTGAGCCGCATGGCGAAATAAACGGATCCGCATAGGGCAATACAGACCAGAAAACTCCGTACCGGCGTTTCTATATATTGGGAAAGCAGATTTGGATCGAACAAAAACCAGGCGCAGAACGTCACAATCACCGTTCCCGGCAGCAATCTTGAAACGACCCCGGCCCCTACGACCGGAATGGCGCGAAAGAAAATGACATCACTGATAACCCACAACATCGCCTGCGCGGCGACCAGCGCGTAAAACTCCCACTGCCCCGGCAGGCCAGTATAGAGGACAACCGGAATCATAAAGATCATCGCCGCCGCCTTGTTCCAGAACGCGATGGCAAACCCGTCCCCCTTCACCTTTTCGGGGATCAGAAGCACCAGCGCCAACGACGCGGCGCACAATAATGCAAAGGGAATCCAGAGCGGAAAATCCATGCATTCATCATCCCATACCTTTCACCCCCTGTCATCCCGGTGTATATTCGATGCAGGAGCACAGCATGGGTACAAATAAAGAATGGTGGCGCGGCGCGGTGATATACCAAATTTATCCGCGCAGTTATATGGATTCCAATGCGGATGGCATAGGTGACCTCCGCGGCATCATCAGTAAACTGGATTACGTTTCCTCTCTCGGCGTAGACGCCATATGGCTTTCGCCGTTCTTCCGCTCGCCCATGAAAGATTTCGGGTATGACATTTCAGATTATCGTGACGTCGATCCTATCTTCGGCACCATCGATGATTTCCGCCTTTTGTTAAAAGAAGCGCATGCGCGCGGCCTTAAAATCATCCTCGATCAGGTATGGAGCCATACATCCGACCAGCATAACTGGTTCAAGGAATCCCGCGCCAATAAAACCAATGCAAAACATGACTGGTATATCTGGGCCGATTGCAAACCGGATGGCACTCCGCCCAATAACTGGCTGTCCATCTTCGGCGGCTCTGCCTGGGAATGGGACACGCGGCGCGAACAATATTACCTGCACCATTTCCTGACCTGCCAGCCCGCGCTCAATCTCTGGAACCAGGATGTGCGGAAGGAAATCACCGATACCGCCCGTTACTGGCTTGACATGGGGATAGATGGTTTTCGTCTGGACGTTATCAACTGCGCCCTCTCCCACCCGGACCTTCTCGATAACCCCATACGAACGCCGGACATGCCGCCGCCGACCGACATGAATTCGTCGAACCCGATGTCCCGGCAGATACGCTCCAACGCCTACGGATATCTCTCTGATGACACATTCAAATGGCTGAACACCCTGCGCGGCGTAGCCAATGATTACAAAGATATTTTCCTGATGGGTGAAATCGGGGGAGATAACAACGAAATCACCGCCACCAAATACACGCAAACGGGCCAAAGACTGCACAGCGCCTATTCCTTTGGCCTCACCGGAAAAACCATTACAAAAGACCTGGTACTCCGCACGGTCCAAAACATCGAAAAAGAAATCGGTGACGGATGGATTACTTATGCGCTCGGCAACCACGACAATGTTCGCTTCGCCTCCAACCACGGACAGCATCAAGACGCGCGGCATAAATACGGGATGATGGGCATGGCGTTATTACTGTCGCTTCGCGGCACGGTTTGCATGTATCAGGGTGAAGAACTCGGCTTGCCGACCGCCGAAATCTCCTTTGAAGATATGCAAGATCCTTACGACATCCGCATGCATCCGGATTCCATGAACCGCGACGGCGGAAGAACACCGATGCCGTGGGTGGAAAACGCCCCCATGGCCGGTTTCAGCGCCGCGCCCAAAACATGGCTTCCGGTTTCGGAAACGCATGTGCCCCTCGCGGTGGATATACAGGAAAACGATGGTGCGTCTCTGCTGAACGCTTATCGCCGCTTTTTGAAATGGAGACGCGCAACACCGGCGCTGCGCCTCGGCGACATAAAAATCCTGGAAACGCCCGACAATATTGTAGCATTTACGAGAAGCCACGAAGGAAAGATCCTATTGTGTGTTTATAATACCGCCAACACAGAACAGGCTTTCACGCTCCCCGAAGGCTGGAATCCTTCCCCGCTGCCTCTGTATTCCAGTGAATATAAAATGGAAGGTCGCACCGTGAAATTCGGCAGTTATGGGTTCGCGTTTTTCGAAGCGTAAGAGTTAAACCGGCGCCAGCGCCATATAAGCCTTGCGCTGATCCATGGTAATGCGCAGTCTGTTGCAAAGCCCGATGATCCTTGTAACAACCTTGTCGATTTTGTCCGCGTCCTGCATGGGATCTGACGTTTCCAGACGGATTAGAAGCTCGCGGTCGTTGAATATAATGATCGTATCGGCATTTCTGGTTTTCAGGATATTGGAGAGAACCTCCAGCCTGTCCAGCGTTGCATACGCCTTGAAAGGTTCATCGTGCTTGACGAAAACAAAATGCTCCGCCATCCACCCTGGCGTATCCATCTGATATCGATGCAACCTATCAAGCGATTGCATGAAAGGCAGCATTTCCTTGGTTCCTAAAACGCCGCCATCGATCAGCCCTTCGGCCAGGTCTATCTCAACGACCGTCACATAGCGCCGCGTGCGCATGTCTTCGCTTTGCCGTTCAGCGGTAAAAAACGAAAGCTTGTAGCCATCGATAACCCCGGTCATTTCCGCAGGCCCCATGAGCGTGCCGCGACGAAACGTTAAATTCTTGGCCTTTGCGTATTTTTCCCACGCAGCCTTCTGTCGGATTAGAATTTGCAAGGACCATAATGTCGCGCCCAGCAAAATGGACGACAGTACGATCCAGATAAAAACCCACATATGCCGGTTAAACCTCTTTTAATGCATCCCCCGGCCCCGCCTGAAAAAGCGAAGCAACCCAATGTATTAGTCTACCTTGGATGGCACATCCCTGTCATCTTTTGTTTGGATTGCCCCGGAAATCCAGGACACACGAAAAAACGGGGCCTATGCGGCCCCGTCCTTCTGGCAGGTTGACCATGGCTATTAATGATAGACCACACCCTTACTGCCACCGGAATTCTCCCCCGTCAGATACCGGGAAAGCAGTGTCGTCAGACCCCCTGGAGCATCACGTGTTTCTTCCATGATTTCTGCAGGCAGTTCCTGGTGATGGGTGGGCGCTTTCTCCACATAATCGCGGAACAGCGGCACGACAAGCCCTTCAGAAGTTTGTGACGGCATGGGCGGAGGTGCAGGCATTTCATTCGCGGCCTGCATGTCGGCCCACACCGGCATACGTGGTTTGGGTTCTTTTGGCATGATCAGTTGCGCGCCACCATGCACGGTCGCCTCTGATGGAGAGCCTATCAAAATGCGCTGCTCCAGTGAATTGATCTCGTCTGCAAGGAAGGTCGATGTTTTTTCCACGCGGTCAACCCGCTCATTCAGGCTGTACGCGCCCGCTTTCAATTTGGCAGTTTCCTCATTTAACTTTTGCGTGCGCTGATCCAGCTTGTGAATAGCATCTGCAAAAAATCCGCTTTGCCTGCGCACAACATCAAATCCTGCCCGCAAACGTTCAAATCCTGCGCCGAGCACAATGCTCGTTCCCACCGCGGCCACGGCCGCAAACACCGCAAACATCAATGAAATAACAATATAGGTTTCAGCACTCACATTCATTGGTATAGCCCACCTTTCTTCCCAGATTCGCCTTGTATTTTTTTGTTTTATAAACAGCAGTCCCCATCTCTTGTTATTCGGTCCAAAATTTGCGTTATTGTCGCACTGGATCGGGAAGCCTCATTTTTTATGTTAAATAAAGAATGGCCGGTCGTCCATTTTTTTCGTTTCGAAATTGTATCGAATTTTAAAGAAATGCCTTAAACCTAAAGAAAAACCGCCCTGCTCACGCGGGCGGATTTCAATGATTTAAAGAAAGTAAAAGCGTTTCGCCTATTTCTTTTCCATCTTCTTTTCGAAGATAGGCTCTGCGGATTTGGGCGCATCCATCATCGGCGCCGCCGGCAATACCACGGATTTTTCCGGCATCATGTGCGCGCGGACATAAGCAATGCCCGGCCCGGCCGTGCGTTCATCCGTATAAGGAACCTGATCTCTGATCTGCACCATATCCCAGCCATCGCCGCACGCGGCCAGAGTCAGAGTCGAAAATGCAGATACTGCAATAAGCGCAACGCGAAAAGTTTTCATAACTTCTCCATATGTGAATTTTAAGAATGAGAATACGTCGTCGAAACGTAAGGCGGGTTCAGTGGGTTAATAGTACAAGGCCTGTGGATAAATGTCCACCCCACCCGTTACGAAAAAATAAAGCCTGACCAAATTTGCTTTCCACAAAGACAAAATGCCATGCTGAAAACAACAAAGTAATCCCACCGGAGACCAGGTCCATGCATCCCACCGAAACCAGAATTTTCCGTCTAGCCACCCTGGCATCGGACTATGCCATTGTCTCAATGCCGCGCACGGCATGGTATTGGCTGGATGAAATGGTCGCACGCGAATATCCCGGCGGTTACAGAAGCTTGATAAAAGCTTTTAAGAAAACAGATGATATGGATGCATTGTCTAAAGAACTACATGTAAAGGCTCAGGAATACTGTGAAAAACAA
>CAUJHN010000061.1 GCA_963204825.1 Pseudomonadota bacterium
GTACGCCTTGATACGGGCCGAATGTCAGCATAAGCCCGGTGCCTGCATACGTGTACACGTTGCCAAGACTGACATTGATATTCGGTTCAGCACGCAGGCGGAAATCATCCCCGAAGTCGAGCTTCCAGTCGCCGCCTATGCCGCGCGGCCACCTGCGCTGCCACGACAGGATCACTCCCGGTTCGAAGTCCAGTTGGTTGTCCCAGCCCTTAGGCGTAGGCGATCCCGTGATATGCGTGTGAATGAATTTTTGCGTTTGTTCGCCAAGCGCTTCCGGACCGACGACGCCGAGCGTGAGTTCCAGCTCATCGATATGATCGGTTGTGAGCGTCGCCATGCCGACGGAGCCATAGAGCCATCCAGCATAAGGGCGGTCACCTTCCTGACGGCCGGCAATGTCGATTTCGGATGGTGTGTAAAGATTCTGGCCGAGCGTAAAAAAGGTACTGGTGGTCGCGTTGATTTCAAATCCGGGCACTTTTTCAGCCAGATCATCTATGATGGGGGGTACATCGGCGTTGATGTTGAAGTATGTCGCGCGTACGCCGCTGGTATAATATTCATCCGACCCGTTTCCCACCAGATCATTTTCATAGGAAAAACTGAGGTAGTTGTCGTAGGGGGAATTACGGATGTGATTAACGACTTCGCGTTGCACCTGGTCTGGATCTTCATGCGCCTGTGCGGAAGCGGCTGATGGAATGACCACAAGCAAGGAGAGCAGCAGCGGATGAAGCCAATAAATTCGCATGAATATGTGATACGCCATTAAAGCCTGTCAAACAACCCAAAGAAAAAAGAGTTCCTGGAGCGTGCTTCAGGAACTCTTTTTTCATGTAGTGCGGGCTTTATTCGGCGCCGACAGGCATGAACCTGGGCGCCACGTATTTGTCCCATGCATGGGAATAGAACAGCCATGAGAAAGGAACAATCAGCAGCCCCGCGGTGATGATGTTTCCGATAGGTTCGCCGGGTTCAAAAGGTTCCGTCAGCATATGCCATTTGAAATTATCGATCATGGGGATTGCGCTTGCTTCGGTCAGTTCGTGGAAGCCGTACATGAACAGGTGCACGCAGAAGAGCATCAGGAATATGCCCGTAACCTGCATAAAGGCTTTAATATTGATACGTGCGCTTTGCGTGTACCAGATATAGCCAATAACGCCCACGGCAGCAAAGCCGAGGAATGCGCCGGCCAATACTTCGCCCTGATTCATCGAGCCTGTCATCGTTCCCAGCATCATGGCTGTTTCCATGCCTTCGCGGGCAATCATAATGACGGTAAAAATGAAAACGCCCACAATGGCGTTCCATCCCGTTTTTGCGGCTGTTTCTTCCAGTCTGTTATTGATTTGCTGACGAATGTTGCCCGAGGCTTTCATCACCGTGTAAGTCATGGTGGCGACCAGCACGCCGGCGACAAGCGCCAATGTTCCTTCCATGATAGGATCTTCAGCGAGCTCCGCAATGTGCCATCCGGTTGTCAGGCTCAGCAATATCGCGACGGCGGTGCCCCAGTAGACGGGTTCCTTTAATTGCGGGCGGCCTGTTTTCGTCAGATAAGCGAGAATAATCGCGACGATCAGGAACATTTCCAAGCCTTCGCGGAACGTGATGATGGATGTTTCAAACATGATGATCTGTAACCTTAATTGATAATGATTATCAGTTATCGAATTGGGGTGTTTTTCGCAAGAGATATTTTTGTAAACGGGTTAGTATTTAAAAACTTTGTTCGCAGGGAGATGTTATGACTTTAAAGACCTATACCCATTCACCCAAATCTGGAAAAAAGCCGGAGAGCATAGTGATCCTTCTGCATGGGCTTGGCGCGAACGGGGCGGACCTGATTGGCCTTGCGCGTTATTGGGAAGAGGCGTTGCCCAGTACTGTTTTTATTTCTCCTGACGCGCCTTTTCCATGCGATATGGCGCCTGTCGGATATCAATGGTTTTCCCTGCAAAGCAGAAATCCGGATTTCATACTGCGGGGGGTGGAAGAGGCGGCGCCCATTCTGGACGAATTTATCGATAAAATGCTGGAGCATTATGCGCTGCCTGACAGCAAGGTTGCTCTGGTCGGATTTTCGCAAGGCACGATGATGAGTCTCTATGTCGGTCCGCGGCGTAAAAAACCGATTGCGGGCGTGCTGGGGTATTCGGGCGCGTTGGTCGGGGCGGATACTCTGGGCGAGGTGGGGGTTCATAAAATCCCGGTGCATTTGATTCACGGCGATATGGATGATGTTTTGCCGATCAGTTCCTATCATGCCGCAAAATCGCAATTGCAGGCATCCGGTTTCAGGGTAACCGGCGGAATCACGCAAGGACTCATGCATAACATCGACGAAGACGGAATCGAGTCGGGCGCGGTGTTTTTGGAAAGCGTTCTGAAATAGGGCGATTTTATACAAAAATCCAATTTTGTGCTTATTTTAAAGGACTTCCGTGCATTTGCTGCAGTGTTACTAAAGCAGCCGCAACATTTAACGTCGCGCATTAACTATTTGTATTTCCGTACCAATTAACCTGTTTCACCGCGCCTGTGTGCGGCGCAATATTTGGCCGTCAAGAACAGTTGGTATAGCGGGAATTTTTAGGTACAATAAAGTTATAAATAGTTGCGCGAGGCCTTCATACATTACCCTCCCGCCTGAAGGCCTCCCCCGGGAGCCTCCCGGGTATGGCTAAAGGAGAATGTATGGAAGCTTTGAGAACGTTGGAACAGTGTCCGGCCCTGGTTTTAAATGCGGACTATAGACCGTTAAGTTACTTTCCCTTGTCGGTCTGGTCGTGGCAGGAAGCCGTGAAAGCAGTGTTCCGAGACTCGGTAACGGTTCTGTCGGAATATGACAGGGTGGTTCGGTCTCCGTCCTTTGAATTCAAGCTTCCGAGCGTTTTGGTATTGAAAGAATATGTGCCGGCGGCACGTAAGCCGGCCTTTACGAGATATAACGTTTTTCTGCGCGATGAATGGCATTGCCAGTACTGCGGGGAGAGACACAGAACGAACGATTTGACGTTCGACCATGTGATCCCCAAATCGCGCGGAGGCAGGACTTCCTGGACGAATATCGTCACGGCCTGCCGGCCCTGCAACACCGAAAAAGGGCACAAGCTGCCCGGTGAATGCAGGATGTATCCGATAACGGAGCCGGTACAGCCGACGATTTTCGAACTCCAGGATAAAGGACGAAAGTTCCCCCCGAACTTTCTGCACAAAAGTTGGGGCGACTTTCTATACTGGGATAGTGAGCTCGAATCTGAAGAAGGAGGAGTTAGCGGCTCAGTAATTTAAAAGCGTACCAAATTATAACAACGTTGAACAAAAGGAGGTTTGCTATGTTTGGTAAGATATTGGATGTACATACACACAGATCCACGACGGATGCCGTATGGTTTTACTTTATCGCTCTGACCCTTATGGTCGGTATTTCTACAACGCTGGTTCACTTTTTAGGACTGGTCGGCGTGGTAGATGGCGGCGGCACATTCTTCGGCGGCGGCGAAATCTACACATTGATCGGAACGGTTCTTACCCTGATGATCGGTGGCTTGATCTTGACCGGCCGGAATTTGACGAGCGACATTTTCTCCGTCCTCGTAGTGGGCGTCGGTGTATACCTTGCTTATACTTCCAGCGTGATGATCGGTCTTATTCCGGTTGCTCTGCTGACGACACTGAAAACAAAATAAGCATAAAGTAAGATTATAAAACTAAGGGAACCGGGTGAGATAAAATCCACCCGGTTTTTTATGTCTTTACCCGAATTTGCAATCGGTTTTGCGGATATGGCACAGTGAAGGTGTCGAACAAGAAGGAGATTCTCTCATGGCACCTCTCAGAAAAGCTTTCAGCAGCGCAGTGAATTTTGTACCCGGTGTTTTGGCCGCCGCAGCGCCCGCCGTCACCGCAACCGGCCCGTCTTATGATTTGAGTGGCGGTCCCGGTTGATATAATTTTTCCAACTCCCTGGAGAGCTAACGGGCGACTGATCATCGCCCGTCTTTTTTTTCGCGCGAAGAAAAATGGCGGAAATGCTTGACTTGTGCGCTTTTAGACGTGTATTGCTTTGCGATAATTCAAAGCGCGGAGTGATACATGTTCAACGATCTGTTCAATTTCAAAAAAGAACGGACTCTGAAAGAGTCCATTGGCTTCTACCTGTTCTATGCCTGTCTTGTTATGGGTTTGCAGGGTTTTGCGATGATGTTCGGCGCCTAAACGCGCATAGTGCGGCCAGGGCCAGCACGACACAGACAATCACGTTATAATTCGCCATGGAAAGACCGAACCACGGATCGGTCCAGGGGATTTGATCGCACCGGACGGGGGGCGTTGCCTCTATCTGCGCCAGAACATCGGTGATGTTCCCGGCGATTTCAGGGACGGTGCAGCCTTCCAGGAAGGACGCCCACCAATGTCTTTCCACGCCGGAGTGATAAAAGGCTATGGCGGCGTCGACGGCAAAGGCGAGGGCAGTGAGTGCAAGAAAAATCTTTCCGGCCTTCGGCTTATTGTCGAGCGCAAGGCCCAACATCCCAAAAACAATGACAGCGGCATAAGGCACCCGCTGGTAAAGGCAGAGCTCACACGGGGCAAGGCCATAGGCATACTGGGCCGTATAAGCGGCGGCAAGCGCAAGCGCAGAGATGACGGCGAAGGCGAAAAGCGCGGCCCGGTTGGAGCATAAGATGGAGCAGCAGGCGTTCATGAGGGAATGATACTCCTTTTACGGGCCAAAGAAAGCGGACTTTAACGAATTTTGCCGTGGATTTTTAAGCCTCTATCGTGTAATTCAGGGGCTTGAAGCCACCAAATCTTATGCGGGTGTGGTGAAATGGTAGACGCGCCAGACTCAAAATCTGGTATCAGCAATGATGTGTCGGTTCGAGTCCGACCACCCGCACCAGGCTTTTCCAATCATGACATTTTCGTGACATTTTGCCGGGGGCCGAAGGATTTTGGTTACCTATGCGTTAAATATGCATGGGACCTAACAACACGGAGAACATGTCCATGTCTAAAACGATCAAATATCTAACGATTGCAGCTTTGTCTTTCGGCGCGCTGGCTCTTACCCCGCAGGATGCCAAGGCGGGCGATTACTGCCGCGAATACACGCGCACCGTCTACATTGGCGGCCGCGCGCAGGATGCATACGGCACGGCGTGCCAGCAATCCGACGGGAGCTGGATGATTGTCGGCGAGGGGCTGGGCAATGACATTCCTTCCACGGCATCGGATGTACGCTATGTCATCCATGATGAGCGCCGTGAAGTCATTCCGACAAGCGTCGTGTATTACAACGCGCCTCCCGTCCGCTATTACCGCCCGCAGCCGGTGTTCGTGTGGAACCAGTACGGTTATTACAGAAACGGCCATCATGTGCCGTATTACCGGTCCAGTTACCGGGGCAACAACGGCTGGCATAACGGATGGGGTAACAACCGCCAGGACTGGAAGCGTGACCGTCACGACCGCCATGATCGCGACGACGACCGCAGCCGTGTCAGCATTCGTTATGACTGGCGTGATTAAGGCGCTTTAGCCTCTGGCGGCTTTCTTGGCCGGTTTCGATGACGAAGAAGCAGTGGATTTGGCCGGGCGTTTGACTACAAACGCCCGTTCGCCATGCTGGGTGACGTCGAGGCCGACATCTTCATCCTGCCGACTGACCCGTACTTCCATTACCTTATTGATGACGTACAGAATTAAGGCCGTCATCGCGATGGTGTAGGAAATAACCGCAAGAGCGGCGAGCCCGTTGGCGATGAGAAGGTCCGTGCCGCCGTACCACAGCCCGTCCGCGCCGGCCGGATTTACGGCTTTGGTTGCGAAGACGGCTGTAAGCAGCGTGCCGATTGTTCCGCCGACGCCGTGGCAGGCGAACACATCCACCGTATCATCCGTTTTCAGTTTCTGTTTCACGAGGCGGCAGGCGTAGTTACATATAACGGCCGTAATGGCGCCGATGGCAAGCGACGCCTGCACCGTGACGTACCCTGCAGCGGGCGTGATGGCGACAAGGCCCGCGACCGCGCCGACCATCGCGCCGACGGCGGACGGTTTTCCGGCAACGATCCAGTCCATGATCATCCAGATGGTCATGGCGGTTGCGGCGGCGAAGAAGGTCGTTGCGGCGGCCTGTCCTGCAAGGCCGTTGGCGGCGAGAGCGGAACCGGCGTTAAAGCCGAACCAGCCGAACCACAGCATCGTGCCGCCGAGAAGAACCATCAGCGCGGAGAAGGAATTGTTTTCATCAGGCTTGAATCCGGTGCGGTTGCCGAGCATCAGGGCGGCGATGAGGGCCGCATATCCGGATGTCATGTGAACGACGAGGCCGCCCGCGAAATCCAGCCCGCCCATTTTCAAAATCCATCCGCCGGGCCCCCAGACCCAGTGGGCAACCGGCACGTACACCAGAAGTGACCATGCCGCCATGATGACGATCCAGGCCTTGAACCGCACGCGTTCCGCGACGGCGCCGGTGATGAGCGCGGGTGTGATTATGGCGAAGGTGCATTGGAAGAGCATGAAGAGGACGTGCGGAATGGTGGTGCCATATGTTTTGTCCGGTTCCATGCCGACGCCTGATAGAAAGGCGTGGCCGAAATTGCCGATGAAGCCATAATCGCTATCGTTCCCTGTGAAAACGAGCGAATAACCGCACACGGCCCAAAGCAAACCCACGACGCCGATGCAGGCAAAGGACTGGAATTTGGTGGAGATGACCGAGCGCGCCGGGACCATGCCGCCATAAAAGAATGCAACCCCGGGGGACAATAACAGAACGAGGGCGCACGCCATCAGCAACCAGGCAATATCGGCTCCAACCATGTATAAAGCTCCAAAGTAGAAAAAGTGAATCAGATTTGAGTTTTATAATAGTCAGACATGCGTTAATTGCAATGCTGTTTGTGCATTGCGAGAAATTTTTTGCGGGCTATTTCTTTTCGACGATGGATTTTAGGCTGTCCAGCCCTTCGGCAAAGCTTCTATCCATCATTTTTTCGCAGTTCATAAAGACGGACATGACTTTGCCCATAGTCGTTGCGGGGCCGTACATCGACCATGTGACCAGCGTCTGGTTGTCATTCTGCGCGGCAAAGGTGAATTCGGCCGTGTTTACGGCCTTCATCGGGCGGAGGAATTCGAGGCGCATTTTAACGCGGCTGCCTGGCATGCTTTCTATGATCGTCATATTTCCAGCGCCGACTTTGTTGTTCCCGTCCCAGGAAAATTTTGCACCTTCACCTGCCGGTGGGCCTTCGAGCGTGGATTTTGCGTCAGGATCAACTTTTGCCCAGGGCGACCAGTCGTTCCATTGGCGCAGATCGTTCACGACGGCGTGGATGGCGGCGGGGGGTGCTGTCATTGCCGTGCTTTTTTCGTAACGGAAATCATTCGGTTGTTTTGATACCTGCCAAGCGATGTATCCTATTGTGGCTAGGACTATAAGGGCTATGACCGTTCCAAGCATTTTTACCTCTTTCAGCGAGTTGGAAGGGCAGAATGGGCCGAAACGGGTATAAGATCAAGTCGCTCAGGAATAATGCCATAATGCATATTTTTGTACATTATCACATTTGACGTATGAAATTCTGCGGTTTTTTCGCTGTGTATGGCTTTACAATTCTTCGGAGCCCGTCATAGTTCGTGCATGTCGATTTATGATTACGTGCAAGTCGAATACGGGCTGGATGCACCAACCAAAGACGTTGAATGGCAAAGCAAAAGCGTTGTCGATCCCCCTTGCGCCAACCAGTTTAAAATCGATTCGCAGGGGAAATTATGGCGTTTGGAAGTGGTCCGTGTAGAGGAAACCGCCGCGGTTCCGTTTAAAGTGCCGCGTGATGCGATTGTCGTTCCGTATAAGCCGCTTATTGAGCAATGGGTGCCTATGGAAGATTACGCGAGAAGATTTACGTTTTATGCGTATATTCCGCATCGTGATACGGAGTTGCTCTGGGAATATGAGGCGGCGTTCGAGTGTGGGCAGATTGCATCCATCAAACGAATCAAGCCGCGCGTTATTCCGGAGTAATTATTCCGCGGCCGCAATTTTGAGCGGTTTTTTCATCAGGATCGGTTTTAAATAATGGCCGGTGTAGCTCTCCTTCACCTTGCATATTTCCTCCGGCGTGCCGGTGGCAAGGATTTGGCCGCCCTTGTGTCCGCCGTCGGGGCCGATATCGATGATCCAGTCGGCGGTTTTTATGACTTCGAGGTTGTGTTCGATGACGACAACGGTGTTGCCCTGATCCACCAGCGTGTGGAGCACTTCCATCAATTTGCGCACGTCTTCGAAATGTAAACCTGTCGTGGGTTCGTCGAGGATATAGAGCGTTTTGCCGGTGGAACGTTTGGCGAGTTCTTTGGAGAGTTTGACGCGCTGTGCTTCCCCGCCGGAGAGTGTAGTCGCGGGTTGCCCTACCTTGATATAGCCGAGGCCGACTTCGCATAAAGTTTCCATGGTTTTGCGGATGGTCGGCACGGCCCTGAAGAATTCGGCGGCGTCTTCGATGGTCATGTCCAGGATATCCGCGATAGATTTATCCTTGAATTTCACTTCGAGCGTTTCGCGGTTGTAGCGTTTGCCCTTGCAGGCTTCGCAGGTGACGTACACATCGGGCAGGAAGTGCATTTCAATTTTGATGACGCCGTCCCCTTCGCAGGTTTCACAGCGTCCGCCTTTGACGTTGAAGGAAAAACGCCCCGGGCCGTAGCCACGGGCTTTGGATTCCGGGAGGCCTGCAAACCAGTCGCGGATCGGCGTGAAGGCGCCGGTGTAGGTCGCAGGGTTGGAACGCGGTGTGCGTCCGATGGGCGATTGGTCTATATCGATGACTTTGTCGAGATGCTCCAACCCTTCGAGTTTTTTGTAGGGGAGCGGATGTCCGCGACTGCCCATCAATTTTTGGGAAACGGCGCGATACAGCGTGTCGATGGTAAAGGTGGATTTGCCCGAACCCGATACGCCAGTCACGCATGTAAACGTACCAAGCGGGATTTCGCCCGTAATGTTTTTTAGATTGTTGCCGGACGCGCCGGAGAGTTTCAGCGATTGTCCTTTTTTACCCTTGCGGCGTTGTTTGGGCACAGGGACTTCCAGATCGCCGGACATATAGCGCGCGGTGAGTGATTTTTTGTTTTTGAAAACTTGCGATGGCGTACCTTCGGCGATGATTTGCCCACCATGAACACCCGCACCTGGACCCATATCGATCAGGTAGTCGGCCATGCGGATTGCGTCTTCGTCATGTTCAACGACCAGCACTGTGTTGCCGATATCGCGCAGATGTTTGAGCGTATCGAGCAGGCGGTTATTGTCTTTCTGGTGCAGGCCGATGGATGGTTCGTCCAGAACATAAAGAACGCCCGTGAGGCCGGAGCCGATTTGTGAAGCTAGACGAATACGCTGACTTTCGCCGCCGGAGAGCGTGGCGGAAGAGCGGGAAAGCGTGAGATAATCGAGCCCCACATTCATCAGGAAATTCAGGCGGTCATTGATTTCTTTTAAAATCTTTTCGGCGATCTGCATCTGCTGGGCGGTCAGAGGCGATTTGTCATTCTGAGGCGAAGCCAAAGAATCTTTTTTGCTTTTAGACTGAGATCCTTCGCTGCGCTCAGGATGACAGGCAAGGGAAGCAAACCATGCATGCGCGTCTTCTATGCTCATTTCTGATGCTTCCCCGATATGTTTGCCGGCGATCTTTACGGCGAGCGCTTCGGGTTTCAGGCGGTAGCCTTTACACGACTCACACGGAAGCGACATTTGATATTGGGAAAGTTCATCACGCGTGGAATCGGAATCCGTTTCCACCATGCGGCGTTCCAGATTCGGCAGAACGCCTTCGAAGGGTTTCGTAGTCGTGTAAGAACGCGAGCCGTCATCATAGGTGAAGGTGATTTCATCTTCCGTGCCGTAAAGTACGGCGTTGCGGACATCTTCTTTCAGCTTGTTCCACGGCGTGGTCATTTTGCCGCCCATGGCTTTGACGACGGCCTCCAGCGTTTGCATGTAATAGCGGGAGAAGCTTTTCGACCATGGTGCAACCGCGCCGTCTTCAATGGATAGCGATGTGTCCGGCACGGCAAGGTTTTCGTCAAAGCTCAAAACTTCGCCAAGACCGTCGCAGGATGGGCAGGCGCCGTGCGGAGAGTTGAAGGAAAAAAGACGCGGTTCAATTTCTGCTATGGTAAAACCTGACACAGGGCAGGCGAATTTTTCGCTGAATAAATGTTCTTTTCCCGTATCCGCTTCTTCTGCAATCATTAATCCATCGGCGAGGCGCAGGGCGGTTTCGACGGAGTCGGCAAGGCGATTGCCGATATCAAGACGCACGACGATGCGGTCCACGACGACGGAGATATCGTGTTTGTATTTCTTATCGAGCGCGGGCACATCGGCGATTTCATAGACCGTGCCATCCACCTTTACACGTTGAAAACCCTTTGCCTGATATTCTTTAAATTCCTTTTTGTATTCTCCTTTGCGGCCACGCGCGGTAGGGGCAAGGATCAAAAGTTTCGTGCCTTCCGGCATCGCCATGATGCGGTCAACGATCTGGGATGCGCTTTGCGATTCAATCGGCAGGCCGGTGGCGGGGGAATAGGGAACACCGACGCGCGCCCACAGAAGACGCATATAATCGTTTATTTCCGTGACAGTCCCGACGGTGGAGCGCGGGTTTTTGCTCGTCGTTTTTTGTTCGATGGAAATGGCGGGCGATAAACCTTCGATGGAATCTACGTCCGGTTTTTGCATCATCTCCAAAAACTGACGCGCGTAAGAAGAGAGGGATTCAACGTACCGACGCTGCCCTTCCGCATAAATAGTATCGAAGGCGAGGGAGGATTTGCCGGAGCCGGAAAGGCCCGTCACCACGACGAGCTTATCACGCGGAATATCCACATTCACATTCTTCAAATTATGTTCCCGCGCGCCGCGGACCGAAATTTTTGTCAGCATGTTATCCGTTTTTCAAAATTGGTCAGGATCATATAATCCTTTTTCGGGCCGGTGACAGCCCATTGCAATGAGAATGCGGTTGGTTTTTCAAAATGGTAGCTGGCCCTGTAAAGGTCCAGCCCGCATTCATGATGCGCTTTTGCATCAACGTCCGTTTCAAATTCCAGTTCATGGAAAAACCGACCGTCTTCAAAAAAGGCCGTGATCTTTTTGTTTTTCCATTCATAAATGTAGTTTCTATAGCTTTCAAAAACAGGTCCGTCATTCAATTTCAGCAGGCCGGTTTCATTATAGAACAGGGTCGTCGGCGATTTTTTGATGAAGGTTGCCGTGCCGTTCATCTTGCCGGAACCTTTAATCTGCCGCGTAAAACGCCAAACGCCTTCCAGCGAACGGAATATGGCTTCCGTATCGAAGTATGATTTTTGGTGTTCTGCAGAAAAGATGTTCTCTGTTTGTTCCATATCTTTTTATATATGTCACCCGTCTGGTCCGCAAGCAGAATTTAACGATTTTTCCGTTGTATTTTCCAAATAGATTTTGTAGCGATATGAAAAATAGGGCAGAGCATGACACAGGAATTAAAAAGAAACTTTCAATCAGTCGTTTCGGGCAGCATTCAAGCCTTAAATGAAATTACGCAAGGCCTTGCACAACGCTTTCCAGCGGAAAACGCTGCAGACTCTTTTGAGTGCAAAGTTGCACATTGTGTAAATGGAATTCTCGGCAATATACTTTTGATGGATGGCAAACGTCTTCCTCTTTTAAGAATGTCGCTAGATAGTTACATCGACAGGCTGGAAGCGATGGAAGGGCAAGTCCCTGAGGCCCACGGCGCATTTAACGGCCATTCGAAGAGCGCTTGATTTATTTCTGAGCTAAAGGTCGCCAATAAGCTTTAGGCCTGTTTACGCAAAAACCCGCCGCTTTGCAGGTTCCAGAGGCGGGCGTAGAGGCCGTCCAGTTTTAGCAAGTCATCATGCGTTCCATCTTCGACGATACGGCCTTTTTCGAGGACGATGAGGCGGTCCATGTGCGCGATGGTGGAGAGACGGTGGGCGATGGCGAGAACGGTTCTGTCTTTCATCAAATCTTTCAAAGATTCCTGAATGAGTTGTTCGCTTTCAGAATCCAGCGCGGACGTGGCTTCGTCCAGCACGAGGATCGGCGCGTTCTTTAAAATCGCGCGTGCGATGGCGATGCGTTGGCGTTGACCGCCGGACAGTTTCACGCCACGCTCGCCGGAATGCGCGTCATACCCCATGCGTCCTTTTTTGTCGGCAAGGTCCCGGATGAAATCATCGGCATAGGCGCGCTTGGCGGCGGCGATGACTTCTTCGTTGGAGGCATCGAGGCGGCCATAGCGGATGTTGTCATAGATGGAGCGGTGGAGCAGGTCCGTTGTCTGCGGAATAACGGCGATCTGGCTGCGCAGCGTGTCCTGCCTCACGGTTTTGATGTCCTGATCGTCGATATTGATAGAGCCTTCCTGAATATCATAAAGGCGTAACAGCAATTGCATCAATGTGCTTTTTCCCGCGCCGCTTGGCCCGATCAGGCCGACTTTCTGTCCTGCGAGGATGGAAAGATTAAAATCTTTGAAAACGGGGGTTGTGCCATAGGAGAAGTTCACGTCTTTGAAATCGATCTGCCCTTTGGCGACTTGCAGGGCCGGTGCATTGGGCGCGTCGGTGACAGTGTGGCGGATGGTGATGGTTTCCATGCCTTCTTGGATCTGTCCCATATTTTCGAAAAGGCCCGTGAACACGTCCGACATCCACCACGACATATTCATCAAGCGAATGGCGAGGGGCAGGATCATGGCTACATCGCCTGGCGTTAACTGACCTTCATCCCAGCCGTAAATGCAGATTGAAAAGGCGCTGGCAATAAAGAGGATGCTGATGATTTCCAGCCATACCTGCATCCCGTTGATCGTGTGCATCATGACCTGAGAACGGTTTGTGGCGCGGGTGAGCGTGCTCATAAGGTAATTGTCTTCGTGTCCGCGCCGGGCAAAAAGCTTGACGGTGAGGATATTGGTCAGTGTATCGACGAAACGCCCGCGGATCACGCTGGTTTCATCGAAAGATTCTTTGGCGGCTTTGTGAATACGGGGAATGTAGATACGCAAAAGAGTAACGTAAATCAGTGTCCACGAAAGTGTGAGGGCACCTAAAAGCCAATAGGCCTTCACAAACAAAATGAAAGAAACGACAAGCGAGAAAAAGGCAAGTCCGACGGAGCTTGTCAGTGTCTGAACTGTGTTGGCAATGGCGGAGGGCGTTTCGATAACCTTGCTGGCAAGGCGCCCAGCGAAATCATCCTGGAAATAGCCATAGCTGTGGTTGTGCATGTATAGAGCGAGTTGCCTACGCATGAGGTTGCTGAATGCTGGGCGGATATTAGCCATCAGCCATTGGGCGTAGCGCGCGAGCGCCGGTTGCCCCATCAATATCAACACAGCAAAGGTCAGCAGGGGGATGGCCAGTTGGTGGAGCAGGTCCGATATACCGGACGCCGCGGTAAAACCGTCCACGAGAACCTTGATGTAATAATATTGCAGGGCTTCCATGCTGTGGGATAAGGCATAGATCAGTCCCATCCACGCGAACTGCGCCTTACCCTGCCGCACGAAATACCAGATGAACGGAAACAGCCTGTTCGGCAGGTTCGGAACGGCTTCGGGTAGTTTTGCGATGTCTAAACGGTGCAGATTCATGGGGAGATATTCCTTGCACGGTATTATTTTTCGCACAAGGGCTTGATTATTGACCGGATGGTCTAGATGGTTAGGCAAAGAAACCCTTAGGAGGAAAATTGATGTCTTATGAACTTTATACGAAGGCCGGATCCTGTTCCATGGCCGTGCACGCCGTGATGAACGAGTTGGGATTGAACCCGAAGATCAATATCATGGAAGCTGGCGACGGCCCGAACGGACTGAAATCCTCTGAATATCTGAAAGTGAATGCGCGCGGTAATGTGCCCTGCATGACTGAAAATGGAAAGCCGATGATAGAAGGCGCGGCTATTATCACGTATTTGTGCGATAAGGAAGGCAAGTTGATCCCGAAAAGCGGATGGGAGCGTGCGCAGGCACTGCAATGGTTGATGTTCTGCAACGCTACCCTGCACCCCGCCTATGGTCGCACCTTCTGGACGAATGTGAACGTACCGGAAGCCGCGCGCGAAGAAACATTGAAGAACGCGCGTGCGCAAATTCAGGGGCTTTGGGATTTCGTTGAAGCCGAGCTTGGAAAAAACGGCCCGTACCTGTGCGGCAAAGAGCCGACGGCGGGTGACTTCCTGATTACGACGATCGCCAACTGGAACCCGCAGAATTATAAATTCGGCCCGAAATGCAAGGCGTTGTTCCAGAATATTTCCGCCCGTCCTTCCTACCAGAAAGCGCTGGCGGCGGAAAAAGTCGAGTATAAAGCAGCCGCTTAATCATCCTTCACGGCATCCCGGTTTTCACCGGGATGCTTTGTGGATGGATCGTCCCGCGCGGTTGACCCGTTCTGCATTTGGTCTATAGTAGCCCGATCAATTCAAACAAAGGGGTATCTCTCGTGGCCGGTTCCATAAATAAAGTCATTCTTGTCGGCAATGTCGGCAACGATCCGGAAATCAAAAGCATGCAATCGGGCGACAAGGTGTGCAACCTTTCCATCGCGACATCCGAAAGCTGGAAAGACAAAGCCACAGGCGAGCGTAAAGAAAACACCCAATGGCATCGCGTCGTGGTGTTCAATCAGAATTTGGTCAACGTATGTGAAAACTACGTTAAAAAAGGTGCAAAGCTGTATGTCGAAGGGCAGCTGGAAACGCGTTCTTATGAGAATAAGGATGGGCAGAAGGTATATACGACCGAAGTGGTCCTGCGCCCGTTCCGCGGAGAAATAACGATGCTGGATTCCAAGGGATCAGGCGCTTCTTCCGGTGGTTTCTCATCGCCGGGACAGAGCGATTATAATGACGGCGGGTATGCAGCTCCTCAAAAATCGTCCCGTACGCCCGTGAGCGAACTTGAAGACGAAATCCCTTTTTAAGTAGAATAGAAGAATGCTCCGTATTTGCCTTTTCTTGCTCGCCCTGATGCTTTCCGTTCCTGCCATGGCGCAGGAGGACGGGGTGGCTGTTGCGGCAGAGAATGCCATATCTCCCGAGCGCCTGGCGCTGGCGGAAAAAATGCATGAAATATGGCCGATCCGTACGCGCGTTGAAAAAGCGATCGAATCTGTTTCCGAGAATTTTCCGGAGGAAAAGCGCGCCGAAGTGAAGGCCGCCATGCGTAAATCCATCCAGTTCGATCAGCTGGAAGAAGAATCCATCAAGGCCATGGCCGATACATTCACGGAAGAAGAGCTGAAAGCCATGATTGAGTTTTACGGGTCGGACGCTGGCCGTTCCATTTCCGAAAAGACAGCAGATTACGAACTTGCGCTGCGCCCCGCTATGACCAAAATGCTGGATAAGGCGATGCTTGATCTGCGCACGGGTACGAAGCAGTAAAAAACCCTCGATTTTCAAGTGTTTAAAATGTGGGAGAGTGCCCCGCATTTGCTTGTGTTTACGGTCTGATTTTGCTACAAAAATCCATTGAAAAACGACTCTCGAAAGTAGCGTAAAAATCATGTCTGAAACCGCCATAAAAGAACCGACAACTCCTACCGTCACCATCGAAGACGAGATGAAGCAATCTTATCTCGATTACGCGATGAGCGTGATTGTGAGCCGCGCGCTGCCTGATCTGCGCGATGGATTGAAGCCGGTTCACCGCCGTATTTTCTACGCCATGCGTGAAGGCGGATATGCCTCTGACAAGCCATACCGTAAATCCGCAAGGATCGTCGGGGATGTCATGGGTAAATATCACCCGCACGGCGACCAGGCGATTTACATGGCGTTGGTGCGCATGGCGCAGGATTTCTCTTTGCGTTTGCCGCTGATCGACGGCCAGGGGAACTTCGGTTCCATGGATGGCGACATGCCGGCCGCTATGCGTTACACGGAATCGCGTCTGAACAAAGCCGCAGACGCACTGCTCGAAGATCTTGAAAAGGAAACGGTCGATTTCCACCCGAACTATGACGAAAGCTTGCAGGAGCCTGAAGTTCTTCCGGCACGTATTCCAAACCTGCTGGTCAACGGGGCGGGCGGTATTGCCGTTGGTATGGCGACCAACATTCCGCCGCACAATCTTGGCGAAGTCGTCGATGGATGCCTGGCCTATGTCGGCAATCCGGAAATTTCCAATGAAGAACTGAACACGATTATTCCCGGTCCTGATTTCCCGACAGGCGGGTTGATTTTGGGCCGCGCAGGCATTCGAAGCGCGTATCACACCGGCAATGGATCCATCACGATGCGTTCCAAAACTTCGTTTGAAGAAGTAGGGAAAGACCGTGAAGCGATCATCGTGCATGAAATCCCGTATCAGGTGAACAAGGGGAACCTGCTCGTCCGTCTGGGCGAAGTCGCGCGGGAAAAGATCGTCGAGGATATTTCCGAGATCCGCGACGAATCCGACCGCGACGGCGTGCGCATCGTTATTGAACTGAAAAAAGGCGCAACGGGCGATGTTGTTTTGAACCAGTTGTTCAAACACACGCAATTGCAGACGTCCTTCGGCTGTAACCTCGTGGCGCTGGACCACGGCCGCCCGCGCATTCTGGTGCTGAAAGATTTTATTCAGGCGTTCGTGAAATTCCGTGAAGAAGTCATTACGCGCCGGACGATTTATGAACTCGGCAAGGCGCGGGAACGTGCGCACATCTTGGCGGGTCTCGCCGTGGCCGTCGCCAATATCGACGAAATTATTTCGCTGATCCGCAATGCGAAGACGCCGCAGGAGGCAAAAGAAGGGCTTCTGGCGAAACGCTGGCCCGCCGGCGACGTCGCGCCGCTGATCGCGCTTATCGATGACCCTGAGTATCTGGTCAGCGAAGATGGCACCTATCAGATGTCCGAAGCGCAGGCGAAGGCCATTCTGGACCTGCGTCTGCACCGTTTAACGGGATTGGAACGTGATAAAATCGGCGATGAGCTGAAAGAAATAACGGATGCCATCGCCGAATATCTGGCAATTCTGGGCAGCCGGGAAAAGCTTTTGGAAGTCCTGCGCAATGAATTGATCGATATCAAAACCCGGTTCGACACGCCGCGCCGCACGCAGCTGGTCGATTCCGAATTCGAAATGGATATCGAAGAGCTGATCCAGCGTGAAGACATGGTGGTGACGATCAGCCACGCCGGATACGTCAAGCGTGTGCCGCTCGACACCTATCGCGCGCAGCGCCGCGGCGGAAAAGGGCGTTCAGGCACGGCGTTGAAAGACGACGATTTCGTATCCGACATGTTCGTTGCGAGCACGCACACGCCGATTGTGTTCTTCACCAGCCGTGGGATCGCGCATAAGCTGAAAGTATGGCAGCTGCCGCTCGCGACGCCGACCTCACGGGGTAAAGCGCTCGTCAATCTGATGCCGCTGCAGGAAGGCGAGAATGTTTCGGTTTACCTGCGCGTGCCGGAAAATGAAGAGGTGTGGGACAAGCTGGATATCATGTTCGCAACGTCGCACGGATCTGTCCGCCGCAACAAGCTGACCGACTTCCAGAACATACGCGCGAACGGCCTGATCGCCATGAAGCTGGAAGAGGGCGAGAAGCTCGTATCCGTCAAGATCTGTGCGCCGGATGAAGATATCATGCTGGCGACGGCGAAGGGCAAGGCTATCCGTTTCGCCGTGGATGATATCCGCGTTTTTGCCGGTAGAACATCGACCGGTGTGCGGGGGATCAAACTGGCGGAAGGCGATGAAGTCATTTCCATGTCCGTGCTGAAACACGTGGATGTGACGCCGGATGAGCGCGCGGCCTACCTGAAAGCCGCGAACAAGCTGCGCGGCGCCGATGAGGAAGGCATGGATGTCGAAGAAGGTGCGTCCGGTAACTTTACGTTATCGCCGGAACGTTTCAAGGAGCTGCAATCGAAAGAACAGTTCGTTCTGACTGCAACCAACGGCGGATTCGGAAAGCGCACGTCGGCGTACGAATACCGACTGACGGGACGCGGCGGGCAGGGTATTACCAACATGGGACTGACGCAAAAGAACGGCGGTTCGGTCGTCGCGACATTCCCGGTCACGGATTCGCACCAGGTCATGCTGATCTCCAACATGGGGCAGATGATCCGCATGCCGATCGGCGGCGTGCGCTTCACGGGACGTTCCGCGCAGGGTGTTACGCTCTTTAAGGTCGGAGAAGGCGAAAAGGTTGTTTCCGTGGCATGGCTGATTGAGGAGGAGGGGGACAATGACGATATTACCCCAGATGACGCGCCTCCGGCAGGGGCGGAAGAATCTGCAGCGGAATAATTGTAAAAAGGCCGGTTTTCCGGCCTTTTTCTTGCAATTAAATCAATTTTCATAAATTTGTGGGATCCTGACTATATCAGTTGGGAAGGGTCCATAAATGAATGATTTTATTGAAGGAATGCACAAGCTAGGCGAGGCCATGTCAGCCGTTATCAGCGCCCAAGTTACCAAAGAAGCTCAGGAAAGACGGGCGGCGGAAGCCAGGAAATAAAGTTAAAGGTAAGTTAAGTTTTTACGCGTTTCATTCCTCGATTAATCCCCCGTTTGGGGGATTAATTTTTGTGGAGATGCCGACGCTCATTACGCTCTATTTCTTGTAAAAAACCGCATTTCCGCCTATTGTCCGGCCATGATTTCCGGCCCTTACATTGCAGCCCGCGATACAAGCCTGTCAGGTCATGGCGCCTTTGCCGTACGTGATATCCCGGAGGGGACAATCGTGCATTCCCTGACGGGCCGACCAATTCATAGAACGCAGCTCGATACGATCGACCTGGACGAAGTGGGCGTTCTGCAGATCGACGATGATCTGTTCATGGTCGCGCAGGGAAACGCGGATGATTACATCAATCATTCCTGCGAACCCAACCTGGCCTTTACCGAAGACGGCCGGCATTTTATAGCCCTTCGCGCCATACAGGCGGGCGAGGAAGTGACGTTCGATTATGCGACGGCGGAAGACGACCCGGAATGGAATATCCAATGTCTTTGCGGGTCTGAAAAATGCCGCGGGTCGCTTACAGGATTTCCATTATTGACGCTCTCCCAGCAACGCGCGCTGTATCCGCTGTGCCGTCCTTATCTTCGCCGGAAATACGAATTTATCTTGAAGCAGGCGGCGTAGCGTTATGGCAGGTTTCAAGCTCCGCATCGGTATATACCCCGGTACGTTCGATCCCATCACCAAGGGACACCTCCACATCATCAAACGGGCGAGCCGGCAGGTCGACAGGCTGATCGTCTGCGTTGCGGACAATGGCCGCAAAGGCCCGCGTTTTTCGCTGGAAGAACGGCTGGAGATGGTGCGCACGGATTGCGACAATCTTCCCGAAAAATATTGCGAGATTGAAGTGCGCCCTTTTAGCAACCTTCTGGTGCATTTCGCGGCCGATGTCGGCGCGAACTGTATTTTCCGGGGGCTTCGCGCCGTGTCGGATTTCGATTACGAATTCCAGATGACGGGCATGAACGCGCGGCTTGCCCCCGAAATCGAAACCGTGTTCTTGATGGCGGCGGACAAATGGCAGTTCGTGTCCGCGTCCTTCGTGAAGGAGATACACGCGCTGGGCGGGGACGTTTCGGAGTTCGTGACGCCCGCCACGCTGGGCCGCTTGAACGGCCGGAAATAGGATTGAAACCCTTGAAATCCCTCGGAAAGGGGGCACGGCGCCCTTAAAACCATGTTTTTTGAGAAATCGGGGCAAAAACATAAAAACAAACCTTGACGGACGCCCCCTAGATTCTTATGGTCCGAAAGCTTAATTTCATCGGCAATTGATCGCTTAGCTCAGCCGGTAGAGCAACTGACTTTTAATCAGTAGGTCCCGGGTTCGAATCCCGGAGCGATCACCAGCCTTCGCCCTTTAAGGGCTACGGCTCGGCAGGCCAGATCTTCACACATTCCCTTGCGGAAACAGGGTAATTCCCTATACATTCCTTTGAAAAGAAAAAGGAATGATTATGCAGCCAGCCAAAGCCGAAACCTCCCAGACCGCCACCAAAGACATGAAAGACATTGTCGCCCTGTGCAAGCGCAGAGGCTTTGTTTTTCCAGCGTCAGATATTTATGGCGGGATCAACGGGTTCTGGGATTACGGCCCGCTGGGTGTGGAATTGAAGAACAACCTGCGCGATCTGTGGTGGAGACGCATGGTGACGTGCCCGCCGATCGGCCCCGATGGACACCCGGTGCAGATCGTCGGCGTGGACAGCGCCATCATTCAAAATCCCAAGGCATGGGTCGCATCCGGTCACGTCGGCGGGTTCTCTGACCCAATGGTGGATTGCCGCGAAACGAAGCTGCGGTATCGCGAAGACAAGCTGAAGGCCATGACGGTTGTCGACAAAAAGGGCGACAATTTTTATATCGCGTTCGATGAAGATGCGGATCAGGAGATCATTCAAAAGCGACTAAAAAAATTGGGTATCGCTTATGAAGCGAATGCGCCGATGGGTGCGTTTGAAAAAATGTACAAAGACGTTCCAAATTTCTTGGAGAAAGTTATTGGACCGGACGCAAGCAAAGTAGGGACGTTAACGCCGCCAAAACAATTCAACCTGATGTTCCAGACTTACGTCGGCGCGACGGCGGATGAAGATTCAAAGGCGTATCTTCGCCCGGAAACGGCGCAGGGGATATTCCTGAATTATAAAAACGTGCTGGATTCTTCCCGCGTGAAAATCCCGTTCGGAATTGCGCAGATCGGCAAGGCCTTCCGCAACGAAGTCAACCCGCGGAATTTTATTTTCCGGTCGCGTGAATTCGAACAGATGGAGCTGGAATGGTTCTGCCATAAGGATGACGCCGCGAAGTGGCAGAAGTTCTGGTTTGAAGAGCGCAAGAAATTCTGGAAGGATCTTGGCCTGTCCGATGAAAATCTGCAAATGCGCAACCACGATTCCGACGAATTGTCGCACTATGCGAAGGCGGGACTTGGCACCGCCGACATAGAATATAAATTCCCGTTCACCGCGCCGGGATTTGGAGAGCTGGAAGGCATCGCCCACCGCTGCGATTTCGATTTAACGCAGCACCAGCAGCATTCCGGTGAGAAGATGGAATATATCGATCCGGACGATCCGAAGAACCGTTACATTCCACATGTCATCGAACCCGCCGCCGGTTTGACGCGCGGTGTTCTTGCATTGCTCTGCGAAGCGTTCACGCCGGACCCGAACAGACCGTCGGGCGTGTACCTGAACTTCCATCCGAAGATCGCGCCGAAGAAGGCCGCCATTTTGCCGCTTATGGCGAAAGACGGGCATCCGGAAAAGGCGGAGAAGCTGTATATGGAGCTGCGCGAAGAATTCCCGGTCGATCTGGATATCAAACAGAATATCGGCAAGAGATATGCGCGACAAGATGAAATCGGCACGCCGTTCTGCTTCACCATCGACAATGACACGATGAATGATGACACAGTGACGGTGCGTGAGCGCAACACGATGGCGCAGGAACGCATTTCCATGAGCAAAGTTGCAGAATATCTGCGCACGAAGATGAAGGTGTAATATGAACGCGCCGCATTCCATTGAAGATGAAGTGGAAGAAGCGCTGGGCGAAAAAGACGGCGCCATGGCCCGCCTTCGGCGGTATTTCTTTACCGGCATTATTGTGACGATTCCCATTACCATCACGATCTGGAGCGCGTGGTGGTTTTTGAATTCCGTCGATAAGGTGGTCGCCACGATCGTGCCGGATGAATTTAACCCGAACACCTACCTGCCGTTTGAAATTCCGGGGCTCGGCCTGATCATCACGGCCGTATTTTTTGTCGTTATCGGTTTTATGGCGCGGAATTTCGTCGGGCGCGTGATTATCCGCGCGTCTGAATTCATCGTGCTGCGCATGCCCATCGTCCGGATGATCTATAACGCGTTGAAACAGGTTCTGGATATGACGATCGGGGAGCAATCAAAAGCGTTCCGCGAGGTTGTTCTGTTCCAGTATCCGCATCCGAATTCATGGGCCATTGGCTTTGTGACGGGCGTGACGCCAGGCGAAATCCAGAGCGTGGGCGGCGGCAGTGAGGTTTTGAATATCTACATCCCCGTCACGCCGACAACCGCCGGCTTCGTCGTGTTTGTGCCGAAGAAAGACGTGATTTATCTGTCCATGAGCGTGGAAGAGGCCGTAAAACTCATCGCCTCGGGGGGGATTATCACCCCGCCGGCGAGAGGATGATTAGGGCGCAGTCGGGCGAGGCGGCGGCGTGCGGGTTCCATTGGAAGGTTTAGCGTGTTCTTCTGCTCTCTTGGCGAGGTCAGCTATGGTTGGCTTTTCCCACTCTTCTAATAATTTCCAAAAGTCTCCTAAATTATCTTCCCAGCCTTTGTAATTGCCGTTTGGCAATATTTCCAAAACCATGCCGTGCTCCTCTAATGCTTCCAGCATGCCGGGCTTTTCCAAAAAGTGTTTTGCTCTTTGACGATCTGTAGGGTTTTCGCTGCTGATCCCATCCCAAAATTTCTTATCAAGACCGTACTTGTCTTTCGACGACGGTTCTTCTTCGGCTGGCGTTGGGGCGCCCCGTGCCGCTCCTTCAAAAACGGCTGCAGTTCCGTCTGCCTGTTTTGCGGCTGAAGGCGGGGGAGTTTCTGGCGCTGCGGCCGCTTCTCTCTCGAGATCGGCTTTTGCATTATCGTCCAGGTGTTTCCAGTAGAAATTGATTGTTTGGTTATTCAAACTACCTTCCACATCACCGTCGGGATCAAGTCTGGCAATAATCGCGCTTTTAACAGCATTGGATACTATAAGTTCTGGTTCAGCATATGCCGCCAGTTGAACGGATGCCAGTTTTTCCGGGTCTTGCCAAACGCCGGGATCTTTTAATTTTTCTTCATAATACGCTGCCAGTTGTTCATTACGAGGATTGTGCCATGCCCCGTCCGCCAAGTCCGGAGCGGGGGAGGCATCGCCTGTAACAGGATTTTCTTGCTGTCCATCATAGTCACGAAGGAACGCAAGCAAATGCGCTGCTGTCACTTTGGATTTTTGTTCATCGGTATATCCATCCGGGAATACGGCATGAAGGCCGTAGGTTTCTGCTCTGTCCGTGTTTGCATACCGAGGCTGTTCGTAGCTGACTGGAACGGATGTCGGCAAATAAACAGGGCGGGTCGTATCATCATCAGCGCCGACTTCCAGGAATAGAGGCCCAACATTTTCTTTTTCCTGTAATTCCTTAACGGTTTTTTCAGCCAGCTCCTGTGCAATTTCCAGATCGCCATCTGCCACCAAAGTATAGGTAGGAACGGCGGTGGTTACAGTTCCAGAATCGAGCGGTACGTGATAAATTTTTCCGACGATTAGCCCCTTAACAACGCCGTCTTCATTCACATAGATTTTTGCAAAGCCATCTTCTGCAAGCTGATCCGACAGATCTTCATCCTTCAATGTCCATCCTTCGTTTTGAGCGAAGAACAAGCCTAGCGCCGATTTAGGATCAATTTCGCTGACGTCTGTGACTGGACTTCCATCCGACTTTGTCAAACCAAGATATTTTCTTTGTACCTCGGGATCTTTAAGGTCCATGAATTTCAGCGTTTCAGAAGGCGTTTCCGGCTCGGCAGGTTTTTCTGGTTCTGAAGGAGGAGGCTCGTTGGATGGCGGAGGCGACGCAGGCGCTGGCGGCGTGTAAGTGCCAACAAAATCCGAACCCGCGCGTGACAGATGAGATGTATATGGGGGAATAGAGAACAGCTTTTTTCCAACCCAGTCGCCGCCTGTGATCTTGATTTTTTGCCCCTCAGGCAGAGATTTGTTCACTTCCGCGATGGCAGCTTTTAGAAGGCGTCTTTGTTTCCTTGACCCTTCAAGCACAACGCCCCTTTTCCGCATTTCTTCATTGAAGAGCGCCGCCGTGGCCATGTTATATGCATCGGTGTAATCGAACTCCTTGTAAGCTTTCGGCTTTGGATCATTTGGTGATGTTGGAATTGGCGTGGCTTCGAAGCGGATGCTTCCAATTTCAACAGCGATTTTACCGTTGTCGCTATTGAAAAGGGCTTTTCTGGCGGATTCGTCTATCGAATCCAGTCTTGCCTTTTCCGCCGTTACAATCAGCGCTTCAGGCGTATAGCCATCGATAATCGGTACAATGAAGCTTGTGCCGTACGCTTTGCGCATCGCCGCGAAATGTTTTTTTTGCGTTTCGGATTCTTCTGCACCGTATCCTTTGACCCGGGCAATGTTCGCAAGGAATTGCTGATAAAGCGCATCCAGCGCTTCTGGTGTATCGGCTTCTACCTTTTTGACCTTGTGTGCGGCCGAGGCGAAATCTGATCTTGTTCGCGGCTGGCGGCGCGGCGCTTCCGGTTCGTCGTCAGTGCGGGGACGGGCGCTCCGCGGGGCAAGGCGGGCATCTGCACGAAGTCCGGGCATAGTTTCTGGATCAGGAGCCATCTTTAGAAAACCTTGAAAATAATTTCAATAATACTACACGCGCAAAATACCAGAAATTGATTAAGAAAGGCAAGTTTGGTATATTAGCCAGCTCTTAAGTTAGTGATAGCCTGGTCCTGTTCCATTAAATATAATAATGATTTCAGTGTCTTGCCGCGATGCCCTTCCAGCTCCGGGTCTTTGGACAGGATCAGTTTTACATCGTCCCGGGCGGCGGCCAGGAGGTTCCCATGGACGGCCAGATCGGCGAGTCTGAAAACGGGTAAACCGCTCTGTTTCGTGCCTAGAATTTCCCCGCCGCCGCGCAGTTCGAGGTCTTTTTCGGCGATGATGAATCCGTCTTCCGTATCCCGCATGATTTTCAGCCGCTCCTTCGCGGCGGCGGAGAGTTTTTCGTCGTACATTAAAAAGCAAAAGGATTTATCGCCGCCGCGTCCGACGCGTCCGCGCAGCTGATGGAGCTGCGCGAGGCCGAAGCGTTCTGCGTGTTCGATGATCATGATGGTGGCTTCGGGGACGTTGACGCCAACTTCTATGACCGTGGTGGCGACCAGAATTTTCAGTTCGCCTTTTGCAAATTTCGCCATG
>CAUJHN010000062.1 GCA_963204825.1 Pseudomonadota bacterium
CATCGGCCAGACCGTCTTTCGCCGCCTTCATATCCTTTGCGGAAACAAGGCGCGACAGCTGTTCCACGCGAAGCCCCGTTCCTTGAAATCGATTGTAGAAATTCTGGTAATGCTGCCGCGCCAGCAACGTCGTCGGCACAACCACCGCCACCTGCACGCCCGACATGGCGGCGACATACGCCGCCCGCAGTGCAACTTCCGTCTTGCCGAACCCGACATCGCCGCACACCAGACGATCCATTGGCTGCTCACCCGCCAGATCGGCAATCACATCATTAATGGACTTCAACTGATCTTCCGTTTCCTGATATGGGAATCGCATCGCGAACAGATCATAGGAATCTTTATCGATTGATAACTTCTCGCCTTTGCGCAATTGCCGTTCCGCCGCGATTTTGAGCAGGCCTTCGGCCATAACCATCAGGTCTTTCTTGACCTTCGCTTTACGCGCCTGCCATCCAGCCCCGCCAAGCTTATCAAGCTGCGTTACACCTTCATCGGATCCAAAGCGCGACAGAACTTCGATATTCTCGACAGGTACGAATAATTTATCGCCGCCGTCGTAAATGATCTTCAAACAATCATGCGCAATGCCACCGACCTTCAACGTCTCCAGCCCCGCAAACCGCCCAACCCCATGATCGATGTGCACGACGAGATCGCCCTCGTTCAGCGAAGATACCTCGGTCAGGAAATTGTTGTTTTTCTTCTTGCGCGTTTGCCGGCGTGTCAGACGATCACCCAGAATATCCTGCTCGCTCAGAACTGCGAGATCACCCGCGACAAATCCGTGCTCAAGACCCAGAATAACCATCTCCGGCATCGGGTTAATGCCCGCATGCGCCATCATGCCTTTCAGCCGGTCGCGTGATCCTTCGGAATAACAGGCCATGAGCGTCTTTTGTTTAAGCGTGGCCAGATGCGTCTTTAACGCACCGAACAAGTCTCCATCCGGCAGTGCGCGGATGTCGGCGAAATCGCGTCCCTTACGCGCGCCGCCTTCCTGCTCTTCTCCCGGAATGCCGAACGGAATAAGCTGCGCCGCGTGTCCCGTGACGATGCTCCATTCATCATCGGATAGATATAACTTCGCGGGCGGCAACGCATGATAGACTGTGCCGGACAAGGACACGTCCTTATCTTTCTTTTTCTTCTTATGAAGGGATTCTTCGAGCGTCTTACGCGCTTCATAAAAATCAGAAACCTGCTTGAACCGCTCTTCCGCCGCCTGCGCCGCATTCTGATCCATCGTTACCGACGCGCCAGCTACATAATCAAATAGTGTGTTCATCTTATCAAAGAACAGCGGCAGCCAGTGATCCATCCCGTTATACCGCCGCCCCTCACTCACCGCTTCATACAACGGATCGCCGGAAATTACGGCCCCGAATGTTTCTCGGTATCCGGACCGAAACCGTGCGATGGAATCCTGATCCAGGAAAAACTCCGTCACCGGACGCAAGATAAAATCTTTCAGCTTACCTTCCGTCAGTTGCGTCGCTGGATCAAAAGACCGGATACTTTCGACTTCATCGCCAAACAGATCAATCCGCACAGGCAATTCCTGCCCCGGCGCAAACAGATCGACAATCCCGCCGCGAATGGCGAACTCCCCATGTTCCCGCACTGTGTCGGTCCTTGTGTACCCATTGCTGACGAGATAATCCTGCAATCCCGCAACCGACACACGCTCGCCCACCTTCGCGGTGAAGGCCGATTTTTCAATCGCCGCCATCGGCATCGTTCTTTGCGTCGCGCCGTTGACGGTCGTAATCACAATACGGGGCAAATATTTCTCATCCCGCTTCCAGTCGATGATCTGAGACAACGCCGCCACCCGCGCCGCGACGATTTCCGGGTTCGGCGATACGCGGTCATAGGGCAGACAATCCCACGCCGGGAAATGCGCCACCTGCACATCCGGCGCGAAAAACGCCAGCAGTTCTTTCAATGTCGCCGCGCGAACATCATCCACGGCGATATGGAGCAGCACCCGCCGCGCCCGCGACAATTCCCGCGCCATATCCGCCAGAACGCGCGCATCCTGCCCCTCGGGACAACCAAAAATTGTCCGCGGCTCGGTCTCAGGCATGGTTTTCGTCGCGGCTTCTCGCATAATCGTGTGCTAACAGTTTTTCGACAATCGGGTTCATGATGTTGGCTGGGACGGGCTTTTGCCCGGAAATCCAGTCATATACATCGGGATCGGGTGTATGGAGCAGTTCTTCATATAAATCAAGGCTGGCCGCATCCATGCCCGGCACATTGGCGTCCGCGAACGACCCCATAATCAGGTCCATTTCCCGCGTGCCCCTGTGCCAGGAGCGGAAAATAAGCCGTTTGCGTCTGTTTTCAATGTCTTCCATGGCTTTCTTCTACCCTGCTTTCTCCACTTTGTCATCCTCCGGCTTGACCGGAGGATCCATGGATTCTCCGCTTTCGCGGAGAATGACATTGTGAAGGGATAGAACCGTTGTTAAAAACAATACATGCCACGCCCATTTGCGTTAGACCCGCTGTTTCGATCACTCTCCGTCCTGCCGGGCGTGGGACCGAAAAGCGTCAAATTATTCGAACACCTGATCGGCGGCGGCAAAATCCTCGACCTGCTCTGGCATAAGCCTGTCGATTTCGTGGACCGTTCCTACGCCCCCAAAATCGCGGACGCGGAAGACGGCAAAATCGTCACCATCGAAATGACGGTACAAAAACATTTTCCCTCTCCCAAATTCGGCCTGCCCTACAAAGTCTGGTGCACGGACGATACTGGGCCGTGCAATCTTGTTTTCTTCAACGCAAAGAAAGACTGGATTGAAAAACAATTGCCGCTGAACGCCAAAGTCGTCGTCAGCGGCCGGATGGAGGTCTACAACAACGCGCGGCAGATCGTGCATCCGGATGCCATCACCACGCCGGACAAACGCGATACGATCGAAAAGGTGGAACCGATTTATCCGCTCACAGCGGGCCTGACAAACAAATCCGTGCGGAAAGCCATTCAGGGTAGCCTAACCATGCTGCCCACGCTCGAAGAATGGCTCGATCCAGCCTATAAAAAACTGCACAAATGGCCGGATTGGAAAGACGCTGTCATAGCGTTGCACAATCCAACAAATGGGCGTGATTTATCACCGGAAACGCCGGCCCGCGAACGCCTCGCCTACGATGAATTATTGGCAAACCAACTATCCCTTGCGTTAGTCCGCCGTAAATTCAGGAAACAAAACGGGCAGGCATGGAATCCTTCTGGTGTTCTTCGCGAAAAACTGGAATCCGCCCTGCCCTTTAAACTCACGCGTGCCCAAAATCTTGCCATTGCGGAAATCGACGCGGATATGAAGGAACCTTTACGCATGCTTCGCTTATTACAAGGCGATGTCGGATCTGGAAAAACCATCGTCGCCGCGATGGCCATGATGAATGTCATTGATTGCGGCGCGCAGGCAGCGATCATGGCCCCCACAGAAATCCTTGCAAGGCAGCACGCGCACAGCTTCGCCCCGTGGCTCGCGGCCGCAAATATTCCCTACGTCATTCTAACAGGCCGCGACAAAGGCAAGGCCCGTGAAGCGTTGCTCGCCAAAATCGCGGACGGCTCCGCCAAAGTTATCATCGGCACGCACGCGCTGTTCCAGGAGGGCGTGAATTTCCACGATCTCGGCCTCGCCGTTATCGACGAACAGCACCGCTTTGGCGTGCATCAGCGCCTTCAACTCTCCTCCAAAGGCCGCGGCATCGATGTCCTCGTCATGACCGCAACGCCGATCCCGCGCACGCTCACCCTCACGGCGTACGGCGATATGGAAGTATCCCGCCTCGATGAAAAACCGCCAGGCCGAAAACCCATCGACACATTGCTTATTTCCAATGACCGCGACGAAGAAATGATGGCGGGCGTTGATCGTCAAATAAAAACCGGCGCGCGTGTTTACTGGGTCTGCCCGCTCGTCGAAGAATCCGAAATTCTGGATCTGCGCGCAGTCGAAGAACGATATGACATTTTAAAAGAACGTTTTGGCGATATCGTCGGCCTTATCCACGGCCGCATGAAACCGGATGAAAAAGATTCCGT
>CAUJHN010000063.1 GCA_963204825.1 Pseudomonadota bacterium
AACGCGGTAAGAAAGATTAAAACGCCATAACCTGCGAACCATATGTATGTCTGTAATGTGAGGGTTAAAACCGGTTCAATGATGGCAGGATAGCCCAGAAGCGCGACCATACTGCCTGCGTTACTGACGGCGTAGAGGAAATATGGATCTTCGGCGTCGTCGTGACTGCTGGAGGAAAACCAGTGCTGGAAGAGCGGCGCGCTTGCGGCCAGAACGAAGAACGGGCCGCCAACGCATGTCAGCATGACGCCAAGTTGCCAGATCGCCTGTCCGCCTTCTGCCGGTGGAACGATATTTGCCGGCAACGCCAGCGGCAGGACAATGGTGAAAAGGCACAAGAGCGCCAGATGAAGAAGGGCCTGTACGTTCAATGGGAGGTACTTGGCCAGTAAATGGGCGTAACAGTATCCCGCCAATAACATCGCCTGAAAGAAGACCATGGCGGTGTTCCAGACAGAGGGGCTGCCGCCCAGCAGAGACAAAAGCATTTTGCTGACCATCGGCTGCACCGAGAAGATCAGCAGGGCGCTTGTAAACAATGTGGCGGCGAATATGCCCAGTAGAGAACGATGATTCATATTTGAAAGGGTAACATGAGGGGGGTGGGCCGTAAGAAGTTTCATGTGCCCCAGACATTTAAGCCACAATATTTTGCCATTCTGCTTGAAATCCCGGGCAAATCGTGAGATGTAATTGGTACATTATTAGTACCAATTACTAAGTTGTTGAAATAAATGATAAAACTTTCAAAATTGACGGATTATGCAGTTGTCATTCTGGCCGAAATGTCGGCGGGGGAAGGAAAACTGCAGACTGCATCCGGCCTTTCAGAAAAGACCGGGCTGCCGGAACCCACGGTTGCGAAGGTTTTGAAGCTGCTGGCGCGGGGTGAGTTGATTACGTCATCGCGGGGCGTGAACGGCGGATACGCATTGTCCAAGGTGCCAACGGAAATAAATATGGCGTCGGTAATCGCGGCGCTGGAAGGGCCGGTCCAGCTGACGTCCTGCGTCGATGGCACGGACGAATGCTGTTCCCATGCGGGGTCCTGTTCCATGAAAGGCAAGTGGAATCCGGTCAACGATGCCATGCAGAAGGCTTTGGAGAATGTGTCTCTTGCGCAAATGATCGGGGGGCGGGCATGAGCTCCATCACCGAAGAAACCATCGAAACGGTCAAATCCTTAAACAAATACGAGGCAGGATTTGAAACCGACATCGAGATGGAATATGCGCCAAAGGGATTGAACGAAGATATCGTTACGTTGATTTCCAAAAAGAAGAACGAACCGCAGTGGCTGCTGGACTGGCGTCTTAAAGCCTTTCGCCATTGGCAGAAGATGCCGGAACCGACCTGGGCGAAGCTCGATATTCCGGCCTATGATTATCAGGATGCGTTCTATTACGCCGCGCCGAAGAATATGAAGAAACTGAAATCGCTAGACGAAGTCGATCCACGGATTTTAGAGACGTATAAGAAACTTGGCATTCCATTGAAAGAGCAGGAAGTATTGCTCGGCGTCGAAGGCGCGCCGCAGGTTGCAGTGGATGCGGTATTCGATTCTGTTTCTGTCGGGACGACGTTTAGGAAGAAACTCGCGGAAGCAGGCGTTATTTTCTGTTCGATTTCCGAAGCGGTGCAGGATCATCCGGAGCTGGTGAAGAAGTATCTGGGATCTGTCGTGCCGTTCGCGGACAACAAGCATGCGTGTCTGAATTCCGCCGTCTTTACGGACGGATCGTTCGTTTATATCCCGCCGGGCGTGCGGTGCCCGATGGAGCTGTCTACCTATTTCCGCATGAACGCGAAGAACACGGGTCAGTTTGAGCGGACACTGATTATCGCGGATAAGGGCGCGTATGTGTCTTATCTTGAAGGGTGCACCGCGCCGATGCGGGATGAAAACCAGATGCATGCGGCGGTCGTCGAGTTGATCGCACATGATGACGCAGAGATTAAATATTCCACCGTGCAGAACTGGTATCCTGGCGATGAAGAGGGCAAGGGCGGGATTTATAATTTCGTGACCAAGCGCGGGATTTGCGAAGGGCGCAATTCAAAAATTTCATGGACGCAGGTTGAAACGGGATCGGCGATCACGTGGAAATATCCGTCCTGTATTTTGAAGGGCGATAACAGCCAGGGCGAATTTTATTCAGTGGCGATCACGAACAATCGTCAGCAGGCCGATACGGGGACGAAGATGATCCATATCGGGTCGAATACGAAGAGCCGGATTATTGCGAAAACCATTTCGGCCGGGCGGTCGGATTCCACATATCGTGGGTTGGTGCGAATCATGGGCGGCGCGGATAATGCGCGGAATTTCACGCAGTGTGATTCATTGCTGATCGGCGATCAGTGCGGCGCGCATACTGTGCCGTATATCGAGAGCAAGAATAGGTCGGCGCGGCTAGAACATGAAGCGACGACGAGCAAGATATCCGAAGACCAGGTGTTTTATTGCCAGCAGCGCGGCATTTCAGAAGAAGAAGCGCTTGCGTTAATCGTCAACGGGTTCTGCCGGGAAGTGTTGCAGAATCTGCCGATGGAATTCGCCGTGGAGGCGCAGAAGTTGGTGGCTATTTCGTTGGAGGGGAGTGTTGGATAATTTTCGTCTCAAAAATTGTTTTCTTCATGCATCTGGTGATGCGTGGGGAGCGCCCACGACTTTAATACCAGACGAAAAGGGGTATTATTCAGAACTGATAATATCTGAAAGACGTGTTCCTCTTCTTAGTGATTTAACTATTCAGGAAGAAGAGAATTGCTGGGCTCTTTCCTTAGAAAGGGTCCGCGCTATGATGGAAAATAGGGAAGACATATCCCACGTCGTAATAGCTGTCAATGATGGCAGGGCTGGCGCGCAAAGCTTGCCTCATGTGCATATTCACTTGATAGGGTTCGACCGGATTTTAGCTGGCAATATCCAACATAAATTTAATGAAATTAGAGTGGGATACGAGGATAAAGTAAGGCCGATTGCAGACGGGATTTTGGATATGGATTTTTGCGACATCAAAGGATTTGTAGCCGCAAGGCGGCACCTATTCTCCGGGATAGATGGCGCGAACTTGTATTCAATAAATCCTGTATCAAGTGGTGATGCTAAAACGTCCTTTGCATTTGAGGGGTGGTCCGATTCAAATCCGGCATCTTTTAGCGTAGCCGGGCTTATGAGGTTGGCTTTGGGTAAGCATGATAGAAAGCCTGTTCCCATATTTGGTAGATTTGTGGGTCTAGAGAGACATGTTGATGGATAGAAGCAATTCGATCGAAGGTCTTTTGAATAAGATAACTATATTAACGGCTATTCATCGCCGGAACGAAGACATGTGGGTGGATTTTTTTGAAGGGGCGCGGGAGAGGATTTTAAAGGATCCTGTGTTCGGCTGCGAATATCTGATGATGGCGTGGCACGGCATCGGCGGGTATGACGATGACACGGTGGTAGACAATAAGGGTGATGAAGCGATGCGCCGCGCCATTCATCCAGAAATTTACAAGATGGCGGGTGAGATTAAACATGATCAAAATAAAGCAGCTTAAGGCGGAAATAGACGGGCGGGAAATTCTGAAAGGACTGGATCTGGAAATTCAGCCCGGCAAAGTGCATGCCATCATGGGGCCGAACGGCGCGGGAAAATCCACGCTGTCTTACGTTCTGGCAGGGCGTGAGGAATATGAAGTCACAGGTGGTGACATCGAGATGAACGGCGAAAGCATTCTGGAGATGGCGCCGGAAGAACGGGCGGGCAAAGGACTGTTTCTGGCGTTCCAGTATCCGGTTGAAATCCCGGGTGTGCAGATGACGACGTTTATGAAGACGGCGGTGAATTCCGTGCGGAAGGCGCGCGGTCTTTCCGAGTTGGACGCAATTGATTTTCTGAAGCTGATGAAATCCAAATGTAAAGAGCTTGGCATATCCGACGAGATGATGAAACGCGCGGTTAATGTCGGGTTTTCCGGCGGTGAAAAGAAACGCAATGAAGTGCTTCAAATGGCGATGCTGGAGCCGAAATTCTGTGTGCTCGATGAAACGGATTCCGGACTTGATATCGACGCGTTAAAAATCGTTGCGGATGGCGTGAACAAGATGCGCGGCGGGGATAGGTCATTCCTTGTCATTACTCATTATCAACGCCTGCTGGATTACATCAAGCCGGATGCGGTGCATGTTCTGGCCGGTGGCAAGATCGTTAAGACGGGCGGGCCGGAACTGGCGCATGAGCTGGAAGAAAAAGGCTATGCGGATATCGTGGGAGCTGCGGCATGAGTTTGCCATTGGAACGCATACCAACACCGAAATCCGAGCGGTTCAAATATACGAACTTGCCGCGGACGTTGAAGGGGCTTGACTTAAAACCTGCATCGCTTGGGTGGGGAAACAAGATTGCAGTTCTGGAGCCCAAGGCGCCGGGCGCCGAGCAATATCGCGACACAGAGCTTTGGGCCATCAATGCCGAGAATGTCAGCGATATCCGCTTTATTTCTGGCGACGATGAAATCGATGTTAACGCCAAAGACGGGCAGTTTATCTGTCCGCGCATCGTGATTGATGTAAAGGATAACCAGACGGTCACCGTGGTTGAGCGACAAGGCGGAGCGGGCGCTTACTGGAAGAATACTGTGGTTCAGGTCACTATTGGAAAGAATGCCACATTGCGCCATTACCGGATTTGCGATGAGGCGGAAAAAGGCGTTTCGACGATTTTTACGCATGTGAAGATCGGACGGGATTCGACGTATGAAGCGTTTTGTCTGACGACCGGCGCGGGAACGATCCGCAATCAGACGCATGGAGAACTGACGGGCGAAAACGCGCATTGCTGGCTCAGCGGCGTCAATCTATTAAGTAGCGCGCAGCTTGCGGACACGACGATCACAATCGAGCATCAGGCCCCGCACTGCACATCGAAGCAGACTTTTAAATCTGTATTGAAAGATCAAGCGCATGGGGTATTTCAAGGCAAGGTGCATGTGCATCAGGTGGCGCAGAAAGCGGACGGATATCAATTGTCGAACGCATTGATTTTATCACCGGAAGCGCAGATGGATACGAAACCTGAACTGGAAATTTATGCGGACGATGTGAAATGCAGCCACGGCGCGACGACAGGACGCTTGGATGAAGAGCCATTATTTTACATGCGAGCGCGGGGGATACCGGAATCGGTGGCGCGAGCTTTGTTAATTCAATCCTTCTGCGGACAGGCTGTTGAGAGCATTTCCGATGAATCCATGCATGAAGTTGTGACGGGAAAGATAGAGCAATGGCTGCAATCACGGATATAAGCGCGTGTCGCGCGGATTTTCCTGTCTTTGAGGACAAATTGGCCTATCTCGACACGGCAGCATCGGCGCAGAAGCCTTTAATCGTCATCGACAAGATGCGCGATGTGATGAGTCACCATTACGCCAATATTCATCGCGGCCTTTATAAGCTGTCCCAGGTGGCAACGCAGGAATATGAGGCAGTACGCGGAAAGGTAGCCGAGTTTATCAATGCTGCCGAAAATGAGGTTGTTTTTACGCGGAACACGACGGAAGCGATCAATCTGGTCGCGGCAAGCTGGGGATCAACGAACTTAAAAGCAGGAGATGAGATTATCCTGACGGCTATGGAGCATCACGCCAATATCGTGCCGTGGCAGTTGTTGCAGGAGCGGGTCGGGTTTTCCATCAAGGTTGTGCCTGTTTTGAAAGACGGCACGCTTGATTTTGAAGCGTTTCAGAATTTGCTGTCGGATAAGACAAAGCTGCTGGCGGTAACGCACGCATCGAACACGCTTGGCACGGTGAATCCTGTGTCGCGGATGGTAAAGACGGCAAAGGCGTTTAAGGCCGATATCAGAATTCTGGTCGATGCATCGCAGAGTGTGGTGCATGGCGGTGTGGATGTGAAAGAGCTGGGGTGCGATTTCCTGGCTTTTACGGGGCATAAGCTTTACGGGCCAACGGGCGTCGGTGTTTTGTGGGCGCGCGCGGAATTGCTGGAGGCGATGCCGCCGTATCAAGGTGGCGGAGATATGATTGAATCCGTTTCTTTTAAGGGCACGACGTATAAGAGCGGTCCTTCGAAGTTTGAGGCGGGGACGCCTGCGATTGTTGAGGTTATAGGTCTTGGTGCGGCGATTGATTATGTGCGGACCGCGGGGCAGGCGAATATCGCGGCGCATGAAAAGCAGCTGCTGGATTATATGGCGGGTGCGCTTGGCCGTGTTGATGGGCTGCGCTTCTACGGCACGGCGCAGGAGAAGGTGGGGATTGTATCTTTCACTGCGGATTGGGCCAGTAATGCGGATATCGCAATGGTTCTGGATCAATCCGGCGTATGCGTGCGCGTGGGGCATCATTGCTGCATGCCACTTATGGAATCGTTTGGAATAGAGGGAACGGTGCGGGCGTCGATTGGACTTTATTCCAACCAGAACGATATTGATTCCCTCGTAAAGGCCCTTAAAAAAGCGAAGGACATGCTGTCATGACGAAGTTCGATCATGTGGCCGATGAAGAAATGGTCAAGAACGCCGTGGGCGACGAGTTCGATGAAATGGCGGAACCGCCGGAGGTTGAGGTTTCGGATCATCCGATTGCACGCGCGGCAGTTGCCGCTTTGCGCAAGGTGTTCGATCCGGAGATACCGGTGAATATTTATGAGCTTGGGTTGATTTATAAGATCGATGTGACGGCGGCCGAAGACGGGAAGTCCGATGTGTATGTCGAAATGACCCTGACATCCCCCGCGTGCCCGGTGGCGCAGGAAATGCCCGCATGGGTGCAGGGCGCGATATTCCCCATAGAGGGCGTGCGGCACGTGGATGTCGATATCGTGTGGGACCCGTCGTGGGATCCGTCCAAAATGGCGGAGACCGCTAAGTTGCAGTTAAACATGTTCGTGTAGGATGAAGAAATGATGACACCGATTACGATTACGCCAGAAGCGGCGAAAGCGATTAAGGATAAAGCGGCGGCGAAGGATGGCGCTGTCGGGCTGCGTCTGACGATCAAATCCACGGGGTGTTCCGGGCATTCCTATCAGATGGATTACGCCATGAGCGAAAGCGCCGAAGACGATGTGATAGAAGCGGGCGGCGCGAAGCTGTTCATCCCCAAGATCAACAGCTGGATGCTGTTCGGCATGGAGATAGGGTATGAAGAGGGGCAAATGGGCAGCGGGTTTACCTTCACCAACCCGAATGAGACGGGCCGTTGCGGTTGCGGCGAAAGCTTTTCGATTGAGCGGTCTGAGTAGCAAATTGTCATCCTGAGCGCAGCGAACGATCTCATGAGATCGTTCAGTCGCTAATATGCTCCTTCAGGATGACAATGAAGAGAAAAAAACAAAGGGCCTCGATGAGGCCCTTTTAACTTCATTTCGCGCTATATGTTGAATTAACCAACGAGTGGTGTGTAACCAACAGAAGCACGAGGAGCATTTGGCGTAACAGACATTCTGTTTTCGTGCGTCGCTATATGCTCAAGAGCGCGACCTTTAACATCGCCTGGATTAATTGTGCTCAAAGCAAAATTAACAGCAAGACCGAGACCGTTATGTGTTTTTTTAAAGCTCATATTTTATCTCCCTCAGTGGTACGTAAATCAGCGCCCCGCATAAACATCAAATAACTCTTCTTTCGAAGCT
>CAUJHN010000064.1 GCA_963204825.1 Pseudomonadota bacterium
TTGATAGCGCGGCGGCGCCTTTAAAGCAATCCTTACGGTGCTGCGGGAGCTGCCACATAATCGATAACGGCCTCTTGCACCATCGGCCTTCTGTTATCGTCTGCTTTACGGTTTGCGCGCAGAATTTTATAAAAATCAGTAAGTGCATTTCTTACAGAAACTTCCATGCTCCGTTTATAATCTAATGAGTGTGCTGATCCATTGGCCCCTACCAGTGTAATAGCATCAAGCACTTTATCGTGATCGTTGACGAAGGCATCGTAAACCCCGCGCAATGTTCGCGTGCTTAATCTTTCTCCAATGGTGTCCAGTTCGACAAACTGTTCCTCTGAAATGAGTTCAAGCGCATGGGCGTCTTCAAGGCTGATGTCCGGATTTGCGTGCAGATTGAATCCGAGTTTCAATGAATGGGCCAGCTTACCGCTCGGCGTAGATGTAAATTCTGCGGATTCCATTTTTGCTTGAAGGGTGCGTGCTGCACGCAATTCCACAATTTTTGCATGGTCCGCAGCGGCCGCGGCTTCGGCATCTCTTGTCGCTTGCGCGCTTGTGGCCGGTCCAACACTCGTGTGAAGGTTATCGTAATTTCGCACAAGACCGCGGCTTGATTGCACACCCACATGGATGATTCTTCTCTCTACCAGCGACTTGGTATGATCCGCGATAATGGTTATCAGATGGTGGGGCAGGGTGCCGTATTTCTGGACTTTTAAATCTTCATCCGTTCCCATCGTCGTTTTGTGTACAGGCAGATGGATCGGCACATAATTGACCTGCCAGTTTTTGGCGGTATCCAGGCCTGTCGGCCTTTTATCAACAAGCTTCGTGATGACAAATCTGGTGTTCGTCATCTCTATGAAAATATCGCGCGCGATGGGGGCCAGCGGGAAGATCAGAATACCGTCGACTTTATCGCCATTGTTGCTTGCGAGGGTGGTGCCGAGCACGATGGCGCGATATTTGGGTTTTTCACCGGCCTTGAAATCGTCCAGGTGAACGCCCGCATTGGCGGCGGCCCGGCGTCCCAGATGCCCGGGAAAATGGTCGAACCCGATAATATCCCCCATTTGCAGGTCGCCCGGGTGTCTTAACAGGTCTATCGTAACAGGTCCGCCACGCATGCCAGCCTTGATCTTTTCTCATAATAGGTGTTAAATCCACAAAGACCATAACATATAACATTATGGAAAAACAAGGAAATTCACATGCTGGCCTTTGATTTCGTGCTTGTCGCCAGGGGGCCGGAAGGGTACCGCGTTGAAAGCTCCAGTCTTCCAGATATGGGCGGCATTCAGGCTGCGGATCCTGAAACATTTCTGAATATGGCCTGGACCAAGGCGCAGGAAGTTAAACCGGGGATTCCCGATCTCTTTTTCATGGGAACCGAAAAGGATCTTCTCAACTTGCCTCGTGTCATCATGCCCGGACGCGCGAACGAAGAGCCTAGGGCGGCCGCCTGAACGGCCAGTCCGTCCATTTTTCCTTTAAAACCTTACCGTACAGGGACCGGGGCGGCCACCGGCGTCATGATCCAGAGTGGTTTGCCTTGCGGGCAGCGATATTCCTTTGGCACCGTGTTCGTTTCCACGGCGGTGAAATACGCGGTTCTGATTTTATCAAGGGCATTTCCAATGCTGCCTCTGGCCCCATCGCCCAGAGTATCCTTTTTTTTTCCAGGCTTCCTGTAATGTCTCAACTTTCAATTGGCCGAGCCTTTTGGCGGTTTCGGGGTCAATAAGCCCGATTTGTTGCGCGGTAGAAACCGGCATGTTTGGCTCCAGCCGGGGATAGCCGCCGCTTTTGGGCTTGAAGGGTTCAAAGCCCCGGGTTTCTTGTCCGTCGCCATAATCACCTATGCGGAGACGGCCGACCTGCCTGAAAGAAGAACCACGTGATCGGGCGTCTCCTGATAACGTATAACTCATCACACACTCTCTGTTATTGTTTTTGTCGCTTTATTTTGCGCAAACCTTATTCAATTGTTATAATTATGTCAATTAATATTTTGTTAACCGGAAGTGCTTGGACTTCGGCTTTGTTCACCTTATATTCTTCCCATGCGTGGCGCGGTAGAGATCAATATGGCGGCGAGCGTCCCTATGGAGGACTCGCCCCCCTTTAAAATCAATTCGGAGTTCAAGCCGGCGGGGGACCAGCCCGCGGCGATAGACAAGCTCGTGGAGGGGCTGGAGGCGGGGCTGTCGGATCAGGTGCTGCTCGGCGTCACGGGTTCGGGCAAGACCTTCACCATGGCGCATCTGATCGAACGCACACAGCGGCCCGCGCTCATCCTCGCGCCGAACAAAACACTCGCGGCGCAGCTGTATGGGGAAATGAAAGCGTTTTTCCCGGACAACGCCGTGGAATATTTCGTCTCGTACTACGATTACTACCAACCCGAAGCGTATGTTCCGCGCACGGACACGTTCATCGAAAAAGATTCTTCCATCAACGAACAGATCGACCGGATGCGCCACGCCGCGACCCGCGCGATTTTCGAACGCAAAGACGTCATCATCGTCGCTTCTGTTTCCTGCATCTACGGTATCGGGTCGAAGGAAGATTATCAGGCGATGACGGTTGATCTGCGCAAAGGCGACCGCCTCGACCGGCAGCAGCTGATCGCGCAACTTGTCACGCTGCAATATAAACGCAACGATATCGCGTTCGAGCGCGGGACGTTCCGCGTGCGCGGCGACACGGTGGAATTGTTCCCGTCCCACATGGAAGATTCCGCGTGGAGATTTTCCCTGTTCGGCGACGAAATCGAAGACATCGTGGAATTCGACGCGCTGACGGGTGAAAAGCAGGGGCGCATGGAAGGCGTGCGCATCTACGCGAACTCGCACTACATCACGCCGGGGCCGACGATGGCGCAGGCGATCAAGCAGATTCAACAGGACATGAAAGACCGCGTCGCGTGGTTTGAGAAGGAAGGCAAACTTCTGGAAGCGCAGCGCCTGCAACAGCGCACGCAGTTCGACATAGAAATGCTGATGGCGACGGGCGTGTGTTCCGGCATTGAAAATTATTCGCGCTACCTCACGGGCCGCGCGCCGGGCGAAGCGCCGCCGACGCTCATCGAATATCTCCCCAAAAACGCGCTGATCATTCTGGACGAAAGCCACGTTATGGTCCCGCAGCTTGGCGCGATGTACAAGGGCGACCGCGCGAGGAAACAAACGCTGGTCGATTACGGTTTCCGCGTGCCGGCGGCGCTCGACAACCGCCCGCTGAAATTCGAAGAATTCAACAAGATGCGCGGGCAGATCGTCTATGTCTCCGCCACGCCCGGCCCGTATGAACTGGAACAGACGGGCGGCGATTACGCGGAACAGGTCGTGCGCCCGACGGGGCTGATCGATCCGCCCGTGGAAATCCGCCCGACGGAACATCAGGTGGATGACCTGATGTCTGAATGCCGATTGGTGGCGGAAAAGGGCGGGCGCGTGCTGGTGACGACGCTCACGAAAAAAATGGCGGAGGCGCTCACGGAATATCTCGATGAAAACGGCGTGCGCGTGCGCTATATGCACTCCGACATCGACACGCTGGAGCGTATAGAGATTATGCGCGACCTGCGCATGGGTGAATTCGATGTGCTCGTCGGCATCAACCTGCTGCGCGAAGGGCTCGACATCCCCGAATGTATGCTGGTCGCCATTCTGGATGCGGACAAGGAAGGCTATCTGCGCTCCCGCACCTCGCTGATTCAGACGATCGGTCGCGCCGCGCGGAACGTCGATGGCCGCGTGATTTTATACGCGGATAGCGTGACGAAATCCATGCAGGCCGCGATAGACGAAACCGACCGCCGCCGCGAAAAACAAAAGGCGTATAACGAAGCGAACGGAATCACGCCCGCATCGGTGAAGAAAAATATTTCCGAAGTTTTGCATTCCGTGTTCGAACGCGCCGACCATATGGAGGTGGAGCGCGGCATCATGGGCCTCGCCGAAAACGATCAGGCGGCGTTCGACAATCCCGCCGCCTTCCAGAAGCGCATCAAACAACTGGAGAGCGACATGCGCAAAGCCGCCGCCGATCTGGAATTCGAAGAAGCCGCCCGCATCCGCGACCAGATCCGCAAATTAGAGGCGATGGACCTCGGCCTCACCGGCGTCATGACCAACCCGAGACTGGCGAATGGATGGAGCGTGAATTCGAGTGCGCCGGTGAAGAGCGGGAAGGGGATGCGGGGAAGTAAGAAGAGATGACAAAAGCAAAGAACGTACAAGCGGAGCAGTTTTTAAGTGTCTTAGGAAGTATGGCCCGAGACTTTTCGGGGATAGATGATACTATTACTTTATATATTGAACGTTATGTAGGAAGTCGAAAAATCGCACAAATATTTATTAAGCATATGAATTTTTCGACAAAGTGTGATCGTCTTAAAGAACTCTTAAATGTATCTTTAGTTGAGAAAGAAGATAAAGACATCGTATTGCGATGGCTGAGAGAGGCAAGAAAATGCGCCGATATTAGAAACAAGTGGTTACATACGCCATATGCTGTTAATGATGAGGGAAAGCCAGTTTCTGCCTTTAGAAATGATGACGGAACAGATTACAAATTTAGCGAAATAGATTTAAACCAGGCTATTAAAGATGCTATTTATATATACAGCATAAACAAAGCTGGTTTGGGTAAAAAAGATGAATAATATGAGTTCTCCTTCACTCATCATCTTCGCAGGCGCGAACGGTTCCGGTAAAACGACAGCGGCGGAAAAGTATCTGAAAGAGCCGGGTGCGCTTTTCACGGATTTTATCAATACAGATAAAATTGCCGAGGGGCTTTCGCCCTATAATCCTGAAAGCGCCAGAGTGAGCGCCGGAAAAATTTTCTTTAAGCGGTTCGATGAATTTGTCGAACAGCGCAAAAGTTTTGCCTTTGAAACCACGTTATCGGGCACTTCTCACGCAAAATATATCCGGCACGCAAAAGATTCCGGATATAAAGTATCTCTGGTTTATTTGTATCTGGACAACCCGCTTTTAAATATGGCTCGTATAAAAATGAGGGTTAAAGAAGGTGGGCATAATGTGCCAGAAGAAGAC